>NZ_JBLWMM010000004.1:0-420611 GCF_048381195.1 Halorubrum marinum | reverse complement strand
TGTTGAGTCCACGAGCACTAACAGACCGAAGCCACAGTCATACGGCACTGACACCACAGTTCGTATGAGTTCAGGCGGTAACTGGATCGCACATATACACGGTCAGACGGTCGAGAGACTGGAACCACCGACACAGGCGTCTCGCTACTCACAGGAGTAGGGAGTCTCGGTTCAATCCCGAGAGTCGGCGTAAAGGCGGCCACAGCGGTGGGGCGACACCCGTACCCATTCCGAACACGGAAGTTAAGCCCACCAGCGTACCGGGAAGTACTGGAGTGAGCGATCCTCTGGGAACCGCGGTTCGCCGCCTACCCATTCATACGGGGCGATTGCCCCACACAAGTTTTCAAGCCCACGGACACCGCGTCCGTGGGCTTGTTGTATTTATCGAACGGGCGTTCCCATCGCGACCGCCTGAGCGCATCAATAACTGTCTTCTGATGACTTTCAATATTGAGAATACTACCCATAAGTTTATAGATTTTGTCGCTGAAGCTAACGTAACGATGGCCGTTCCGACAGCGCGCGACCGAAGTGTTACGATGCGCGTATCCGGCGGTGAACGGTCGCTGGTCCGCAATGGTCGGGCTCCGGAACAAGTGGTTTCGGTGCTGTTCGATACGGGAATCGAGGAGTGGCGTCGCGGATGGCGCAGCTCAACCAACTCGGTGCCGGTTCGAGAAGCGCTCGTCTCTGCGAGCGACCTCACGCGTGGGGCGACGGCGACGACGCAGGTCGTACCCAACGGACAGCTTGCGTACACTGTCCTCGGTGCACCGGTAGACGTTGATCGAGTGCTTACAGCCGTGACCGACCATCTCACCGGAGTCGACAACGCAGACGTTCACGTGATCGTCGACGACGTAAACCCGCTTTTAACCGACAAGGGACTCACTGCGGCTGAGAGATTCGTTACCGGGCTCCGTGACGGACTGCCTGAATCCGTTGGCGATATCACACTGGGTTGTTCGATCGGTCCGAACACGGACCCCGGACTCGCGTCGCTGCTCGAGAGCGTCGACGTGGTAGAGGGGAGTAACCCGGTAGTGGTTGAGAGTATCAAGCACCTCCGTCAAGAGGATCCGACGACGTTCGGGTACGTCCGGAGACACTGGGCTGAGGCCCAACGCGGGATCGATGCCTGTGGCCGGAACTACCCGCAGGCGAAACAGATCCACGCGACGCTTTCGGACGCCGAAACGACGCCGCGAACGCTGGGTGCGACGGTATCCGGATTAGTGCGACTCGGCGTCCTCGAAACGTGGAGCGAAACGGTCGGTCCGACTCGATACGACCTCACCGCATACCGACCGGAGCGCCTGTGGGATGTTGGAGTTGTGTTCGCTGCCTCGTCGTCTGATTCGGACGATGAACTAACGACACCGACGTAACCGGTTGTTCTCGATCGAGTGGGTCACGTACCGGCATCCTCCGATGGTGACGGAAGACGGAGGTTATGAGAGACAACGGTCCCGTCGGGAGAGAGTGAGACGGTACCGAGCGTAGCGGTGTCACCGGTCTCGAAGCGACTCGCTACCGTTTCGAGCACCTGTTGCTGATCCAACTGTTCCCAGACCGTCTCGGCGACGAGGGATTGGAACGCCTCCGGATCGGTCCAGCCGGAGTCCACGTCCGAGGGGACGTGTACGACGAACCGAAGCTCGTCAGCGGTGAGGTGGATCCCGACGCCGAACGTATCCGCACACATAGTCGAATGTTCGCGGTGCGTGGGGAAATTCCCGTCGGACGGTCGATCGACCGCTCGGAAGGGTCCCGAAACCGGTAAGCGGGTCCGCCGGGAACCGACACCGAAACGAATGGGAAGCGATCCACGCGTACCACCGAAGGCGGGACTCGTCATCGCCGTCACCGCAGTGAGCGCTGGCGCGGTGCTGGTCCGGTTGAGCGACGCGCCGAGTTCGGTGGCCGCGTTCTACCGCGTGTTGTTCACGACGCTCCCGCTGCTTCCGATCGCCGTCTGGCGGTACCGCGATCACTTCGCTCGCATCACGCGACGCGATTTGGCGTTCGCGACCTGTTCGGGGGTCGCACTCGCACTGCACTTTGCGGCCTGGTTCGAGAGCCTCGACTGGACGAGTGTCGCCGCCAGCGTGACGCTGGTGCAGTCGCAACCGGTGTTCGTCGCGCTCGGTGCGTGGCTCCTGCTCCGAGAGCGTGTCACTCGACGGATGGCGATCGGTATCAGCGTCGCGGTCGCCGGGATGGCTGCGATGTCAGTCGGAGATTTCCTCGGCGGCGTTCTCGTCGGTCCGAGGCCGCTGTACGGGAACGCACTCGCGCTGTTCGGTGCCGTGATGGCTGCCGGATACGTCCTCGCTGGTCGATCCCTCCGTCAGAGAGTCGCACTCGTTCCCTACGTGGTGGTCGTGTACGGAGTTTGCACCGTCTCGCTGCTCGCAATCGTTCTCGTCGAGGGACATCCGCTCGGCGGGTACCCGGCACGGGAGTGGGCGATATTCGTCGGATTGGCGGTTGGTCCGGGACTGTTCGGACACACCGTGTTGAACTGGGCGCTCGCTCACGTGGAGTCCAGCGTCGTCTCTGTCTCGCTCCTCGGTGAACCGGTCGGCGCGACGATCCTCGCGTTGGTCTTCCTCTCGGAGGTGCCGACGGCGATAACGGTGGCTGGCGGTGCGGTAGTGCTCGCCGGGATCGCGCTCACCTCGTCCGCCAGCGGGACGTAGTCGTCTCGGCGTCGACTTGCGACGCACCCTCGAGACACGCCGCTCTCGACGATGGTCCGGCCTCCTGAGCGACTACCGTTCGAACCGTGCAACCGTTCGTCGGTGTCGATCCCGGAACATCCCCTCGAACCCGACCTTCGCGAATGGGCCAGCGATGTCTCCGAGCGCTCCGAACGGCAGCCGATACGCGACGGTATCGACGAGCAGAGTCTCGTCGCCGTCGGCGTAGAACGCGTGGGTGTGTTCCCACTTCCGGAACGGTCCGCCCACCATGTCGTCGACGAAGTGTGCGCTCGACTCCGCCGAACTCTCATCGTCGGGATCCCGTTCGACGATCCGTGAGGTCCACCGCTGGCGCGGCCCCACGCCGAAGGGACGCATCGACATTCGTATCTCGGAGCCTTCGAGGAGAACCTCGGGATCCGGGGTCCCGTCGGGTCCCTTGACCTCGTCGACCCGCAGGTGCATCCAGTCGGGTGTGAGCGCTCGGAGTCCGTCGATCGTCGAGTGAAACGTCCAGACGTCGTCGATGGGGGCGGGTACGCGGGTCGTCCGCCGGTACGTCGGCATGCGCGTCGTAGGGGATGACGAGACAAAAACCCCTCCGCGACACGGCCGATCAGCCGCTACCGAAACCCGCATACGCCCGCCTCCCTACCCACCCAGTAATGGAACGAGGCGCCGTCGATATCGCCGGGCTGGACGGGCCGTTCGACCTCCAAGCCACCGTCGAGAGCGGCCAGAGCTACCTCTGGAACCGCGCCGACGGGAGAACGTACGAGGACCTCCACGCGCACGGCGGCGACGAGTGGTACGAGACCGTTGTCGACCCGATCCCGTCGCTCACCGACGAGCGGGTGCCTCTTCGCGTGCGACAGGAAGGCGGCGTTCACGACGGAACGCTTCATTGGGAGTCCACGGGCGACGCGGTCCCGATCATTGAGCACCTGTTTCGCCTCGACGACGACCTGGATGCTATCCTCGACGCGACCCCAGACCTCCCCCTCCTCGAACGCGCGTACGACGCCTACGAGGGGATGCGGTTGACCCGCGACCCGGTGTTCCCCTGTCTCATCTCGTTTATCTGTTCGGCACAGATGCGGGTCGCGCGGATCCACGGGATGCAGCGGCGATTGCGGGAAACGTACGGCGACGTCGTCGAGCTCGACGGCGAGGCGTATAACGCGTTCCCGACGCCGGAGCAGCTCGCCGCGCGGACGGAGGCGGA
Organism: Halorubrum marinum; assembly: GCF_048381195.1. Classification (NCBI taxonomy): domain Archaea; kingdom Methanobacteriati; phylum Methanobacteriota; class Halobacteria; order Halobacteriales; family Haloferacaceae; genus Halorubrum; species Halorubrum marinum. The sequence goes on along the minus strand of NZ_JBLWMM010000004.1, from coordinate 416,678 downwards.
TCTCCGCGACTTGTCTTTGGGATACCGTGCGCCCTACGTTCAGCGGACGGCCGAGATGGTCGCGACGGGTGAGGCGGATCCGATGGAGGCGTCGGAGCTTCCGTACGAGGCGGCCCGCGAATCGCTGACGCGGTTCGTCGGCGTCGGAGAGAAGGTCGCCGACTGTGTGCTGCTGTTCTCGCTTGGATTCCTGGAGGCGGTGCCGCTCGACACGTGGATTCGGACGACGATCGAGGAGTACTACCCCGACTGCGATCGCGGTGGGTACACGGAGACCTCCCGCGCCATCCGCGAGCGCTTTGGCGGGACGTACGCCGGCTACGCGCAGACGTACGTCTTTTATTATCTTCGGGCTGGCGGAGAGTAGCGGACGCCGAGAGACGGGCTCTCCGATCGGCGCGGCCGAAGTTTCATACTGGTTCGTGTGGTATGACAAACCGTGATGAACTGTCGAGTCGTCGTCGAAGCCGCCGTTCCCGTATACGACGTCGAGACCGCTGACGAGGCGGTTCGGATCGCCATCTCGAAGACGGGCGAGATGCTGAACCCCGACCTGAACTACGTCGAAATCGAAGCGGGAACGCGCACCGCTCCGAGCGGAGAGGAGCTGCCGCCCGCGTTCGTCGCTGCGGACGAGGCACTCGTCGCACTCGAACTCAGCATGGACGTGTTCAACGTCGAACGCGCGGAACACGCGAGGCGGGTCGCTCGCAAAGAGATCGGACAGCGCCTCCGAAACATCCCGCTTGCGGTCCTCGACGTCGTGGAGATTGAGTCGAAAAGCGACGACGCGGAGAGCGGTGACGACGCCGATGACACGGCCGTCGGCGATACCGCTCGGTAGCGACCGTCGACCCGCCTTTAGCCTTCTCGAAGGTCGCCACTACGTGGCTACTTGTCCGGTAGACCGTCAGTGTGAAGAGTTCGGTTCAGTCTGCGGTCGGGGCCAGCGGCTCCGATTCGGACTCCTGCATCGGTTCGGTGATTCCCTCGGTCAGCTTAAAAACAGCGGCCTTGTGGTCGGTCTTCGATTTGTGAATCGATGTCGGTTTGACGCCGAGTTCTTCGTAGGCTTCGAGGTCAATGTCCTCGTTCCAGAACTCGCACTGTTTTCGTACTTCCGCGAGGAGGCCGTGAAGGTGGATAAGCTCCTGCTTCTTCATGAGTAACAGTCCTTTGCTACCGTAGGTTTATATTATTATCTTGAGTCACGTTACCATACGTGTTTCCCATATCCGGTGTTTGCGGGGCGCAGACGCTGTTTGACGTTATCGATCGGGATAGATCTCGACAGCGGAGCACCGGTCGCTCGGTCACGCGTTACTGGAACTGTTTGACCGCTTCGAGATCGCGTCCGGTTCGCATGAACTCCGTTAGTCGACGGGTCGCGTGACAGGCTGGACAGCTGAAGTTCGACCGTAAGTCTTGGAGATCCGCGGGGTTATCCTGCCACTCCTTCCCACACTCTGGACAGACAAGTCTGACGAACGCGTCCACCATAGCTCACTGTTCACACTACCGGGTTAAAAACGTGAGTGGCGAATTGAACTGAGAACGGTTCCGTGTTCGGCCCGTACGGTGGATCGACGGCAACGCCGCCGTCGTCCGTGCGCTGTCGTCGTCGGTTCAGACCGGCGCTCAGGCAGTCACTCCTTCGCTCGCCTCGAGGAGCTCTTTGTACCGGTTCCGGATCGTGACCTCGGAGATGTCGGCGACCGCCGACACCTGACTCTGCGTCACTTTCTCGTTCGACAGGAGGGCGGCGGCGTACACCGCCGACGCCGCGAGCCCGACCGGCGACTTCCCGCTGGTGATCCCCGCGTCCTTCGCGTTGTCGAGCAGTTCGCGTGCGAGCCGCTGGGTCTCCTCGGAGAGCTCCAGCCGCGAGACGAACCGCGGGACGTAGCTCTCGGGGTCCGCGGGCTGCACTCGCAGGCCGAGCTCGCGAATGACGTACCGGTACGTCCGGGTGAGCTCCATCTTATCGACGCGGGAGACGGCGGTGAACTCGTCGAGGCTGCGCGGCGTCCCGGCCTGTCGGGCCGCCGCGTAGAGTGCAGCCGTCGCGACGCCCTCGATGGAGCGGCCGGGCAGCAGATTCTCGCTCAACGCGCGGCGGTAAATGACGCTGGCGGTCTCGCGGACGTTGTCCGGGAGCCCGAGCGCGCTGGCCATGCGGTCGATCTCGCCGAGCGCCTGCTTCAGGTTGCGCTCTTTCGAGTCGCGCGTGCGGAACCGCTCGTTCCACGTGCGCAGCCGCTGCATCTTCTGACGCTGACGGGTCGACAGCGACTTGCCGTAGGCGTCTTTGTCCTGCCAGCCGATGTTGGTCGAGAGCCCCTTGTCGTGCATCATGTTCGTCGTCGGGGCGCCGACGCGCGACTTGCTATCGCGCTCGCTGGAGTCGAACGCGCGCCACTCCGGCCCGCGGTCGACCGAATCCTGTTCGACGACGAGCCCGCAGTCCTCACAGACGGTCTCGCCGTGCTCCGTGTCCGTCACGAGGCGGCCTTCACACTCCGGGCAGGTGGTCGTTCGCTCGTCGGCGGTCGATTCCGTCTCGTCCGCGGTGGACTCCGCGGCCGAACTGTTCGTTCGATTCCGCTCCGTCGATCCATCGTATTCGTGTATGCGTGTTTCTGTCATGGGTTCTCTCTGATCGAACTCCCGACGGAAATACTGGAGCCGGGCTCGCCGATTCGTTAACTCTTAGTAAGTCTTCTAACTATATAAATATGCCGCATATGCAGATCGACACATTGTGATAAAACCGCGTGAAACCCTCGAATACGGGTACTTTCGTGAACATTCGCCCCGCCGATCTCGAACCGATCGGTGACCACCTGACGTCGATACCATATAAAAATGTACGGGTAACCGACCGCGATTCTGCTACCGGCTCCGACTCACCGGGAACGCCACGCGATCGGGATGTTCGTTAAAACGGGCGAGGATCTGCTCGTATAGTTGATTCCTGACGCGCTGTCCGCGTCGTGGGTGAGTGAGATATCGAACGCGGAGCTCGATCCACGATTCTCCCTGAGCGACGTTCACCGTCGGTCGGTCGTACACTTCTAGCTCGACGGGCGTCTCCGCGAGCGCTTCACGGTACGCCTCGATTCCGGCGGCCATCTCCTCGCCCAACAGGTCCGTCGCCACGTCGGCCATGACCTCGCGCGCGAAGTCGAGGTCGGTCTCGTAGGCGACCTGTACGGCCACTTCGTTCCACACGTACGGCGACCCGCCGCCCCCGAAGTTGACGACGTTCGAGGAGAGTACGACGCTGTTCGGTACCGTCACCACCCGACCGGAGGGTTGATTCGTGGTGACGAGTTCGCCGTTGATCTCCCACAGCGTCGTCACGAGAAAGTCGACACCGATGACGTCGCCCTTCGCGTCGTCGATCTTGACTCGGTCGCCGACGCCGTACGGCTGTTTCACCGTGATGTACACCCACGCGATGAGCGATAGCAGCGGCTGCTGAAGGGCGAACGTGACCGCGAAGCCGATCACGCCGAGCGAGAAGAGCAGCCCGAGCCAGTTCTCCGTCAGCACGGCGAGCGTCGCAACGGTCCCGACGAACCCGAAGGCGAGCCGGAGCACGTTTCGCGTGTTGTGCGCGCGCCGCTTGTTCGTCGACCGCATCAACACGCCGATCGCGAGGAGGTAGGTTCCGTACAGGAGCCCGAACACGGCGACGACGAGCAGCGACCGGCCGACGACCAGTGTCGCCGGGTAGTCGAACAGCTCCGGCCAGTCGGTCAGGGCTTCGGTCGTCGTCACGAGAATCCCGGCGACCGCGGTGATCACGCCGAGGATAACGGACCCGAACCCGATGAGGCGTCTCACGGTCACCACTCACGACGGGCCGCCAAAACGGTTGTGACGCGTTCGATCGTCGCGCTTCGTACGCCGGTCTACTCGTCGACTCCGGCGACGCGCGCGATCGCCCCGGCGAGCACCTCTGTCGCGGCGGCGCAGTCCGCCCAGTCGGTCCACTCTCGGGGGTTGTGCGAGATGCCGTCGCGCGACGGCGCGAACAGCAGCGACGCGTCCGTGACGCGGGCGACGCGCATCGCGTCGTGGGCGGCCCCCGAGTGGAGGTCGATCGCCTGCCGCCCGGCAGCGTCGGCCGCATCGTGTGCCGCCGCCCTGAGTCGCTCGCTCATCGGCGTCGGCGCGACGTCGAAGGGCCGTTCGAGGTCGGTCACGACACCCCGCTCGCGCTCCAGCCGAGCCAGCGACTCCCCGGCCGCTTCGACGATCGTCTCCATCGACTCGGCTTTCACGTCGCGGACGTCCACACCGGCCTCGACTCGTCCCGGGACCACGTTCGTGGCGTTCGGCGACACGGACAGCGAGCCGACGGTCCCCACGGCGGAGGGGCTGTCGCTCGCCGCGACCTCGTTCGCGGCGGCCTCGACGTCGAGGACGAACTCGCTCGCGGCCGCGAGCGCGTCGGTGCGATCGCCCATCGCGGTCGCGCCCGCGTGGTTCGCCTCGCCCTCGATCGTCACTTCGCAGTGAGTGATCCCCGTTATGGTGGTTACGACTCCGGCGTCCGCGCCCGCCGATTCGAGCGTCGTGTCCTGCTCGACGTGGAGCTCGTAGAACGCGTCCCAGCTCGCGGGGTCGATCGCGTCGTCACCGCGGTAACCGATGCGGTCGAGGGCGGCGCCCAGCGTCTCGCCGTCGGGCGCGTCGTCGTCGCCCGTTCCGACCGACCGTGTCAACTGAAGCGCCTCCTCGACGTCGAGCTCGCCGGTGGCCACGGCCGACCCGAGCAGGCCGTTCCCGAAGGTGCCGCCCTCTTCCTCGGTGAAGCTGACGACGCCGATCGGTCGATCCGGCTCGACGCCGGCGTCCTGCATCGCGCGGACTGACTCCAGCGCAGCGTACACGCCGAGCGGTCCGTCGAAGATCCCGCCTTCGGGAACGCTGTCGAGATGGCTCCCGCTCACGACCGGCGCGGCGTCCGGGTCCGCCGAGTCGGGCGTCCACGTCCCGAAGAGGTTGCCGACCGCGTCCACGGCGACGTCGAGCCCGGCGTCAGCGAACCGCTCGACGAGGCGGTCTCTGGCCGCTCGGTTCGCCTCGCTCCCGGTCCGATTCGTTCGGCCGCGCTTCTCCGGGTCGTCGAACTCGACGCGACCGAACGCCGCGTTGGCTTCGATGTCGGCTCGGAGCCGATCGGCGTCGACTGGTAGGTCCATGCACAGTGGGAGCGCCCCGGAGACAAAACGGTTCGCGGTTCGGTTCTCCGCCGCCGTGAGTCGGTCGCTCGTCGGTCGATTGCTGGCAGTTCGATCCCAAAAACACTTATAAACGGCGCGACTGCCACAGACTGTGATGTCCCCGATACTGTTACAGGCAGGCAGCGCAGTCGCCTTCCTGATCGGCATTCTGAGTCTCGCCGTCCACGTGGCAATCATCCTCTGGGTGTACTCCGACGCGAAGGGCCGGAGCGACCAGCCGGCGTTCCTCTGGGCGTTAGTCGCCTTCTTCGCGCCGTTCCTCGGACTCGTGCTGTACTGGCTGCTCGGTCGAAACCAGTACTGAACCACGGCGCCGCTACGGGCCGTCTCTTTTGTAAGGGCTATCGGATGTGTTTCCCGGCGAGCTCCCACAGGCGATCGGCGATCGCGTCGTCGAGCGCGTCCCGCCGCACCCGCCACTGCCAGTTCCCGTTGAGGGTTCCCGGCTCGTTGAACCGGGCGCCGCTGTCGAGCCCGAGCAGGTCCTGCATCGTCGTCATCGCGAGCACCGCCTCCGAGCTCCACACCTCGTCGATGATCTCCCACTCGACCGCCCGATCGCCCTCGCTCCCGACGTTGTACCGGAAGCAGTCTCGCTGGCGCTCCGGGAGGTCCTCGAAGTAGCCGACCCACGTGTCCGTGTCGTGTGTGGACGTGTATCCCACGACGCCCTCGGGGTAGTGCATGGGCTGATACTGGTCGCCCTCCGCACACCAGTCCGCGTACTGCGGCACGCGCATCCCGGGGAAGCCGAACTCGGCCATGAGCTCGTCCATTCTCGGCTCTCCGAATCCGAGGTCCTCCGCCATGAACGGGGCTTGCCCGAGCTCCCGTTCGACCGTCTCGAAGAAGTCGCGTCCCGGGCCGTCGCGCCACTCGCCGTCGGCGGGCCCGCCGTCCGCGGGGATCGCCCAGTACTTCACGAACCCGAGGAAGTGGTCGAGCCGCGCCACGTCGGCGAGGTCGAACAGCCGACGGAACCGAGCCAGCCACCAGTCGTAGTCGCGCTCGGCGAGCCGGTCCCAGTCGTACAGCGGGTTTCCCCAGCGCTGTCCGTCGTCGCCCGCGTTGGGGGGGACGCCGGCGACCGCCGTCGGCCGGTTCTGGTCGTCGAGCTGGAACGCTTCCGGGTTCGCCCATACGTCGGCCGAGTCCAGCGCGACGTAGATCGGCACGTCGCCGACGATAGAGACGCCCTCTTCGGCGGCGATCTCACGGAGGTCGCGCCACTGCCGGTCGAACGTCCACTGGACGAACTCGCGGAACCGCACTTCTCCGGCGTGCTCTTCGCGCGCCGCCGCCAGCGCCTCCGGCTCCCGCGTCCGAAGCGGCTCGGGCCACTCCGCCCAGGTTCCTTCCGGCCGAGCCGACGAGACGGCGCGAAACAGCGCGTAGTCCGATAGCCACGACTCTCGTTCCCGGAACGCGTCCAGTTCCGATTCGGCATCGTCGCCCTCGTCGACCGCTTCATCGAACCGCTCGAACGCGGTCCGCAACAGCGGAAGTTTGTACTCACGGACCGCCTCGTAATCGACGCGATCCCGCGGGAAATCGGGTATCGGTTCGAGGTCGGACTCGTCGAGCCAGCCGTCGTCGACGAGCCCATCGAGATCGACGAGCAGTGGATTGCCCGCGAACGCCGAGGGCGACTGATACGGCGACTCCCCGGCGCCGTCGGTCGTCGGTCCGATCGGACAGATCTGCCAGTGGCCGACGTCGGCGTCGCCGAGGAACGAGCAGAACGCCGCGGCGCCGTCGCCGAGGTCACCGATCCCGTACTCGCTCGGTAGTGAGGTGACGTGACAGAAGACGCCAGCGGAGCGGTCGAATCGCATACGTGACCTGTTACGCCCACCGACTCAAGCGTTGTGTCTCACAGCTGACGTGACGGGCGACGAGCGCAGCCGCCTCACTCGCCGTCCGCGCGCCACACGACCGCGTCCGCAGTTTCGAGCGTCACCGGCTCGTCGCCTGCGATCTCGTCGCCAGCCGTGACACTGATATCGGGCGCTGCGAGCGCGACGCTCCAGGCTCCGTCCTCTGCGGGAGCATCGCCGCTCTCATCGAGATCGGCGAGGACACCGCTCGGAGACGCCTCGACCGGCGTCCCCTCGACGTTGCAGGCGACGAGCAAGCGCTCGTCTCCGCCCGGTTCCTGACGGAGCGCCTGATACACGACGGTTCCCTCGGTGGGGTGGCGGTAGCCGAACGCCTCGCCGCTGGCGGGATCGATATCCCCGCGGAGCCACGGACGCGCCTGCCGGAACTCACGGACGCGGCGGTCGAACGCGGTCCGCGCTTCGTCCTGCTCGTCTTCCCACCGGTCGAGGACGACGTACTCGGCCACGTCGGCGCTCCACGCGAACGAGAAGCGCTGGAGGTCCTCGGCACCGAGCGAGTCGCCCAGCGGAGTCCCCGGGACCGACAACAGCTCGGCGGTGAGGTCCACGTCGCAGTCGGTCGCGTCGACGAGCGACGCGAGCGTCGTGGCGAACCCCTTCAGCTCTTCGCGGGTCTCGAAGCCGAGCTCCTTCAGCCGGGGGAACGCCGCCCCGTCAGCGAACGATCCCTCCGGGACGTGCCAGTCGATCCACGGCGCTTCCTCGGCGACGACCTTGACGTTCCACGTCGAGTCGGTGTCGCGGACGAACCCCCACGGCGCGCGGTAGTTCGCGTGGAGGAAATCCATGGGAACGCCCGGCATCGCGACGTGGAACCAGACGAGCGCGGCCGGGCTGTCGTACGCCTCTCGGATGGTCTCCGGCGGCGAGTCGGCCAGATACGGGTTGATCAGCGCGCCGCCCCAGTCGTCGGTCACCTCGACCTGCGAGCCCCGGCGCAGCGTGTCGTGGTTCGCGACGCCCGTGATCCACTGGCTGCCCGTCTCGGCGACCTCGCGCATGCGCCACCACTTCGTCGCCCAGAACGTGAGCAGCGCGGGCTTGTTGTGCGCGAAGGTGACCGGCGACCACTGGAACGCGTGCGGGTGCCGGTCGATCAGCGTCCGGTACGTCGAGGCCAGCTCCCAGTCCTCGCGGGGCCACGGGCGGCCGTCCTCGTAGATCATCCACGGGCGGTACTCCGTCCCGGCGACCTCGTGGACGACGCGGTCCATCTCGGCGAGGAACGCGTCGTCGTGGACCTGTTCGCCGGTCTCCTCGTCGTGGTACGTGAAGTCCTGGGCGCCGTCGATCCGGATCCCGTCGGCCCCGAAGTTCGCCTTCCGGCGCTGCAGCTCTAAGAGCATCGCCCGCACGACCGGCTGGCGGTAGTCGAGGTGGAGCCCGTACATCCCCGGCCCCTCGAAGAAGGGGTCGGGAAGGAGTCCGTCGGCGGCCTCGTCGGCGTGGCCGAGCGCCACGTCGAAGACGACGCGGATCGGGTCCGGCATCGCGTGGCAGGCGGCGATGAAGTCGACGAGTTCGTCCGGACGGCCCGTCTCCAGTATCGCCGGGTTCGCGGCCGAGAAGGCGCTCACGACCACGTCGTACCCCCAGTTCGTCTGATCTGGCCGCGAGACGCCGACGGTCACCCGCTCCGTGTCGCGCTCGCGGTCGAACGCGGAGACCGGATCGACGGGGTCGCCGTCGGCGGCCTCCTCGGTTTCCCCCTCGCCGTCCGGCTCGTACGCCCCGCCCGGCCGCCAGTACCACTGTCGCCCGTACGCCTGCGTGAGCGGCTCGACCGGCATCAGCTGGACGGCGTCGTACCCCGCGTAGTTCTCCTCGTGCGGTGCCAGCGGTTCGCCCGTCCGGAGCTTCTCGCCGATAGACTCGAACCGCTCGGCGAGCGCCGCGAGCGACCCGCGCTCGGTCGACGTGCCGGGGTGGATCTCCAGCATGCTCGTCGCGGGATCGACCCGCGGAAGCCCGCCGTCCTCGGTCGTCGGCAGCGCCTCGTCGGCGGCGCCGAACGACGCGAAGTGCTCGCGGTCGGGTCGCGTCGCGTCGAGTCGGGGCCAGTCGTACGCCTCTGCGGGCGCGAACGCGCCGAACGGCACCGAGTACGCGAGGGGGTCTTGGACCGTTTCCCACCCGCCCTCCTCGCCGGGAGTCGGGTACGTCAGCTGATACAGCGCCCCCAGCCGATCCCCTGTCCCGACCGGAATCCCTTCGACCGCGACCCAGTGGAACTCTCCGTCCCGCTCGACCGGAACCCGGTCGACGCGGAACTCGACCTCGCGAAGGTCGTCGTAGCCGGGGTCCACCGGTGACGCCGCGTCCGCGGGGGTGAACAGCTCCAGCCGAACGTCTTCCACGGGAACGCCCGCCTCGATCAGGTCCGGCGTCCAAAAGCCGAAGGCAACGCCCTCGGGCTCGGTGGTCGCCGGGTCCGCGTCGGTCGGGCGGACCGGGTGTGCCCCGAGCCGCTCGACGATCGACCGCGCGGCCGCGAATCGCTCGCTCGCCGACTCGCGGTCGCGTCGCGACCGGTCGACGAGGGCGGCCGTCTCCTCCGGCAGTCGGCTCGGCGTCTCCGCCTCGCTCATCGCTCCTCCGCGCGAACGACGGCCACGTCCGAGACCCGGATCCGATCCGTTCCGTCCCCGTCGCGGACGATACACGGCTCGCCCGTGACGAGGTCGGTGTTCGCGTGATCGATATCGACGGCGACGCTCGCCTCGTCGGGGGCGAAGTTGAGGACGACGACGAGCGACTCCTCGTCCGTGTGCCGCCGGAACGCGACCACGTCGTCCGGGTGAATGTTCCCGCTGGCGACGATCGGTCGCTCCGAGACGTCGCCGCTGGCGACGTGGTACCCCACCCGATCGAGGTCGCCCGCGGGACCGAGCGCCGGATGCTCGTCGCGGACGGAGATGAGCCGCTCGTAGCGCTCACGCACCTCCTCGCGCGCGTGGTCCCACGCGATGGCGTCTCGGCGACCCTGCTGTCCGATCTCCTGGCCCGCGTACACCATGGGGACGCCGGGGAGCGTCATCGTCGCCGCGCCCGCGGCGGCGGCGGCGGCGTCGCCGCACTCGACCCGGTACCGGGTCTCGTCGTGGTTCTCGATGTACTGGAGGAAGCCGGCGTGGTCCGGGAAGCCGATCTCCGCGCGCTGGTCGATCGCGTCGAGGACGGTCGCCGCCGGCTCCGCGCCCCGCCCGACCTGTCGGAGCTGGAAGTACAGCGTGGCGTCGAAGTGGACGTCGAACATCCCCTCGTGGAAGCCGGGGATGTACGGGATCGTCTCGTCCATCAGCAGGAACTCTCGATCGATGTCTTTCACCCGATCGCGAAGCTCTCGCCAGAACGAGTCCGGTACGGCCCACGCCATGTCACACCGGAATCCGTCGACCAGCGGTGCCCACTCGTCGACGACGTCGAGGAGGTGTCGCCTGACGTCGAGGTTCGTGTGATTCAGGTTCGCGATCAGCTCCCAGTCGAAGTACGTTCCCGGCTCGCCGGACGCCTGCCATTCGTAGCGGTCGCGGTACGGCGACTCGGGGTTCTGGTAGGCGTCTCGGAACCACTCGTGGTCGCGCGCGGTGTGGTTGGCGACGAAGTCGAACAACACGCGCATCCCGTGGTCGTGTGCGGTCTCGATCAGCGCCTCGTACTCGTTCCGGTCACCGAGATCCGCCGCGGTTTGGAAGAAGTCGACGATGTTGTATCCGTGCGGCTTCCCGTCGTGTTGGAGCACGGGCGTGAGCCACAGGGTATCGACGCCGAGGTCGGCGATCGTCGGTATCCGCTCGGCGATCGCCTCGAACGTCTCTCCCGTGTCGCAGTCGGCGAACGTCCGGACGTACACCTCGTACACCGTCGCGGACTCCGTCCACGCGGGCGGCTGGTTCAGCCGAACCGCCTCGAATCTCGGACCCGCGGGCGCGGTGAGGTCGGGGTCGCTCGGACTCCCGTCCGCGTCCGCACCGGGGAGCTCGTCGCGGCCGACCCGTTCGACCGCGATCGCGTCCGCGACGCTGACGCGCGGCTCGCGACCCGGCTCGTGGGCCACCGCGACCGCGTGGACGCGCACACGGTCGGGAACGGCGTCGACCGGGAACCGGAGCTCGCGGCCGTCGTCGACGATCTCCGTCACGTCGCGAGGGTTCCGGCGCCCCTCGCCCACTGCTGTCGCCGCGTCTCGGTCGTCGATGACGAACGTCACGGCTAGGTCATCCGCGTCGAGGTCGGACGCCGGGTTCGGCTTGGGGGTCGCGCGGACGACCGCCTCGCGTCCTCCGTCGGCGTCTCGAACGGCCGCGTCGAGCCGGACGCGCGGGCGACCGACGCCCTCGCGGGCGCGTTCCGCGCCGTATTCGATGGGGACGCTGTCGGCGTCGCGGTCGCGGATCGCGGTGCCGCTTCCGCCCTCGACGTCCACGCCCGCGTAGCTCGCCGCGAAGGCGCGAACAGTCAGGGTGTGATCGCCGTCGGGCGCGGCGAGCCCGATCCGGTATCGCCCGGGGACATCGGGGGTGAACGAAGTCACGGGCTCCGTCCCGACGGTCGCCTCGCTTCCAGGCGGCGAGTCGATCACGCGCCAGTCGTAGCTCGCGTCGGGGTCCGGGTCCCGCGGGGCCAGTTCCGTTGTCTCGCCGGTCGCGAGAAATCGTGGGGGTCCGGGGTGATGCATACGGGGCTCATCGGTGCCCGGGGTCTTCGGTGTTGCTCTTCGCTCAGTTTCCGATCGCTCGATCGGAACGATTGTGGAACCGTCGCCTCGTTCGTCAAGGCTTTTAGGCCAGCAGCCGCAGAGCGACCATGCGACTGCGAACCGCTCTCACAGAGCACGAACGTCGGCGCGGCGAGCGCTACCCGGCCGAGCGCCCCACGACCGCCGGCGCGTTTACCGGCGACGACGGCCGGTTGGTCCACGTCGGGCCCGACGGAGCCGTCCACGACTGTTCGTACTCTCTCTCGGGGGTCGGCGGAGCCGATCGGCTCCGAATGGGGATCACCGCCGGGCGCGGCGTCCGCTGGTTCGACGAACTCACCACGACCCGTCAGCACTACGACGGCGATACCCCGCTCGTCGAGACCGAGTACGACGCTGGCCGTTACACCATCCACCAGTTCGACCTCGTCGTGAGCGACACGCACCTCACACACGTCGAACTCCGCGGTGCGCCGCCGTCAAACGCCGAGCTCGTCGGCGCCTGCGCCTTCTCGCCCGACATGGTCGAGGGACGCGTCGGGAACCTCGTACACGAGGGGGCGGGACCCGACGACGGTAGCGTCGTCGAGATATACCACCGGACCGAACACGACTTCATCACGGCGTCGACCGGGCTCTCGGCCGCTCACGGCCAGCGACTCCGGACGATCCCCGAGCTGCTCGGCGAGGACGGCGACGGCTTCCCACACCGCGGCGAGATCGACCAGCGCGAGGACTCTCGGCTCACTCCCGACGTTGTCGTCCGTGCGCCGTTCGAGCGGGACGGGCGGAGCGAGCGGGTCACGCTCGCGAGTCGCGCCGTCCTCGACCGACGCGAGACGCGCGAGACGGTCGACGACGCGAAGGACGCTCTCACCGACGGACCGGACCGTCAGCGTCGTATCGACGAGCTCTCGCGGATCGCCACCGCGTACCCCGACGCGGACGACCTCCGGGAGGCAGCGGCGGGCCGCGGACCGACGGTTCCAGAGGACGTGCCGCGCCGCGGCGTCGTGGCGAGCGACCTGCGCGCGCTCGACCTGCTCACCGCCGAATCCGGCGCCCGGATCGCCGCGCCGGAGTTCGACCCGTTCTACTCGACGTCCGGCGGCTACGGCTACACGTGGTTCCGCGACGAGGCGGAGACGTCGCTGGCCCTCCTCGGCGCGAGCGAAGAACTGGGCCTCGACACGGAAGAGGAGCTGCTCGCGACGGCCTCGTTCTTCTGCCGGACCCAGGACGCCGACGGCTCGTGGCCCCACCGCGTCTGGGCTGACTCCGGAAAGGTCGCACCCGGATGGGCGAACGCCCGTATCGAAGGTGCAAACGGTTCTGCTGGCCCCAACGACCAGCTCGACCAGCCGGCGGCGGTCGTCGCCTTCCTCGCCGAGCTCCGTCGCACGACGGAGCTTCCGGCGGAGTGGCGCGAGCGAATCGACGCGACGCTCGCGGACGCGGTCGAGTTCCTGTGTGAGACGACGGCGGAAGACGGCCTCCCCCGACGCTGTCAGAACTGCTGGGAGAACGCGCTCGGGCGCTTCACCCACACGGGGGCCACGTACCTCCGCGCGTTCGCCGCGGTCGCGCGCGCGCCGGTCGACGCCGAGATCAGATCCCGCGCGGCCGAGGCGGCGGACGCCGCGGTCGTCGGACTGGAGACCCGCTGGAACCCGGACACTGAACGCTTCCCGCAGCGCGCGAGCGACGACAGCCGCGACGATCGCGCCGACGCCAGCACGTTCGCGCTCGCGAGCGCGGTCGCGGAGTACGCGGCGCTTCGTGACGCGGACCGAACCGACGGCGGGGTGACCGTCGTCGACGACGCGGACGTCTCCGAGGCCGATTTCGAGCGCTTCCTCGGGCACGTCCGGGCCCACGTGCGGAACTCGATCGACGCGCTCCGCCGGGAAACCGGCGATGTCGAGGGGCTCGTCCGATTCACCGGCGACGACTGGCGCACCGCGGAGCAGGGCGCCGCGAAGGTGTGGTCGATCGCCACGCTGTGGGGGGCGGCGGCCGCCGCCGAACTCGGGGGTCTCGTCAGTGAGCGCGATGACGACGCGAAGCAGCTGTTCGCGGCCGCCAGAGACCTGTACGCGCTCTGTGAGCCCGACGGCCCCTTCGTCAACGACGCCGGACTCTTCGCCGAGCAGGTGTTCGACGACGGCGACCTCGACAGCGCGACGCCCATCGCGTGGTCGCACGCGCTCCGCATCGACGCCACGGTGACGCTCGCGAAGTACGGAGCGCTACCGGTGCCACACGACCGACCGTCGGGGCCCGAGGAGGCACCGCGGTGGACGACGGGCCGAAAGTTCGGCGTCGGGACGCCCGCCGATCACGACGCGGACGATCCCGTGCCCGTCTGGTTCACGCTGACGGAGGGGGCGCTCACCGAGGCGCGGTTCCCGCGCATCGACGTAATGAACGTGCGGACGTTCGACTTCCTCGTCGCCGACCCGGAGACGGGCTACACCATCCGCACGTTCGACGAGACGAGCCACGTGACGACCACGGAGACGGTGGAGCGCACCACCGAGCCGACCGTCGACAACGCGCTCGCGTACACCCAAACTATCCGTGAGACCGGCGACGGCCACGGCCATCGGTGGACGCTGACGGTCGAGTACGCCGTGGACACCGACGGCGACGCGATTCTCGCCGACGTCGCGTTCGAGGGCGGACGGGAGTACGACGTGTACGCCCTCGTCGACACCACGATCACGAACGTGGGGACGAACGACCGAGCGGACCGCATCGGCGACACCGGAGCGTACCACCTGCTCGCGCGGAACGACGACGCGTCGGAACGTACTCCCGGGAAGCTCGTCGACGACGACGGCCAGCCGTTCGAGGTGGCGCTCGCGCTCGACAGCGTCGACGGCTTCGAATGGGCGAGCGTGCTCGCGGCCGGTAGCGACGAGGCGACCGAGCTGTTCGGCAGCGGCGTTCACGACGTGGGAAGCGACAGCGAAACGGGGAACGTGGTGCTCGCCGGACTGATCGGCAGCGACACCGAAATATCGGACACCGTCGCGCTCGGTTTCGCCGAGGAGGCGGACACGGCGGCCGCGCTGGGCGAGGCGCGCGGGGCGCTCTCACGCGGGTTCGACGCCGTTTCCGGCTCGTACGTGGAGACGTGGCGCGACTGGCTCTCCGACCGGGAGTTCCCGTCGTCAGTGACCGGCGACGCGGACCTGGAGACGCAGTACCGGTTCGCGCTGATGACGCTGGCGGCCGTCGAGGACAAGTGCCACGACGGCGCCGGCATCGCCAGTCCGTCGGTGCCCTGGGGCGAGACGGAACACGCGGCCGTCGACCGCGGCTACGGCTACAACTTCGTCTGGTCGCGGGACCTGTATCAGGTGTTCACGGCACTCATCGAGGTCGGGGAGGTCAAGCGCGGTGCCGACGCCCTCGCGTACCTGTACAACACTCAGCAGGACGACGACGGGTTCCTTCCGCAGAACACCTACATCGACGGGCGCACCCGATGGGGCGGCGAGCAGATGGACAACATCGCGTTCCCCTCGGTGATGGCGTGGCAGCTGTACGAACACGGCGTGACGCTCGAAGACGCCGACTACACCTACGATCAGGTTCGACGCTCGCTCCGATACATCGCCGAGAACGGGCCGGAAACGGCCCAGGAGCGTTGGGAGGAGGAAGCCGGCTTCTCGCCGTCGAGCATCGCGGCCGAGATCGCCGGGCTCACCTGCGGGGCCGCGCTCGCGCTCGCCGAGGCCGACCGCATCGAGAGCGAGAGCGGTGGCGCGGCAGCAGCCACCACAAGCGGAGTCGACCCCGAGACGCTTCGGGCCGACGCGTTGGCGTGGCTCGGGCTCGCGGACGAGTGGACCGACCGAGTCGAGGAGTGGACGGCGACGTCGACGGGGACCGAGCGACACACCGACACGCCGTATTACCTCCGCGTCACCGCCGACGGCGACCCCGAGTCCGGGCGTCCGCGGACGATCGCCAACGACGGCCCGACGTACGACGAGCGGGAGATCGTCGACGGCGGCTTCCTCGAACTCGTCCGACTCGGTGTGAAACCCGCCGACGACCCGACGATCGTGAACTCGGTCTCGGTCGTCGACGACTCGATCCGGGTCGACACGCCGTACGGCCCCGGGTGGTACCGCTACGTCGGAGACGCCTACGGCGAGATCGCGACCGGCGATCCCGGCGCCCCGTGGGCGGGAACCGGCGACGGCCGCGGACGGCTGTGGCCGATCTTCACCGGTGAGCGCGGCGAGTACGAGCTACGCGCCCGCGCCGACGGCCCGGACGCCTTCGGCGGCACCGACGAGGACGCCCTCGAACCGGACGCGCTCTTGGAGACCATGGCCGGGTTCGGTAACTCCGGACGGATGCTCCCCGAACAGGTGTGGGACCGCGAGCACCCGACCGACTACGGCTGGGAGTTCGGCGAGGGCACAGGGGGAGCGACCCCCCTGGCGTGGACGATGGCCGGCTACATCCGGCTCGCACACGGTGTCGAAGCCGGCGAGCCGGTCGAGACGCCGACGGTCGTCCGCGACCGCTACGTCGAGCGCGACCGCCCGGCGAAGCCGGAGCTCGACGCCGTCGCGGAGTACGTCGGAGACGAGCTCGCCGTCTCCGGCGAGACGACCGGCGACGTCGTCGCCGTCTTCACCGACGAGGACGCCGTCCTCGTCACGCCGGAAGCGGGTGCCTACGAAGCCCGATTCGACGCCGACCTCGACGCGAATACGGTCGTCGTCGCCGCCGCCCGAACAGAGGGCGACGCATCGGCAGACGCCGCCGAGATCATCGCGTCGGACGCCGCCGGTACCGCCGTCAAACGACTGCGGCTGTAGCGCTCGGTACGGCAGCCCGCCCGGATTTTCCGTTCGACACACGAGACGTCGATAACCGATCACCCGAGAACAGTCACGTCGACGGTTAGCGCATCCCCGTCTCTGTCGTCCCCGTTGTCTCCGCCCTCGTTAGACCCGTCGTCGTCACCGACTGTGATCGACGAGACTATCGACTCTCGAACCCGCTCGCGCCACGTCGCGACGGCTTCCGCGTGCCGCTCACGACGGGTCTCGACGTCCGCGTCGGGGTGCTTCGCGGCGGTCTCGTCGACCTCCGGGTACGGCGGGAGGCCGTCGACCAAATCGCGCGGGTCGACGTGGATCGGACCGGGACCTTCGGCGGTGTCGGCCTCGAGGCTCGAATCGCCGGACTCCGACGGGCCGACGGTATGCAGACGGGCACGCATTCGTCCCGAAAAGGGCGGCGTGACTCGCAACACGACCGTCCGATCGCTCCGGAGCGTCGCTTCGAGGGCGGTCGCAACGTCCTCGCGGTGGACGGCGATCGACCGGATTCGATCCGGTCCGGCTCGCTCGTCGTCAGTCATCGCCACCCGTCCACTCCGCGTCGGAGAGCGTTCGCTGGACCGCCTCCTCGCCGACGGCACCGGCGAGGTGCTCGAAACCGGCGCGGACTCCACGGTCCCGGGCGTTCGCGACGAGCCGCGAGACGATGAACTCCGGCGTGGACTTACCGACCGTTCCGAACCGGGGCTGGTAGTCGACCCGGAGTTCGAGGTCGTTCGTGAGCCCCTCGGCGAAGATCCCGTCGATCCGCGCGGCGTCCGGGAGCGGGCTCAGGTCCTCCGCGAGGTGCGTGACGTACACCCCGAGCGCGCCGCGGTCGACCGTGAGCGTGACGAGGCCGTTCAGTAGGTCCGCGGCCCGTCCCGGCTCCGTGATCGCCTCGAACTCGTCGACGAGCATCAGGGTGCGCCCGTCCTCGACGAGCGGGGGGACCACCGACTTCAGCGTCGACTCCAACACCCCGGCGTTGAACGAGGCGTGTCGCCGATGGAAGACGATCCGGTCGAACGACCCGACCTCTGCCTCCTCGGCGGGAACCGGGAGCCCCATCGACGTCAGCAGAGCGACGGCACACAGCGTCTCCAAGAGGGTGGTTTTCCCGCCCGAGTTCGCTCCGGTGAGGACGCTCACGCGGTCGCCGGTCGGCGGCGTCTCCGCGCTCGCGACTCCCGACGCGTCCGAGAGCGAGTGCGACCCGACCGCGTACGACACCGGCTGGACGTCGTCGCCGACGAAGAGGTTCCGGGCGTTCCGCACCGCGATCCCGTCGTCGACGAGGGTCGGCCGCACGAGGTCGCGCTCGGCCGCGAACCGGCCGAGAGATACCAGGAACGCGGCGTCGGAGACGGCGTCGACGGCGCGGGCGACGTCGCCGCGCTCGCTCTCGTCGTGTTCGTCGTCGGAGGCGTCTCCGTTCTCGACACCGCCGAGTCGTGCCGCGCCGATCCGCTCTCGGATGTCGGCCATGACCGCCGCCTCGCGCTCGGTGACCGCTTCTTCCAGCTCCGAGACGAGCTCCCGCAGCGTCCCCGAGACGAAGTCGGCCGCGTCGAGCGCGTTGTCCGGTGCCGCCGCCCGGACCGTCGCCGGGTCGACGCCGGTCTCCGTGGCGACGTGATCGATCGTCGCCGCCTCCAGCGCCTCGAAGTCGCGAAGCGAGCCGTCTCGGACCGCGTCGAGTACGTCGAACGCCGAGTTCGCGAGTTCGCTCGCGGCCGCCAGCCGCTCGCGGCGGCGATCCAGCTCCGCGTCCGCGCCGTCGGCGACCTCGATCTCGCCGTCGGCGTCGGGACCGATCGTCCCTCGTACGTCCGCGAGCGCGTCGGCGGCGTCGCGCAGCGCGGCCTCGTCGAGCGCGCCGATCTCCGCGAACGGCGCGTCGGTGAGCCCGGCGTCGCGGAGCGCGAGGGCGGTTTCCACGGCCGCCAACTCCGAACCGCTGGCCTCGTCGTACGCGTCGAACGCCGCGACGACGGCCTCGCGCTCACTCTCGCCGAGCGTGTCCCACGCGTCACGCGCGGCAACGACCGCGTCGAGCCGGGACGCGACCGCGTCGCGGTCGACGAGGGGCGTCAGCACGCGGATCCGGTCGGCGGCGTGGTCGGTGAGCGCGTCACCGGCCGCCAGCGAAAGGAGATCGTCGTACACCGATCGCGTGTCGCCGGTGGCGAGGACGTCCATTCCAGCCTTGCCGTTGGCCCGGCGGAGGATGCGCGTCGCCCGACCGCGATGCAGTCCGGCGTCGACGAGCGCACGGACGTCGGCCGCCTCGATCGCCTCGACCGCACGCGAGGTTCCCAGCGCCGAGACGAGCTGCTCGCTCGTCTTCGGGCCGATCCCCCAGTAATCCTCGAGTCGCATACGGAGACGTGTCGGCCCGGCGTCTTGGCGTTTTCGTCCCCTGCGGACGCTCGGCCTCAACGGCTGGGCGACCGTCGGCGTTCCTTCGTGACGGTCCGACTCAGTCGGCGGTCGCTGGGGACCCCGTGTCCGCACGCGCTTCGCGCAGGTAGCCCTGTAGATAGGCGCCGATGAACATCCCGGCCACGCCGTAGAGGATGACGGTGTTCCCGATGCCGAGACTCGCGTACGCCGCTCCGGGGCAGATCCCGGAGAGCCCCCATCCCACACCGAAGATTCCGCCGCCGACCATCACGTCTCGGTCCATCGACTTGAGCCGTCGCCCGAACCGCTTTCCGGTGAGCGGTGCGCTCCGCCCGGATCGCGTGAGCGCCCAGAACGTGACACCGACGACGACGCTCGCACCGCCCATCACGAACGCGAGACCGAGGTCCCGAAACTGGAGGAACTCCAAGACGATCTCCGGGCGGGCCATCTGGCTGACCGCGAGCCCGACGCCGAACACCGCGCCGCCGAGGAAGACGAGCGGCAGGAACAGCGGGTGACTCTCGTGGTCCGCGATCACGCCGGCGCCGCTCATGGCGTCACCCCCAGCGCCATGACGAGCTGTGCGACGCCGATGGCGACGAGCATGAATACCGCGACGTTGACGATCGAGGTTTGCGACCCAGAGCCCACTCCGCAGACGCCGTGCCCGGAGGTACATCCCTTCCCGAGCCGCGTACCGATGCCGATGAGGATGCCGCCGACGAACAGTCGCGAGGGCTGCACCTCGGTGGTCCAGCCGAACTCACCGGTCGCCACTGAGTACCCCGCTGCGCCCGCGACGATTCCGAGCGTGAACACGACCCGCCAGTCGCGCGAGGCGACGAACTTCGGTTGCTGAAAGCGACGGAGCTTCGAGCCGTACGAGAGCGTGGATTCGAGAAAGGTGCTCGCCCCGGCGTGGATCCCGGTGCCGACGTAGATGATCGCCGTCCCGAGCCCGATGAGAACCCCGCCGATCAGGTACTGCGTGATCCCTCGCGGGAACAGGCCCTCAACGAGCGGCAGCGCTTCGTTCATACCGTTCGTGCGCGCCCAAACCGGGTAAGTTCCACGTTCTGCTCGGCTTCTTGCCGGTCTCGCGGATTCTGACCCTCGCGATCGTCACCGCGACTGCCGGTAGATCAGGTTGCGCTGGATGTCGTTCGCGCCCTCGTAGATCACCGGAATCCGGACGTCGCGGTAGACGCGGGCGATCCGGCGGTCGGTGAGGATAGAGCGCCCGCCGTGGAGCTTCATCCCCTTCTCGGCGCAGTCGGTGGCGACCTCCGTCGACTTCGTCTTCGCCAGCGCGGCCCAGTAGCCCGCGTCCTCGTTACTCGCGACCTTCTCGCAGGCGCGCCAATTGAGCGCGCGAGCGGACTCGAACTCGATCCGCATATCGGAGAGCGTGTGCTGGACGGCCTGGAACTCGTTGACGGTGCGCCCGAAGGCGTTACGCCCGTGGACGAACTCCTCGGCCTCCTCGATGGCGGCGGCCGCGAGCCCGAGTCCGTGGCCTCCGACGACGATCCGCCCGTGGTTGAAGAAGTCCGCGAGCACGTAGAACCCGCCGCCCTCGCTGCCGACGACGTTCTCCTCGGGGACGAAGCAGTCGTCGAAGACGATGTGGCCCTGTTTGGAGGCTCGCATCCCCATCTTCTCGGGGATGTGCTCGGCCTCGTACCCGTCGGAATCGGTCTCGACGATGAACAGCGTGTAGTTCGAGTAGCGGTCCTCGCCGTCGCCGGTCTTCGCGTACACCGTGAGCCAGTCGGCCTCGACGGCGTTGCCGACCCAGTACTTCTCGCCCGTGATCTCGTAGCCGCCGTCGACCTTCTCGGCGCTGGTGGTCATCCCCGCCAGGTCGGAGCCGGTCTCGGGTTCGGAGACGGCGAGCCCCGATATCTGGTCGTTCTCGGCGACCGGCCGGAGGTACTCCTCCTTCTGCTCGTCGGTGCCGTACTGCTCGACCATCTCGCAGCCGAAGCTCGCGAGCTGGAGCGTGAGCGCGATGCCGGCGTCGGCTCGGTAGAACTCCTCCGCGATCGCGAGTATCTGGGCGAGGTCGTATCCTTTGCCGCCGTATTCCTCGCCGATATCCTGCGCGACGAGACCGGCGTCCATCCCGGCTTCCAACACCTCCCACGGGTAGTCGCCCGATTCGTAGTACGATTCGGCGTTCGGGGCGATGTGTTCCGCTGCAAACTCACGGGCCTCGCCTTTCACCGCTCGTGCGTGTTCCGGCACGATGCTGTCGTCGAGCAGATCCATGCCGTATCTGCGGACTCCGTGGTCAAAACGTTCGTGGAACAACGGAAAACACCGGGTGTGTTTATTTTACTGGCTGGCTTTCCGTAGAGTTGGTGGCGTGGTCGCCTTCCGTCTCGTCTCCCTCCGCCGTCTCGTCTCCCTCCGCCGCTTCGGCTTTCCCGGATGCGTCATCGCCGTCGGACGATTCGTCGCCCTCACCCGGCAATTCGTCCTCGTCATCGATCGATTCGCCGGTATCATCGGTCGACTCTCCGTCGCGCGCTGGCGCGTCAGCCGAGTCCGATGACGCGGGGTCTGCCGGATCGGCCGGCTTGAAGCCAGCCGTTTCGAGATCGCGACCGAGACTCTCTCTCGGATCGTGTCCCCGCTCGCGAAGGATCGTCCGGGCCGCCTCCCGGTCGACGGTTCCCGACACCGTCCGTGGAAGCTCGTCGACATACGCAATGGTTTTCGGGAGCTTGAACCCGGCGAGTCGCTCCCGAGCGAACGTGACGAGCGAGCTCTCGTCGATGGGCGTCACGTCTTCGCGGTCGTCTCGATCCGCACATCCGTCGGTGGCCGTGCCCGCCTCGGCGTCGGCATTGGCTGCGCTGTCGTCGTCCGGATCCGGTCCGCTCGCATCCTCGCCGGATGCGCTCGTGTCCGTGTCAGACGGGACCGAATCCTCATCTGATACACTCGTCTCTCCGCTGTCTGTCGCACTTTCGCCTGTCGCACCCTCGTCCGTATCGACCTCGTCCGTATCGACCTCGTCCGTATCGACCTCGTCCGTATCGACCTCGTTCGTGGCGGCGCTCCGATCGCCGACCGCGATGAGTGCGGAGACCCGCTCGCCCCACACGTCGTCGTCGACCCCGACGACCGCGACGTCCTCGACCTCGGGGAAGCCGCGGAGTACGTCGCCAACCTCCCCCGGTTCGACGTTCTCCCCGCCGGTGATAATCCGATCGTCAAGCCGGTTGAGCACGTAGAGAAACCCGTCTTCGTCGACGCGGCCGACATCGCCGGTGTGGAGACCGTGTGGTCCGAACGACGACCGGTCGAAATCCCCCGAATCGGGATCGATGTACCCGGGAGTCACCGTCGGCCCGTCGACGACGATCTCCCCTGTCTCTCCGGGGTCGACGACGTCGCCGTCTTCGTCGACGACCGTCACATCGGTGCCGAAGACCGGTCTACCGACGGTTTCCAACCGGCCCTTCGTCTGCCGCGGTGTCGCCGTCGTGATCTGCGAGGCCGCCTCGGTCATCCCGTAGGTCGGGTAGACGGGAACCGAGTACCCGCGGCAGCGTTCGAGAAGTTCGCTCGGGGCCGGGGCACCGCCGAGCAGTACCGTTCGGAGCGAGTCGGAGAGGGTCCCCCGCCTGTCGAGCATCTGCTGGAGCATGGTCGGGACGAGCGAGACGCCGGTGACGTCGTACGCGTCGATGTCGTCGGCGGTCCCGCCGGGATCGAAGCCCTCCCTGAGGACCAGCGTCGTGCCGTACAGCACGGAGCGATACACCGGTGCGAGCCCGCCCATGTGGTGAAGCGCGAGCGATACCAGCCACCGATCGCCCCGGTCGACGCCCAGCCGGAATGCGGACGCGACCGCGGAGCTGTACACGTTCCCGGCCGTGAGCGGGACGGGCTTCGGATCGCCCGTCGTCCCGGACGTGAACAAGATACAGAGCGTGTCCGAGAACCCCCACTCCGGGGGATCGACGGGGTCGGGGTCGACGTCGTGAACGCCGGTGACGGCCTCGGCCGTGGGCTCGTCGACGGAGAAGACCGGAACCGAATCGCTCCGCTTGACGGCCCCGATCGCCTCACTTTCGGTCGGTTCGGCACAGACGACGGCGGCGAGATCGGATCGGTCGATCCGCTCGGCGAGCTCGCGCTCAGTCATCCCTTCCCCGAGGGGCACGAACGTCGCCCCGATCCGCATCGCGGCGTGAATCAGCCCGACCGTGCCGACGTACGGCGGTGTGAGGACTCCAAGCCTGTCGCCTGCTTCGATCCCGTGCGCGGCGAGCCGGCCCGCCGTCTCCGAAACGAGCCGGTCGAGGTCAGTGTACGTCCACGACTCGCCGTCCTCGGCGCGAACGAGCGCGGTGTCGTCCGGCGAAGAGACGACGCGGTGTGATAACCAATCTCGCATACGTGTCACCTGTTGATAGTCGGCAGCGGTTCCGCGAGTCGGTGCTCACTCATCCGTCGGCTGTCTGACCGTGAGCACCGGAACCTCCGAAGTCCGGACGACTCGTTCGGTGACGCTGCCGAGCAGGTACCGGTCGAGTCCCTTCCGACCGTGCGTACCCATGACGACTATGTCGATCCCGTGTTCCTCGACGTAGTCAGTGATCGACCGATAGGCGGTACCGGTGGTGACGCTCGTCGTGCAGTCGACGCCAGCGGCGTTGGCCGCGTCGGCGACGCGATTCGTTGCCTCCTTCCCCTCGGATTCGAGCGCTTCGACGACGATCTCCGCCCCCGCTTCGAGCGTCGAGTACGCCGCGCCGTCGACGACGTAGAGGGCGTGCAGTCGGCCGTCGTACTGTTTCGCGAGGTCGATCGCGTGTTCGATCGCGGCGTTCGACGCCGGGCTTCCGTCGGTCGGTACGAGGATCTCGGAGTACATGCTGTCCGCAGATACGCCCGGTATCGATTAAAAACCCGATCACGATCCTCGACTTCCGGAGGCCGCGGGTCTCAGCCCGTCGCGGTACCCGAAGGCTGTTGGTCTCAGCCCGTCGCGGTCCTCGGACAGCTTACGGAGAATCGAGGAGAAAGCCTCGCGCTTTAGCGCGGGGAGGATGTCAAGGCGTGACCGTGCTCACCGGAATCCCATCGCTTCGATCTGCTCCTGATACCGGTTGCGGATGGTGACCTCGGTGACCTGTGCGACATCGGCGACTTCGCGTTGGGTCTTCTTTTCGTTACAGAGTAGCGAGGCAGCGTAGATCGCGGCGGCCGCGAACCCGGTCGGAGACTTCCCGGAGAGAAGCCCCTGTTCGGCCGAAACGTCGATTATCTCTGTCGCCTTCGACTGGACCTCCTCGCTGAGTTGGAGCGCAGAAGCGAAGCGGGGCACGAACTGTTTCGGGTCGACCGGCTTGAGTTCCAACCCGAGCTCTTGTGAGATGTAGCGATACGTCCGGCCGATCTCCTTCTGCGGAACGCGCGACACGTCGGCCACTTCGTCGAGCGATCGCGGTATGCCCTCTTGCCGACAGGCGGCGTAGAGCGCGGCGGTGGAGACGCCCTCGATCGAGCGTCCGCGAATGAGATCCTCGTTCAGGGCGCGTCGATAGATGACGGAGGCGACCTCCCGTACCGATCGCGGTACCCCGAGCGCCGAGGCCATCCGATCGATCTCCGAGAGCGCGAACTGGAGGTTCCGCTCGCCCGCGTCCTTCGTGCGGATCCGCTCCTGCCATTTGCGCAGGCGGTGCATCTGCGACCGCTTCTCCGAGGAGAGAGAGCGGCCGTACGCGTCCTTGTCCTTCCAGTCGATCGTCGTCGTCAGCCCCTTGTCGTGCATCGTTTCGGTGATGGGGGCACCGACGCGCGACTTCGACTGCCGTTCGTTGTGATTGAACGCGCGCCACTCCGGTCCGCGGTCGATATTCTGTTCGTCGAGTACCAGCCCGCAATCCTCACAGACGAGTTCTTGGTCGGCGTCCGTGACGATGCTCTCGGAGTCACACTCCGGACAAGTGAGCGTTTCCTCGTCCGACTCTCGCTCTGTGTCTCGCTCCTGTTGACGCTGGCGGCTCGGACGTTCCATTATAAGGTTTCTGGTTACTGCCGCATTTAAACCTTTGTCCCATATATCAGCTGACAAGAAACGAAGACTCCGACCTCAAACGGGTATTTGGGGCGTTTTACGGGTCGAACGGTGTGTCTACCTTCTACGACACTGTCGGGTACGGCTCCGAACGGAGTCTCTGCGACGCCTCCGTGAACACGAAACGTGACCGTTGGATACGGTCGATATCTATTCGGTGTGCGGTCGTTCCCCCGACAACATATTACTACTGAGCATTGAGTAATGCTTTTGTATTACTATAACATATGACGAGTATGAGCACGACGGAGCCCGACGGAATTGCGGCGACGCTCGACGGGTGTCGACCGGCAGCAGTCGATCCCATCGTCATCGACGCAGCCGACCTCGAAAGCACCGCACCCGAGCACCTACGCGATATCAAGACCGAGCTGTCCGCGCGCGGCTACCAGCCCGCGACGCTGGCGGTCGACGCTCGGTTCGACGACGACGACACGCTCGCGATCCAGCGCGAGGCGGACCGCTTGCGCGAGTTCGTTCGCGCCGCCGCGTTCCTCGGCGCCGGCAGAATTGCGGTCCGACTCGACGAAGTCGTCGACTCCGGCGTGGCCGAACCGGCGCTGTCGGCGCTCGCCGAACGAGCTCGGCGCGAAGGCGTCGAACTCGTTCGGACCGGGGACGGCGCCGCCTAGCGATGGCGACGAAGCGCTCGCTCGCGACGAAGCTCGGCGTGGTCGCTGGCTTCGAAGACCCCCGCGTCGCGCTCGAACAGTACCCGACGCCGCCGGATCTGGCCGCCCACGTCGTCCACCTCGCAGACCTTCACGGCGACGTTGACGGTCGCACCGTCGTCGACCTCGGCACCGGCACGGGGATGCTCGCGCTCGCCGCCGCCCTCCGCGGTCCCGCGCGCGTCTTCGGAATCGAACTCGACCGGTCCGCGCTGACGACCGCGTCGGCCAACGAGCGACGGGTCGCGGCGAGCGCGCCGGTCCACTGGGTCCAAGCCGACGCGACGCGGCTCCCGCTCCGTATTCCGGACCCGGTCACGGTCGTGATGAATCCGCCGTTCGGCGCACAAGACGGAAACCGCAACGCCGACCGCGGCTTCCTCTCGACCGCGAGCGAAATCGCCGACGTCTCGTACTCGGTTCACAACGGCGGGAGCCGGGCGTTCGTGGAATCGTTCGCCGCCGACAACGGCGGCGAGGTGACTCACGCGTTCGCGGCGGCGTTCGAGTTGGCGGCGCAGTTCGACCACCACACCGACGCCGCTCGCGACATCGACGCCGAAGTGTACCGGATCGAGTGGCGCTGAGTTCGCGGTACCGACGCTCCGCTCGACGCGCGTCGTTCCGGCACCCGGCGTTCGAATGTTGTCGTGTGCCGCTACTGCCGTCCCTCGTACTGCTCCCGCTGAGCGATCTGTACCCGCGTCTCTCCGCGCTCCGCGACGATCCGGTCGCCGTCGCGGACGAACGAGACCCCCTGTAGCGTCACGGACTCGTTCGCCGCCGGGAACGGGGCGGATTCCGTCGTTCCTTCGCGGTCGACTCGGAGTTCGAATCCGCCCTCGACCGCCGCGATACTCACGTTTCGCCCGTCGATTCGCGGTTCCGCCCGAGCCGGATCGCTCGCGAACAGCGTCGACCGCGTCTCGTCGTGGAGCCCGTCGACCCGATACGTCGGTCCGCCGTTCGTCGCGACCCACCCGGTCCGCTGGACCCACACCGTCTCGCGCCAGCCGGTCCCGCCCACGTCGACCGCGCGGTACCCCCAGAAGGCGAGGTTCCCGCGCGAGACCGCCGTGGTCCAGATCTCTCGATCGGCGTTTTTGACGATCACACCGGAGGTCTGCACCGAGGTGGACCGCCCGAACGCCTCGATATCGACGACGTTCACCACCTCGTCCTCGACGCCCTCCGCGTACGTCACCTGATACCCCTCCACCTCGATCGGATCGCCCGGGAGGTCGCCCTCGCCGACGGTGACGAGGTTCGGGACGACACCCGGTCCCGCGACGAGAGCCAGCGCCGAGACTAACAGGAGGAGCCCGACTGCGGCCGGGGTAGCCGATCGCATCGCGTCGCGGACGGTCTCCGGGTTCGGAACGGCGAGGTCCGGACGGAACGGCTCGTCTCGCCCGGCGACCGCGACGGCGACGACCGCGGCGAGGACGGCGACCAGTCCGAGACCGAGCGCCCGGTAGAGCTCGTACCGCTCGTTCCCGAGGTACCAGTACACGGCCCACAGTCGACGGGACGCGCCGAACAGGAGGACTGCACCGAACGCGACGAGCCCGGCGGTGTGAGTCCGATCTCGCCCCCGAAGGAGCGACCGTCGTCGACGGCTGCGGCGCCGATACCGTATCAGCAGCACCGCCGCGATGACCCCGGAGATAAGCCCGATCGCGTGTCCCTGCACGGCGATGTTCGCCCAGCTCGGGGGCCCGTACGAGCCGCTCGCCTCGGCGACGACGACGGGGTTTCGGAGCGTTTCGTACGCGACGTTTACGAGGGTTGCGCCGGTCAGCGCCGCGATAGTCCCGACCGGGTAGTGGAGCAGTGCGAACCCCCACAGCGCGAAGACGACCCCGGAGAACCCGATCACGGGACCGAGCGCGAACAGCGAGGAGACGAACCCGAACGTCAGCATCGCGCCGGGAACGACGACGAACGCCCGGACGTACGGATTCGATGCGGGCGGAGGCGCGGCGACGGCTCGGCGCAGCGAGCCGAGGCTCGGGATCGAATCGGCCAGGCCCCAGAGCGAGTCGGCCACGTCCTCGCGGGCGACCGATCGCGGGAGATGCGACCGAAGCGTTCCCGTGTCGTCGTCGACGCCGCGGCCGCCCGGGAAGTGACCGTACGCGTACTCGGCGAGCGCGCCGGCGACGAGCGTCGACAGCAGATTCCCGGTGATGTGGCCCCGGCTCGAATGGGCGAAGCCGGACCAGAGCATCCCTTCGGGATAGAAGTACGACCACGATCGGAACGGGATCACCACGGGTCGATTCGGGTTCTCGATCCCGCGCTGTACGAAGAGGTAGACGGCGACGACGGCGACGACGACCACGAGCGTCCCCCACGGTACGCCCAACAGGAACCGCGACCGGAGCTGTCGCGTCCACGCGCCGTCGGGGCGATCCGTCCGGTAGACGGCGATGAGCGCGACGGCGACGAGGACGGCACCGACGACGAGGTGAGCGGCGTCCGACGTCAGCGCGTCCGCGATCATGTGGAGGAGAGAGCGGGTGGTCGCATATCAATCCGCGGGTCGGGCCGACGCGGAACTTCCCGCCGCTCGCCGAGCGACTCGCTTTCGCTCTCGCTTTCAGCTCGACGCGGCCGGGGGTCTCGGACCTGATTCAGATCTTGCTTTCCGCGTCGTCGGCGAGTTCCTCCATCCGTTTACCGACGCGGCCGGCCGGGGAGAACTCGTCCTCGCTCATGGCGTTCGCGAGCGCGTTACCGAGCACGAACACGGCGTGTTTGTGCTCGCTCTTGGATTTATGGACGTGCGAGGGGTCGACGTCGAGCTCGTCGTAGGGGTCAAAAAGGGCGCTATCGACCGTCTCGTGGCTGCGGAAGTGCTCCATGATCGTCACCATCTGTTCGTGGAGTTCGAGCAGTTCGTCCTTGTGCATACGCCTAAATACGTAGCCTACGCCCTATAAGGGTTGTTGAGGGGTACACGCACGGTTCCGTCAGACGGTTTCTCGTGCCGTACGGTACCGGACGGTCAGAAGACGTACTCGTCTTCGTGGCCCATCATCCCCTCGTCTTCGAACCCACCGGAGTCGTCATCCTCCATCGGACCGCTCGTTTTGTACGCCTTGATCCCCGTCGACAGGAGTTCCTCGACCGCTTCCTCACGGTTGAGGAACTCACCCTGCTCGACCATCTGGGCGATCTGCATCTCCAGATGCTCCGGCACGGTTATCTCTACTCGTGGCATTTCCTGTCCGGGAGTAATGGCAATGGGTATATAAATTTGGCGTCGGCGATACGGTTATGAGAAAGCTCGACTGGGGAACTCAGTAATTTCAATTCAAGCCACCCCAACCTACGTTAGAAAATCCGAAAATACCATATTATTATTGATGTTTTCTAGAGACAGTAAGGAGCGTTCGAGCGACGGCTCAGCGCGGAGCGACATTCATAGGTGACCGGACGCCGTCTCGATACGTATGACTACATCAGGTACCGCGAGCGAGGATCAGGGCACCGGAGATCCGGAGATCGAGGACCTCACCGACCTCTATCGCGAGTACGGCGACGAGCGACTCCCGCCCGGGCAGCGCGAGACGGACCGGTTCCCCGTGCTCTCGAAGGGCGGAACGCCCTCCGTCGACCCCGATTCATTCGCCTTCGAGGTCTGGGGGGCGGTCGACGAGCCGCTGTCGTACTCGCTGTCGGCGTTCCGCGACCTCCCCGCGGTGACGCAGCGACAGGACTTCCACTGCGTCACCGGCTGGAGCAAGTTCGACTGCGCGTTCACCGGCGTCGAGTTCGCCGATATCGTCGAGCTGGCCGGCGTTCGGGACGACGCCGAACACGTCCTCTTCCACGCGCTCGACGGCTATACGACGAATCTCGCACTGGACGAGTGCACCCGAGACGGCGTGCTGTTCGCGTACGGCTACGACGGCGACGACCTTCCCGCCGACCACGGGGGACCGATCCGGGTCGTCACCCCACAGAAGTACGCGTACAAGGGAGCGAAGTGGGTCTCGGGCGTCGAGTTCCTCACGGGGAAAGAGCTCGGCTACTGGGAGAAGCGTGGATACAGCGACACGGCGAACCCGTGGAACGAGGAACGGTACAGCTGAGCACGCGAACGCCCGGGCTCCCCCGTCCACCTCACGAACCCCCGTGATAGTCAGGATAAAGGTTCCCCGGCCCCGACCTCGGGCTAATGGAACGGGCGCGATCGACCTCGCAACCGACTCTCGTCAGCCGGACCACCGCCATCGATCCGCCCACGTTTGCGGCCGCGTTCGACGCGCTGTCGGCTCCACGGATGACCTGGAGTGCACCGAACGACGCGCTGATCCTCGCCAGCGGCGCCGCGGCGACGCTGACCGCGAGCGGTGCGGAGCGATTCGCGGAGATCCGGTCCACGGCGGACGAACTGTTCGACTCGGGCGACGTCCACGCCGGTACCGAAGCCGCCCGTCCGCGACTCTTCGGCGGGTTCGCCTTCCACGAAGGGGGGTGTGACGGCGACCCGTGGGGACCGTTCCCCGAGGCTCGGTTCGTCCTCCCGCGCGTGCAGGTGACGTTCGCGGACAACGGCACGTGGCTCACCGTGAACGCGACCGGCTCGGCGACCTCCGTCGACGAGGTCGAGGAGCGTCTCGCAGCCGAGGTCGACCGTCTCTCGGGGCTGACGCCGGAGGCCTCTCGCCCTCCGCGCCCGGGAATAACCGCGAGCCGTCGCACGATGAGTCGGACCGCCTGGCGCGAGGGCGTCGAGGCCGCGGTCGATCGGATCCGCGGCGGTCACCTCCAAAAGGTCGTCCTCGCGCAGGCGTTGGAGGCGGACCTCGCCGCCGATTTCCCGCGCGCGGCGACGCTCGACCGGCTCGCGGAGAAGTATCCGGACTGTCACCGCTACTACTTCGAGCCCGACGCGACCGGGAGCGCGTTCTTCGGTGCGACGCCCGAGCGGCTGGTCGCGCTCCGCGGTCGGACGGTCGAGACGGACGCGCTGGCGGGCACCACCGGTCGCGGTGAGACGCCGGCGGAAGACGAGTGGCTCGCACGAGAGCTGCTCGACGACGACAAGAACGTTCACGAACACGAACTCGTCGCCGAGACGGTCCGCGAACAGCTGGAACCGTTTGCCGCGTCGATCGCCGCGGGAGAGCGTCGGGTGCGCCGGCTCGCGACGGTCCAACACCTCCACACGCCCATCACCGCCGAGCTGAACGCCGACAGACACGTGCTCGAACTGGTCGAAGCGCTTCACCCGACCCCGGCCGTCGGCGGTCTCCCGCCGGACCGGGCGCTCGAAACGATCCACGAGACGGAGCCGTTCGACCGAGGGTGGTACGCGGCACCGGTCGGCTGGATCGACGCCGCCGGGAACGGCGCGTTCGCGGTCGCGATCCGCTCCGCGGTCGCGAACCCGCGCCGCGCGACGCTGTTCGCCGGGGTCGGGCTCGTCGCCGACTCGGACCCGGACCGCGAGTGGGACGAGGTCCAGCTCAAGTACCGACCGATCCTCGACGAGTTGGAGGCGAGCGACGGATCGACCGGTGCGAGCGACAACTGACCTCCTCCGGCCGACGATTGCCCTCCTCCGGCCGACGACTGACGCCCTCCGGCCGACTCGCGCGTCGCTTACTGGAACATCTTCAGCGGCTCGGCCTGCGTGCTCTCCTCGTTGGCCTTCTGCATCCGCTCGGCGAAGGCCCGCTTCGCCTCCCGGATCTCGCTCGCTTGGTCGACGAGTCCGTCGGTCGGCGTGTCGGTTCCCGCGATCGGGTCGATCCCCTCTCGGATGAGGACGCGCGCGGCCTCGGGATCGGGGAACTGCGGGTCCGACTGGACGACGAGGCCGACGGCGTCGCGGTCGCGCTGCAAGGCTTCTGCGAGCATCGCGCCCGTCGGCCCGGAGACGAGTCCGGCCTCGGGCGGGTCCCCGATGTCGGCACGGTCAAGCGCCTCGCCGCCGTCGCCGGTCGCGATCCCGTAGAGCGCCGGCGGCTCCTCCCCCTTCTCGTGGCCCAGCCCGGAGAGGAAGATCGGGAACACCGCCGTCTCCGCGAACCAGCTCTCCAGACAGCCGGCGACCTCGGTCGCGGCGCTGGGGTTCACCGGCACGTCGCTGCGGAGCGCGACGAGGTCGCGCTCTTCGTCGGCGTACAGCCGCACGGGGGTCGTCACCGTCGGGTTGTCGTCGCGGTAGACGGCCACCCGCGGGAGCCCGTCGCAGTGGACGTTCGCGTAGTGATCCATCTCGTGGGTCTCGATCATGTGGTCGGTCGCGATCTTGCCGACGAGGCCGACCCCGGGGAATCCCTCCACCAGCGTCGGTTCGTCAAGCGAAATGTCGTCGTCAATGACGGAGATGCGTGTCATGTGTTCGCGTACTCCGGGCAGTAACCTAAATGTAAGGCGCGAGCGGTCGTTCGCTCGCCTCCGTCCCGAAACCGACAAACGGACCGACGCGAAACGGAGACCATGAATCCGTTAGAGCGGTACGAGCCGCTCGTCGACGACGCGACCGCGTTCCGCGCCGCCTGTGATCGCCCGCTCCCGTCGGTCGTCCGCGTGAACGAGATCGCCGCCTCCCCCGATCGGGTCCGTCGGGCCTTCGACGAGGAGGGCGTCGCCTACGAGCCCGTCGACTGGCACGACGGCCTGTTTCGACTTCCGGACGGGAACCCCGGCGGCAACTGGCCGTACGTCCACGGATGGACCCACGGGCAGGAGGAGGTCTCCGTGCTGCCGGGGCTCGCGCTCGACCCGCGGCCCGGCGAGCGCGTGTGGGACGCCTGCGCGGCCCCCGGCAGCAAGACGACGCAGATCGCGGACGCGATGGCGGACGAGGGAACGGTCGTCGCCAACGACAACAACCTCGGTCGACTCTCCGCGCTCCGGCACAACGCCGAGCGACTCGGCGTGACGAACGCGATCGTGACGAACCAGGACGCGCGCAACTTCTCGACGAAGCCGCTCGCGTTCGACGAGTTCGACCGCGCGCTCGTCGACGCTCCCTGCTCGTGCGAGGGGACCTGTCGGAAGAACCCCGACGTCGTCGACCAGTGGACGCTCGATCACGTCCACGGCGTCGCCGGGATACAGAAGGGGATCTTAGCGCGGGCCGTGCAGGCGACCCGTCCGGGCGGAACCGTCGTCTACTCCACGTGCACGTTCGCGCCCGAGGAGAACGAGGCGGTGCTCGACCACGTCCTCGCGAACGAGGACTGCGATATCGTCGAGTTCGACCTCCCGCTCGACACGGTGCCCGGCGTCACCGAGTGGGACGGCGAGACGTACCATGATTCGGTCACCCGCGCGCACCGCGTCTATCCGCACCACAACGACACGGGCGGGTTCTTCTGCGCGAAGCTGCGCGTCGGCGGGGGGAACGTTGACGCCGCCAGCGACGGCGAGGAGGCGGGCGCATGAGCGGCGACACGGGCTCCGCCGGCGACGCGGAGGGCGAGTCCCTCACCAACGACGGACAGCGGTTCGATCGCCTCCCAGAGACACCCGCCGATCGCGAGGTCGACGGACGCGCGAGCCGACGGGAGGTGCTCGACTGGTGGACGGAGCGGTTCGGGATCGACCGGAGCGTCTTCGAGGGATACAGCTTCTGGGAGAAGGGCGCCGGAAAGGTCTGGATCTTCAACGGCGAGGCGACCGATCCCAGCGCGGTGGAGGCGATCGGGATGACCTTCCTCCGGACGCGACAGGAGCACTGGAAGCCGACGAGTCGGGCGGTCACCCGGTTCGGGCACCACGCGACGAAGTGCGTGATCGAACTGGACCCCGAGCAGGCTGTCACCTTCATGGCCGGAGACGACCAGGATATCCCCGAGTGGGACGGCGACTGGGGATACCTGATCGCGACGCACGAGATCGCCGGCGGACAGGCACCGATCGGGGTGGGGCTGTACCTCTACGACGAGCTTCGCTCCGTCGTGCCGAAGGGGAGTCGGGCGGACCTACCGGTCGTGGAGTAATAGATTCTCCTCGTGGCGAACAAGTAGATCTGAGTAACACGGCGAAGGCATCCAAAGCCCCAACCGCTCGACGGGACGTGATCGGTAACTTCGCGGTGAACACCCTCAAATCCCCAGCCGCGACGGCTCGGGAGCCTTGTTGCGCTCCTCGCTCGCTATCGCTCGCTGCGGTGCTTGCTGCGGCCACCTTCGCCCTCGCGGCTTCCCCTTTGAGTCCTCCCCCGACTGCACCGCACGGCCTCATACCTCCCCAGCCTCGCGGTTCGCGCTCTTCGAGCGCTCACCGCGTCCAGCGAGAATCGAAGATTCTCTGGCAGCCGGCGCGTAGCGCCGGCGACCTCGCGCGGCGTCGTTCGCGGCCGCCGGATCGGCCGCTCACGAGCGCGCGCCGACGCCTCATTCAGTTATAAACAGTCGTCGGCGACGTTGTCGAATTTCACATATCGCGTCGATCCCGGCGGTCGTCGCTATCTGCTCTCCGACGCTCTCGCCCCTACTTCCCTTTCTCTCGCAGCGTCCCGCCGCCGAGCCCCTCCCACTCCACTCGAAACCCGAGCCGCGAGAGCGCGGCGCTCGCGTCGTCGATCCCGCGCTCGTCGAGCACCGACTCGGCGGCCGAGAGCGACATTCCCGCCTCGACCTGCTCGCTCGCCGCCTCCAGCACCGCGGGCCGCACGAGCGTCCGACCGACGAGCTCGTGCTCGGGAAACGCCTTGTCTTCTATCGCCTCGACGCTCACGCCGTGTGCGTCGGCGAGTTCGTCGAGCCCGGTCGCGTCCGCGTCGGGCGACAGCGACTCGGGGAGGTCGGCGGCCGCGTCCGCGACGAACTCGGCCTCGTACTCGCGGAGCACGTCGACGACTCCCTTTACTCGAACGGTCCCCGAGTAGGTCACCACGCGGTGGTCGCGCGCGGCGATCGCCTCGCCGACGCCGAGGCTCTCGTCGACGGCGACCAGCAGATCCACGTCCTCCACGTCAGCGAGCTGAGAGAGCTTCTTCGCGACGTACTCGGGCGTCCAAAAGCCCATCACCTCGAAGAAGAGGCGGAAGTCGGCGTGGTCGTAGTCGAACGCGAAGTCCGGGATCATCACCCGCGTTCCGGTTTCGAGGGGCTCCGGCTCCCGCACCAAGGTCCAGTCGAGGTCGAGCCCGCGAAACCGCCCGGCGAAGTCGGCCTCGACGCCACTGTCGAACGCCGGCTCCGCGACCGGCTCGACGCCTGGGACCGCCACGTCGCCGTCGGAGAGGCGCATGGTGCGCTCGCGCCCGCGGTCGTCGATCGTCGCCGTCAGCTCCCACTCCGCGGACCCCGCCACGGTCCGGAGCAGCCGCGCGAACGCGGTCCCGTACCGGCGGGTGCGCGAGAAGAGCGCGTCCGGACCGGTGACGACGAGTTCGCGGCCCTCGGGCGTCTGCTCCACTTCGTACATCAGCCGGAGCCGCTTGACCGCGGAGACGAGTCGCTTCGGGTCGTTCGATCGCACACGGACCTCGGTGGCGTCGAAGAGGGCCGTCTGCGCGAGCGAGAGGTCGTACTGCGCCAACAGCGAGTCGGAGTCCCACCGAACGTCGGCGTCGACGAGGACCTCGTTGACGTCGCGGTCGGCGTACAGCGAGGCCGCGATCGCCTCGCTCTCGATTCCGAGCGCGTCTGCGGCGCGACCGATCGCGGCCTCGCGCTCCGATTCGCTGGCGACCCCGACCGCCTCCGCCGCCTCGAACGCCGCTCGTCGGACACGACGCGGCGGGACCGGTGCCCGCGTCTCGAAGACGCACTCGCGCTCGACGAGCGCCGCGAGCCCCCTGACGAGTTTGAAGTCTCCGCCCCGTTCGGCGGCCTCCGCCTCCAGCGCGTCGAGGGCGTCGTCGAGGTCGCCGCGTCGCTCGCCGACGTGGGACTCGAAGGTCCCGAGCACCCGAGCCGCGAGGGGTCGATGCTCTCGCGTCGTGAACCGGGGACGGAATCCGCCGCCGGCTCGGGAGACGCGCAGGAGGTCCTTCCGTAACACGGCGACGGCTACGGGAGGACCCACCTAAAACCGGCCGGTTCTCCCGGTGCGACACCCTTAACTCCGAAACCCGACGATCGGAGGGTAATGAGTACCGACGCGGCGAGTGACGCGGACGCCGGAAGCGAGGGCGACGGCGGAGATGCGGAATCGGAGGCGTTCGTCCGGACCTGCGAGCACCTCGTCGACCGGATCCTCGCCGGCGAGATCGACCGCGACGACCTCGAATCCGCCAAGCTCGACGCCTGCTCGGAGTTCTCCTCGCCGAAGGTGCCGAAGAACACCGAGATTCTGGACCACGCCCCGGACGAGCACCGCGACGACGTGATCGAGGTCGTCCAGCGGAAGCCGGTCCGGACCGCCTCCGGCGTCTCGCCGGTCGCGATCATGACCTCACCGAAGCTGTGCCCGCACGGGAAGTGCCTCTACTGTCCCGGCGGCCCCGCCTCGGAGTTCTCCTCGGCGCAGTCGTACACGGGCCACGAGCCCGCCGCTGCCCGCGGCAAACAGAACGACTACGACCCGTACGGCCAAGTGACGCTCCGGCTCGAACAGCTCCGGAAGATCGGCCACCCGGTCGACAAGGTCGAACTCATCCTGATGGGCGGGACGATGACGGCGCGCTCGCACGACTACCAAGAGTGGTTCGTCAAGCGCGCGCTGCAGGCGATGAACGACTACGATCTCGACACGGATCCCGAGCCCGCGGAAGGCGAGTCGTTCGCGCCCGCCCCCGAGGAGGTCGAGTTCGAGTACTTGGAGGACGTGATCGCCGAAAACGAGACGAACGCGATCCGCAACATCGGCACCACGTTCGAGACGAAGCCGGACTGGTGTGACCCCGAACAGATCGACCGGATGCTCGATCTCGGCGGCACGAAAGTCGAGGTCGGCGTGCAGACGACCTACGAGCGGATCAACCGCGAGATGCACCGCGGGCACGGCAACGAGGCCTCTCGAAACGCCAACCGCCGCCTGCGCGACGCCGCGTTCAAGGTGGGATTCCACATGATGCCCGGTCAGCCGGGGATGACGCGGGAGATGTGTATCGAGGACTTCCGCCAGCTGTTCGACAATCCCGACTGGCGGCCGGACTACCTCAAGATTTACCCGACGCTCGTCGTCGGGGGGACGCGCGTGTACGACCGGTGGCGCCGCGACGAGTTCGAGCCGCTCTCGAACGAGGAAGCCGCCGACGTCGTCGCCGAAGTGATGGATCTCATCCCGAAGTACACCCGGCTCCAGCGCGTCCAGCGCGACATCCCGGCGGACTTCATCGAAGGGGGCGTCTGGAAGTCCAACCTCCGACAGCTCGCCGCCAAGCGGGCCGAGGAGAAGGGGATCACCCAGCGCGACATCCGCGCACGGGAAGTCGGCCACAACGACGCCGATCCCGACCCGGACGACGTCGAACTCGGCGTCACGACCTACGAGGCCGGCGGCGGGACGGAGCACTTCATCTCCTTCGAGGATCCCGTCCGCGACCTGCTCGTCGGGTTCTGTCGCCTGCGATTCCCCTCCTTCGCCCCCGATCAGCCGGGCGCGCCCGGCACCGAGAGCGACGCGGTCCGCCGCGAACTGGAGGACGCCGCGCTCATCCGCGAGCTCCACGTCTACGGTACCGAAGTCGCCATCGGCGGCGACGGCGACTGGCAGCACCAGGGGTACGGCACTCGACTCCTCGAACGCGCGGAGGAACTCGCTCGCGACGCGGGCTACCGAAAGCTGGCGATCATCTCGGGGATCGGCGCGCGGGAGTACTACCGGAACAAGCTCGGCTACCAGCAGGACGGGCCGTACGTGTCGAAGCGGCTGTAGACCGGTCGGACCTTTTTCGGGAAGGTACGGAGAGTACGTCACGGTCGTTCTCGTCGCGCCAGCGAGAGACGCGAGTGTTCTGATCGTCTCGACTCGAACGAACGCCCGACGCAAAACGAGTGCACCCACGGACTCCCTCTCTCGGTTCGCTATTCTCGGTGCGAAGATGGAAATTATCTCAGTAAATATAATTCAACATCAATATAGTTGGCAATCAAAAACTATTTGGCGATATTTGCCTAACCACATGATACCTCTATTCACGGGGGGTGTTAGCATGAATATCGACAGACGAGATTTACTGAAAGGCATCGGTGCAGCGGGTGCATCACTCACGTTCGCCGGCCACGCCAGCGCGGCGGACGGCAGAGCGCGATACATCGTGCTCGGCGGCGGAAACGGGGTCAGTCGCCGGCTCGAACGCGACGGATTCAGCGTCACACGCGAACTCGCCGGCGGCGACGTGCTCATCGTCTCCGGCCCGGCGGACTCGGTCGACGATCTCACCGGAGTCCGCGGCGTCGAGGGCGCGGTTCGCGACGTGCAGTTCCAACTCGAGGAGTCCGCAGAGACGGAGATTCCGGACGAGGAGGGCGGCGAGTCCGGCGGCGTCGAATCCGACTGGTACGAGAACCTCTGGGACAAACAGAACAGCGATGCCGTCGCGGCAAACGACATCGCGACCGGTGAGGGCACGCAGATCGGTATCATCGACACAGGTGTCGACTACGCCCACCCCGACCTGACGCCAAACCTCGACGCGGACGCCGGACGGCTCTTCCGCGAGGGAGAGACCCGATCCGGAGTCGAAGAAGACCTCGTCGTCAACAATCCGGATCCAGACGAGCAGATCCAACGCGTCAAACAGCACGTCGCCTCCGATGTCAACGGCCACGGCACACACGTCGCCGGTATCGCTGCGGCTGACCCCGAATCGGGGGTCGGCGGGCCCTTCGGTTCCGGTGTCCAAGGCGTCGCCCCGGACGCCGACCTGATCTCCTACCGCGTGTTTTGGTGGGAGGACTTCAGCGACGAGGACGAGGACCCAGACTGGGGGCCGACGACAACGACTGGCGATGTTCTCGCTGCGATCGACTTCGGTGCCGAAGAGGGACTCGACGCCGTCAACCTCAGCCTCGGAACGCCCCCGTTCCCGCCACGAGTCCACCAAGACGAGGTGCTCAGGACGATTCGGCTCGCGTACGAGACGGTCGTCCGATCCGCCGTCAACCGCGGAACGGTCGTGGTCGCCAGTGCCGGAAACGCGAACACCGACCTCCAGCGACGGGGGGTGTTCTCGTTGCCAAACAGCACGAAGGGGGCGATGAGCATCAGCGCGCTCGCGCCGAACGACGAGCGGGCGTTCTTCTCCAACTTCGGGACCAACGAGATCGACGTCGGTGCCGGCGGTGGAGGGTACGAGACGAATCTGAAGACTTTCTACGGCATCCGAGAGTGGGTGTTTACAGGTGCACCGCTCCGGCGGAGCGACCACCCGCTTGAAGAGGGAGACGAAGGCGAACTCTGGTTAGATGAAGACGGCAACGTTGTCTTCGACCCCGAGGAGGTTGCCGAAGTCATCGAATTCGAGTCGCCCGCCTGGCCCTATCCATTCAATCTCGTCTTCTCCACGACGTCTCCGCTCAACGAGGGCGCGCCCTACGGCTGGAAGGCCGGCACGTCGATGTCCGCGCCGAACACCGCCGGGCTCGTCGCGCTCGTCAGGGAACTCCGACCCGACGCGAGTCCGAACCAAGTCGAGTCGGCGATCAAGAAGGGAGCCGAGGGCGGAAACGGCCGCAGCGATCCGGCTCTCGGTACCGGCAGTATTAACGCGCTAAATACGGTCGAAGCCCTCGCGGACGACGGTGGCTCCGGTAACGGGAACAGACCCGGCAACGGATCCGACAACTGACGCCGACGCCGCGCCGCCCCACAACGACACGCCTTTTTCCGGGCCGCGTGTCTCTCTCGAGTATGGACCAGAAGCGGGAGCTGTCGAGCATCGACCTCGGCGCGCTCGTCACCGAGCTCAATCGGTACACGGGCGCGAAGGTCGACAAGGCGTACCTCTACGACGACGACCTGCTCCGGCTGAAGCTCCGCGACTTCGACCGCGGGCGCGTCGAACTCATGATCGAGGTGGGCGACATCAAGCGCGCCCACGTCGCGGACCCCGACCACGTCGCGGACGCCCCCGGACGCCCGCCCAACTTCGCGAAGATGCTGCGGAACCGACTCTCCGGAGCCGACTTCGCGGGCGTCGAGCAGTACGAGTTCGACCGCATCCTCACCTTCGAGTTCGAGCGCGAAGACGAGAACACGACGCTCGTCGCCGAGCTGTTCGGCCAGGGCAACGTCGCCGCACTCGACGAGACGGGCGAGGTCGTCGGGTCGCTGTCGACGGTTCGACTCAAGTCGCGGACGGTCGCGCCGGGCGCGCAGTACGAGTACCCCGCCTCGCGGCTCAACCCGCTCGACGTGACCCTCGCCGGGTTCACGCGCCACATGCGCGAGTCCGACAGCGACGTGGTGCGGACGCTGGCGACGCAGCTCAATCTCGGCGGACTGTACGCCGAGGAGGTGTGCACCCGCGCGGGCGTCGAGAAGGAGACGGCTATCGAGGAGGCGACCGACGATCAGCTCCGCGCGCTTCACGAGGCGCTGGAGAACCTCAGCGACCGACTCCGCTCCGGCGACGTCGACCCGCGGGTGTACGAGGAGAAAATCGACGGCGAAGGCGGTGAGAGCGACGAGGGCGACGAGGGCAGCGAGGCCCGCAAACCTCGCGTCGTCGACGTCACGCCGTTCCCGCTCTCCGAACACGAAGGGCTCCCGAGCGTCGGCTTCGACTCGTTTAACGCCGCCGTCGACGAGTACTTCTACCGGCTCGAACACGAGGACACCGACGCGGGCGAGGCGCCCGCCGACGCCAGCCCCTCCCGGCCCGACTTCGAGGAAGAGATCGCCAAACAGGAGCGGATCATCGAACAGCAGGAGGGCGCGATCGAGGGGTTCGAGGATCAGGCGGCGGAAGAGCGCGAGCGCGCCGAACTGCTGTACGCGCACTACGACCTCGTCGACGAAGTGCTCTCGACGGTCCGGGGCGCTCGCGACGACGAGGTGCCGTGGGACGAGATCGAATCGACGCTGGACGCCGGCGCGGAGCGCGGAATCCCGGCGGCGGAGGCCGTCGTGAGCGTCGACGGCGGCGAGGGAACCGTGACGGTCATGCTCGACGGCGAGGATGACGACACTGTCCGCGTCGACCTCGACGCGAGCGCGGGCGTCGAGGTCAACGCGGACCGGCTCTATCAGGAGGCCAAACGTATCGAGGGGAAAAAGGAGGGCGCGCTGACGGCCATCGAGTCCACTCGGGCGGAGTTAGAGGCCGTCAAGGAACGCAAGGCGGAGTGGGAGGCGCAACGGGCGGCAGACGACGGGGGCCAGTCGAATGGCACCGCCGACGGGGACGAGGACGATGACGAGGCGGAGTACGAGACCGACTGGCTCTCGCGCTCGTCGATCCCGATCCGGAGCCCCGACGACTGGTACGATCGCTTCCGCTGGTTCCATACCTCGACGGGATACCTCGTTATCGGCGGCCGAAACGCCGATCAGAACGAGGAGCTCGTCAAGAAGTACATGGGGAACCACGATCGCTTCTTCCACACGCAGGCGCACGGCGGACCGGTCACCCTACTGAAGGCGGCGGGTCCGTCCGAGTCGGCCGACCCCGTCGACTGGGACGACCAGACGCTGCGGGAGGCCGCGCAGTTCGCGGTGTCGTACTCCTCGGACTGGAAGGACGGTCGCGGCGCGGGCGACGCGTACATGGTCGAGCCCGATCAGGTCTCGAAGACTCCCGAGAGCGGGGAGTACATCGAGAAGGGGAGCTTCGTGATCCGCGGCGACCGCACGTACTTCGAGGACGTTCCGTGCCGGATCGCCGTCGGCGTACAGTGCGAACCGGTAACGCAAGCCATCGGCGGGCCGCCGTCGGCGATCGTCGACCGCGCGGCCACCTCGGTGACGCTGGAGCCGGGGATGTACGCCCAGAACGACGCGGCGATGATGGTGTACCGGCGGCTGAAGGACCGCTTCGCCGATCAGTCGTTCGTGCGGAAGGTCGCGAGTGCAGACCAGCTACAGGAGTTTCTGCCGCCGGGCGGCTCCGATATCGTGGAGTGAGGCCGCTCCGATGTCGTGAAGTGGGCTCGCCGCGGCTCGCGAACCCCTCCGGAACGCGACCCTTTCAAGCCTCCGTGCCCGAGCCGTCCTATGAGCTTCGAGGCGCTGCCGGAGGGCTGGCGGGTGTGGAACGAGGAGCCGAGCGGTCGCGCTATCCTCGTGTACCGCCCCGACGTCTTCAGCGGCGACGACCTGCCCGCCGCGTGTCTTCCGACGATCTACCTGACGAACGGCGCGCGGAACGCTCGACCGGGGTCGGGCCAGTACGCGACCGACGAGTGGCACGTCGTCCTCTTTTTGGAGCCGGAGGTCGAGG
This sequence comes from Halorubrum marinum, assembly GCF_048381195.1. Taxonomy (NCBI): domain Archaea; kingdom Methanobacteriati; phylum Methanobacteriota; class Halobacteria; order Halobacteriales; family Haloferacaceae; genus Halorubrum; species Halorubrum marinum. The sequence continues at coordinate 374,490 of NZ_JBLWMM010000004.1, read as the reverse complement.
CCGTCTCGGAGACGCACGAGAGCCGCGAGGCGGGCGCGGCCGCGGCGGTCGACGTCGCGGCGCGATTCGCCGCGGGCGACGTCGACTACCGGGCGGCGTATCAGGTGCCTCGGGAGGCGTACTTCGAGCGCCTCGACGAATATGTCAGAGGGGCCTGACCGACGGCCCGTTCATGGGATGTGAGCGGCGGCCCGTTGATGACGTGATCGACGGCATACCAATGCATGAATGTGCATATGATGGCAGTCTAAACGAGCTAATGTGCCACGAACACGAGGGTTTTTATCGGCTCACGCCCCATCGACCTGTATATGCACGCCGGTGGGGACCACACCGCTGACGAGCCGCGAGAGAAGTGCGGCGTCGTCGGTATCTCGCTCGCGGATCGAGAGGCCGCGCGCCCGCTGTACTACGCGCTATACGCGCTCCAACACCGCGGACAGGAGTCCGCGGGGATCGTCACCCACGACGGGTTTCAACAGCACAGCCACGTCGAGCGCGGACTGGTCGGCGACGCCTTCGACGAGGGGGATCTGAAGTCGCTGGCGGGCGGGACCGGCATCGGTCACGTTCGGTACCCGACTGCGGGCAGCCTCGACAAGAGCTGCGCGCAGCCGTTCTCCGTCTCGTTTAAATCCGGGTCGCTCGGGCTCTCGCACAACGGGAACCTCGTGAACGCCGACGAGGTGCGCGAGGAGCTCGCCGCGGCCGGACACGCGTTCACCTCCGACGGCGACACGGAGGTCATCGCTCACGACCTCGCACGGAACCTCCTCGAAGAGGACCTGGTGCGCGCCGTCAAACACACGATGAACCGCATCCACGGGTCCTACTCGCTGGCGATCACCCACGACGACACCGTTCTCGGCGTTCGCGACCCGCTCGGGAACCGACCGCTGTGTCTCGGGAAGGTTGACGACGGCTACGTGCTCGCGAGCGAATCGGCCGCCATCGATACCCTCGACGGCGAACTGATCCGAGACGTCCGGCCGGGCGAACTCGTCGTACTCGATCCCGACGGCTCCGGCTACGACACGTATCAGCTCGTCGAGCGCGAATCCACAGCGCACTGTTTCTTCGAACACGTCTACTTCGCTCGCCCCGACTCCGTGATCGACGAGAATCTCGTGTACGAGGTGCGCCGTACGCTCGGACGAAAGCTCTGGGAGGAGTCGGGCGTCGAGTCCGACGTGGTGATGCCCGTTCCCGACTCCGGACGAGCCTTCGCCTCGGGATACGCCGATGCCGCGAGCGAGACGACGGCAGACGGCGATCCCAGAGCGGACGGGGACGAGGGAATCGCGTTCGCCGAGGGACTGATGAAGAACCGGTACGTCGGCCGGACGTTCATCATGCCGACTCAAGACGAGCGGGAGCGCGCCGTTCGCCTGAAGCTCAACCCGATCCGGTCGACCGTCGAGGGGAAGTCGGTCACCATTATCGACGACTCGATCGTGCGCGGAACCACCTCGACGCAACTCGTCGAACTCGTCCGCGAAGCGGGCGCCGAGGAGGTCCACCTCCGGATCGGAGCGCCGGCGATCATCGCTCCCTGCTACTTCGGCATCGACATGGCGACGCGGGACGAACTGATCGCGGCGGACGCCTCGACGGAGGATATCCGGGAGCACGTGGGTGCCGACTCGCTGTCGTACCTCTCCATCGACGCCGTCGCCGACGCGCTCGGCGAGAGCCGCGCCGACCTCTGTCTCGGCTGCGTCACCGGGGAGTACCCCTTCGACGTCGAGGGCGAGGAGGCCGACCGCGAGATCGAGGGCGCGGTGCCCGATCCGACGCCGGCGGACGACTGAGACGTTCCGACGCCGGCGGGCGACCGACCGCTCGTTTCGCCGGGGCGGTCCCGTGACCCCTCTCCGGCGCGTATCGGGAGCTTAAATACGCCCACGACGGGATGTACCCATATGACACTGGACGCCGACGACACGACGATGAGCCGCCGCGGCTTATTCCGTGCCGGGGCAGCGGGTGCCGCAGCCGCCGCTGGCGTGGCCGCCGGAACGGGATCCGTCGCCGCGCAGTACGACGGTTGGCTGGACGACGTCGACAACTACGACGGGACACACGACTACCGCGGCGAGGACGAGGTTCTCGTCGAGGTCGGTGTGGGGGACAACGGCCTGCGCTTCGGGCCAGCGGCGGTCCTGATCGACCCCGGCGCGACGATCGTCTGGGAGTGGACCGGCGAGGGCGGCGGGCACAACGTCGTCGCGAACGACGAGACGTTCAACAGCGGCGATGCGGTCGCGGAGGGGGGACACACTTTCGAGTACACCTTCGACGATGCGGAAGAAGGTGACACGTTCAACTACGTCTGTGTCCCCCACGAAGCGGTCCAGATGAAGGGAGTGGTTGCCGTCGGCGACGTCGACGACGACCTCGTGACGCCGGGCGGCGAGGGAGACGACGAGGGCTCGGGTGACGACGAGGCGGGTGGCGACGGTGACGAGTCAGACGACGGGGCGTCCGGCCGGTCGCTCACCCTCGACGACATCGGTGCGCTCGCACTCACTCTCGGGTTCGCGGGAGCGCTGCTCATTCCGCTGTTCTACGCGGCTCACCAGATGGCCGAAGAGAACGAGTAGCGCGGGTGGCCGATTCGGTTGAAAACTCAGTACTCAAAAGACGTGATGGAGCAGCAGGTAGACGCCGATGCCCATCGTAAAGGAGATCAGCCAGAGCACGGCGGCGACGAACCCGACCTGCGCGTGTCGAGTGCGGTAGAGGTCCTCGTACGGACGCGTCGCGGCCAGTAGCAGCGCGTGGAAGACGAACGGGATACAGACGATCGCGAGCAGGACGTGTATCGCGAGGAACGGGAGGTAGACGTAGCTGTACACGAGGTCGGGACCGGGGAATTCGGCGGTCCCGACGACGATCAGTCGGTAGAGGTAGCCCACCAGAAACGCGGCGAAGAGGCCGAACGACGTCAGCATAAGCGCTCGATGCCGTCGAACCGCTCCTCGCGAGATCGCTCGCCAGCCGAGCAGGATGGTGAGGATGGCTGTCGCCGAAATCGCGGCGTTCAGATGCGGGATCGCGGCGAGGACGGCGTCGCTCGCGCGTGGCAGGAGACGACTCGGGATGATACCGCCGACCGCGCCGAAGACGAGACCGAGGGAGACGACGGAGAGGAGGGCGGTCAACAGCGGGACGTTCTCGCGGGCCCAATCGGACATATCGGAGACACGGACGCGACTCTCAAACCGGTGCCGGTTCGGGCGGGGGAGCTTCGTTCGGTCGCAGACGGATGCGGTCCGGTGGACGGACGACCGCCGCGGTGACACTCGGCGACACGGCACTGTCGAATGGAAGGGCTTTTAATTGGGGGAAGGGTACGAGGAAACGCGATAGAACACCGCGAGCGTGGGTAGCCAAGCCAGGCCAACGGCGCAGCGTTGAGGGCGCTGTCCTGTAGAGGTCCGCCGGTTCAAATCCGGTCCCACGCATCGCTCGGCGGCACACCCGCCACACCGATGCACGGTGTTGTCTCTACGACAGCACCCACGCACAATTCCTTTCGAACGCTAGAGGGTGAGTGATGACTTTGTGTTGGACGTGGAGACGGTGACCACTTCCAAAGTCCAGTCTCTCGCTTATAAGTCGTTGACGGCGGACCGACAGTGAATACCTCCAAAGCCCCAGCCGCGAGGACTTGGGGGCCTCGCTGTCGTTCGAAAATCGGAGACTTTCGTGATGTCGTCAGAACGCACAGCGTCCTGACTGCTAGCCAGAAATCGATGATTTCTGGCGATGACGAAAGAGCGCCGCTCTTTCGAACCACGCTCCTCGTCGCTCACTCCGTTCGCTCCTGCGGTCCTTACGTCGGCCACCGTCGTCCTCGCGGCAGGGCGAGAGCGGAGCTCTCGCTTGCAACCGGCGCGTAGCGCCGGTGACTGCCCCTTCGAGTCCCACCCAACCGCACCGCACCTCACACCTCCCCAGCCTCGTCGGGCGGCCTCCGCTTCGCTCCGGCCACCCGACTCCCTCGCGTTCGGTTCGCGGCCCTCCGGGCCGCTCACCGGGGCGCGCCACCGCATCATTCAGTTATATACTACGTCGCTGGCGGCGGTCTGCGATGCTTAGTCTGGCGGTCGATCACCGCTCGCGCGAACTGCCACCCTTTTAGTCCCGCGCTGTCGGAGTAAGGCGTAATGAGTACGGACGCGACCCCGGAGTACGATTACGAGGAACTGGGGCTCGTCGCCGGGCTGGAGATCCACCAGCAGCTCGATACGGCGACGAAGCTGTTCTGCGACTCCCCGACGACCGAGCGCGACTCGGCGGAGTCCGAGCGGTCGATCACCCGTCGACTCCACCCGACGAAGAGCGAACTCGGAGAGCTCGACGACGCCGCGATGGAGGAGAGCCGCGTCGACCGCGAGTTCACCTACCTCGCGTACGACACCACCTGCCTCGTCGAGGAGGACGACGAGCCGCCTCGACGGATCGACGGCGAGGCCCTCTCCGTGGCCCTCCAGATCGCAGACCTGCTCGACATCTCGGTCGTCGATCAGGCGCACGTGATGCGGAAGCTCGTCATCGACGGCTCGAACACCTCCGGCTTCCAGCGCTCGATTCTGCTGGGCCAAGCAGGCGAGATCGAGACGAGCGAGGGCACGGTGTCGGTCGCCGACCTCATGTTAGAAGAGGAGTCGGCGAAGCGCGTGGAGGAGACGGACGAGGGCGTCGTGTTCTCGCTCGACCGTCTCGGCGTCCCGCTCGTCGAGATCGGGACGGGGCCGGACATCCGGAGCCCGGAGGGCGCTCGCGAGGCCGCGGCGCGTATCGGCATGCTGCTGCGCTCGACGGGCGCGGTCAAGCGCGGGCTCGGCACGATCCGCCAGGACGTCAACGTCTCCATCGCGGACGGGGCTCGCGTCGAGGTGAAAGGCGTTCAGGACCTCGACGGGATCGAAGCGATCGTCCGCGGCGAGGTCGGACGGCAGGCAGAGCTGCTGGCGATCCGCGACGAGCTCCGCGAGCGCGGCGCGAGCGTCGGCGACGTGCGGGACGTGACCGACACGTTCGCCGACACCGACTCCGGCGTGATCCGGGGGGCGCTCGACTCGGGCGGCAAAGTGACGGCGGTGCCCCTGTTCGGCTTCGACGGCCTCGTCGGCCGCGAGATCCAGACGGACCGTCGCCTCGGCACGGAGCTGTCCGATCACGCGAAACGACACGGCGCGGGCGGCATCTTCCACACCGACGAGCTGCCGGCGTACGGCGTGACCGCGGACGAGGTCGACGCCCTCCGCGACGCGGTCGGCGCGAGCGGGGACGACGCGGTCGCGATCGTCGCCGCCGACCCCGAGACGGCCGACCTCGCGATCGAGGCGGCCGCGGAGCGCGCAACGACGGCCATCGAGGGCGTCCCGGAGGAGACCCGCGGCGCGAACGACGACGGCACGACGCGCTACCTCCGTCCGTTGCCGGGGGCCGCCCGGATGTACCCCGAGACGGACGTGCCGCCGGTCGAGCCGGACCCCTCCGACGTGGACCGCCCCGAACTGCTCGACGAGAAGACCGACCGCTACGTCGACGAGTTCGGGCTCGACCGCGGACTCGCAGAACAGGTCGCGTTCGGCCGACGCTTCCCCCTGTTCGAGACGGCCGTCGAGCGGGGCGTCGACCCCACGTTCGCGGCCTCCACGCTGGAATCGACGACGACGGAGATCAGGCGCGACGGGGCCGCCGTCGAGAACCTCACCGACGACCACTTCCTCGCGCTCTTCGACCTCGTGGAGGACGGCGACCTCGCGAAGGAAGGGGTCCCCGAGGTGCTGACGACGCTCGCCGAGGACCCGTCGCTGTCGGCCGCTGAGGCCGTCGAGGCGGCGGGGCTCTCCGGCGTGAGCGAAGCGGAGGTCCGCGAGGCAGTCGTCGGGGTCGTCGAGCGAAACGCCGACCAGATCGAGGACGAGGGGATGGGCGCGTTCTCCGGGCTGATGGGCGAGGCGATGGGCGCGCTTCGCGGGAAGGCCGACGGCGAGGTCGTCTCCGACGTGCTGCGCGAGGAGATCGGCAAGCGGTCGTAGATTTCGGCGTGTGGTGCGACAACCGTTTATAAGCCATCGTTGCTGACGGTGCAGTAACCACCTCCAAAGGGGCAGCCGGGAGGGCTCGCGCGACTCGCTGTGCTCCTCGCTCAGTCGCTACCGCTCCTTCGCTGTGGTGCTTGCGTCGTCGTGCTTCGCCCTCCCGGCTGCCCCTTTGAATCCCGCCCCGCACAGCACCGCCGCGCGCCTCACGCCTCCCCAGCCTCGTCGGCCGGCCTCCGCTTCGCTCCGGGCGACCGACTCCCTCGCGCGTGCTCACTCGCGGCCGCCTTCGGCGGCCACTCGGAGGCACGCGCCACCGCACATCTGTTTATAAGCGATCGTCGAAACTCCCAGTTCTACTTAAAAATACCGCCGGCAACGCGGTGAGACCGCCTCTCCTCAGTCCGTCAGCTCCTCGATGAGCGTCTCGAGGTCGTACGTCGCCGGCGCGCGCGACTCGTCGCGCAAAGTCGCGATGGTGAACGTCGAGTTCGTGCGCTCGACCTCGGGAATCGCTTCGAAATCACTGATGAGCCGCTCGACCGTGTCCGACGAGGAAAGCCGCGCGAGAACGACGAAGTCCGTCTCACCCATCGTGAAGAACGCCTCTGTCACGCCTTCGACCTCGAGAAGCTGGTCCGCGAACTCCTCGTAGGGGCCCTCGTAGTCGGCGAGCACCTCGACGATGATCGTGACGCCGAGCCCGAGCGCCTCGTGGTCGAGGTCGTAGAGATCGTTTTCGATGATTCCGGCCTCTCGGAGATTGTTCAGCCGGTAGTGGATCGTGGATACGGGGATCCCCGTCTCCTCGTGGAGCCGCTCGGGGCTACCCGTCCCCAGATCGGAGATGGCCTTTACCAGCCGTACGTCGCGCTCGTCCATACCCTCCGTTTTCGTGATGGTCTGTTATATATTACGACCGATAGACTTGGATTCGAGTACAATAATTGAACTCGTTTCGGGAGCGAGTCGTACGTCATTCGTATGTGTGATTGTTCATTTTCAATCACGCCAAGCTTCAGAGAATAGTTTAAACATCTCTAGGAATTCTGAATAGACAATCAATGAGTCTGCGAAACCTCCTTTCCACTCCCGAATCACTCGTCGGCGCGTTTCTCCTCCTCGCGGTACTTTGGGGAATGTCGTTCGTCGCGATCGAAGCTGGTCTCCACTACTTCCCGCCGCTGCTGTTTGCCGGTGTCAGATACGTCATCGCCGGTGCAGTCGTGTTGGGATACGCCGCCCTCGTCGCCGACCGATGGGTGCCGCGGGGTCGCGACGAGTGGCTCGGTGTCGCCGTCGCCGGCGTCTTCGTTATCGCGATGTATCACGGCCTGTTGTACGTCGGTGAGCTCCACGTCTCCGGGGCCGTCGCCGCGGTGATCGTGAGCCTCTCACCGGTGCTCACGGCCGTTTTCGCGGCTGTCCTCCTCCCGAACGGGCGCCTCGGACCCGTCGAGATCGGCGGGTTTGCACTCGGGGTTCTCGGCGTGGTCGTCATCGCCGACCCGGTCGGCTCCGGGCTCGGCAGCTCCGCCTTGCTCGGTGTCGTACTCGTGCTCGGCGGCGCGATCGCGTTTTCGCTCGGCGCTGTACTCCTGCGACCGCTCCGCACGGACCTGCCGCTCGCCGCGCTACAGGGGTGGGCGATGGTGCTCGGCTCGGGGCTCCTCTTCGTCGGTGCCGCGGTGCTCGGCGAATCGCCTGCGGATATCGTCTGGAACGCGACGTCGATCGCCTCGCTGACGTACCTCACCGTTCTGTCCGGGGTCGTCGCGTTCCTCATCTACTTCGCGCTGCTCGACGCGGTCGGGCCGACCCAGCTACATCTCGTCGGCTACGCCGAGCCAGTCGTCGCGGCGGTGGGGAGCTGGGCGGTGCTCGGCAGCCTGATCGAGGCGGAGGCGCTCGTCGGCTTCGTGGCGATCCTCGCGGGCTTCGTCGCCCTCGAACGACACGAAATCGCGGCGTACGTCGGCCTCGACGCAGGATACTCGTTCCGGTAGTCGCACCAAACTACCGACGACCGACTCCGCTCCCTGTGCCCTACAGCTAGACGTCTTCGGTCAGCCCCGCCCGGAGATCCCGTCCGAAGTAGTGGCCGACCAGCGCCAAGACGAGTCCTAACCCGCCGCCGATAGCGAGCAGCGAGAGCCCCCACTGCTGGAGGTAGTCGACGCCGATCGGGAGGAACCCGACACCGAGCACGCTCGTCACCGCCGTCCCGGCGCCGGCGGCCGCACCCGCGATCCCGGTCTCGACGTACCGACGGGCAGAGAAGACGAGTCCCGTGGCGAACGCCGCGAGGAACACGCCGGCCGCGGAGCCGACGGTTCCGCCGATGAGCGGGATCGAGCCGCCGACGAACACGCCGAGCGCGACGGCGACGAGGACCACCGCGAACGCCTTCCCCGAAAACCAGCGACCGCTCATCCCGATCCGCCCGCCGCTCGAATCGGTCGCCCCCGGACGGGAGTCGCTCTCGGCTGACTTGGGAGACGACCGCTCCGCGCCCGCCGCCCCCTCGCTCCCCCCGCTATCGGTGAGGTCGTCGTCGAGGAGGTCGTCGAGGTCGTCCATCGGGTCTCCGTCCGACGCCTCGCGTTCCTTGGAGGGTTGCATACCCGGAAATTCGCCCGTGAGACCTTGTGTCTTGTGTTGACGCGTACTCGACGAGCATGATCGAACCCGCGACCCGTACGCTTTCCGTCCGACCGTGCGCCGCGGTAGCAGCCGTCGTTTCACCGGAAACGTGGTGTGCTCCGCCGTCTCGGGACTGCCCGAGTTCGATCCGGTCGGTCGCACCTCGCGACCGCTTCCCTCGCCACGCTCACTCCTCACGGTGTCGGCTTGGTCGGGGCTCGCGCGACCCCCACACTCGCTTGTCGACGAGTTCGACGGTCAGCGGCCGGTCGGCGACTACCTGACACGAAAGCCGCGGGTAGCCGAACCGCGCCGCGAGCCGATCGTGCCAGTGATCCGGCGGCGGTCCCTCGCGCAGCCGGACGCCACAGGTCGCACAGAGCCCCCGACCGCCGCAGTTGAGCCGACTCGTCGCGGCCGCGTACGGCGACAGATCCGCCTCCAGCAGGACGCGGCGAAGGGTACGCCCCGACTCGGCAGTGAGCTCGGTCACCGTTCCGTCGGTCTCGACGACGGTAACGGGAACGCGGTCGGTCGGATCTGGACCGGACTGTTCTGGGTCTTCGGAACTCTCGTCGAGGTTCGACATCGCGTGGACCAAAGTACGGGCCGCCGACGCTTAGCTGCGTCTCGTCGCCCCCGCCGGCCGCATCGAGACCCGCAACGGCTATCGGCGGTCCGGGACAACCGACCGGTATGGACACGCGTCGCGCGCTGCTCGCCGCGCTGGAGGAGGGGCCGGTCGCCGGTCCGGCCCTCGCCGAAGAGCTCGACGTCTCCCGTGCGGCCGTCTGGAAGGCCGTCGAGTCGCTCCGCGAGGAGGGGTTCGCCGTCGCGTCGACGAACGAGGGATACGTCGCGCCCGCCCGTCTCGGGTACTCCGCGGCCGGCATCGAGTTCGGTCTCGACGCGCCGTACGCAGTGGAGTACCACGAGCGCGTCTCGTCGACGAACGACCGCGCTCGCGAGCTCGCGACGGAGGGGGCGGACCGCGTCGCGGTCGTCGCCGACGAGCAGGTCGGCGGACGCGGTCGGCTGAATCGGGAGTGGGTGGCGCCGAGCGGCGGCGTCTGGGTCTCCGTCGCGACGCGCCCGGACGTCTCTCCGGCGCGGGTGCCGCTTTTCACCCTCGCCGCCGCGATCGCGATGACGGACGCCTGTCGGGAGGCGGGCGTCGACGCTCACATCAAGTGGCCGAACGACGTGCTCGTCGGCCGTGAGGACGGCGACAGCGACGAAAACGAGGAGACCCGAGAGGACCCGCCATCGTCGGCATCATCGGCATCGGCGGCGTCATCGGCGTCATCGGCGTCGGCCCCGATCGGTCGCGGCGGCCGAAAGCTCGCCGGGGTACTCACCGAGATGGAAGGTGAAGCCGATCGAGTGTCGTGGCTCATCGCTGGCATGGGAATCAACGCCGACATCGACGCCAGCGACCTGCCCGCGGGCGCGACCTCGCTCCGAGCGGAGCTGGACGGCCCCGTCGACCGCCGACGAGTCGCAGCGACGCTGCTCGAGCGGTTCGCGGCGCTCACGGAGACGGCCGACGGACTCGACCGGGTGCTTCCGGCGTGGCGCGAGCGCGCGAGTACCCTCGGTCGACGGGTCCGCGTCGAGACGGCGACCGACTCGATCGTCGGCACCGCGGTCGACGTGGTCTCGCCCGGCGCGCTCGTGATCGACACCGGCGAGGGGGAACGACGGGTTCACGCGGGCGACTGCGAACACCTACGCGACGCTGAAGAGTAGTCGCTCTCGCTCTCACCTATTTGCCGCCGCGACCTACGTCCGCCCGGTCGCCTCGGCGTCGCTGGCCCCATCCGCCGCGTCGCCCCTGCTCGTCACCTCATCCGCCGAGGCCGCCTCGATCGACCTGACGATCTCCCCCTCCGGAACCTCGCCGTCGAGCCGCACGGTTAACACGGGAATCGATGCGCCGCGAACCACCTTCTCCGCGACGCTTCCGAGGAGGAGACGGTCGATTCCGCCGCGGCCGTGCGTCCCCATCACGACGAGGTCGCAGCCGTTGTTCTCGGCGTAGCGAATGATCTCGCGGCTCGGCGACCCGTCAACCACCGCGGTCTCGACGTCGACCGCCGCGTCCGCAGCGAGCCGCTCGACGCGCTCCACCGCGTCCGCCGCGTCGCTCCGCAGGAGGTCCCCGATCCCCTCCCAGGAACTCTCCATCGGCATCCCGGCGTAGCTCGCGGTGTCGACCACGTACAACGCATGGACCGCGGCGTCGTGGACCGTCGCGACGTCGAGGGCGTGCGCGACCGCGCGCTCTCCCTCCGCCGAGCCGTCGGTCGGAACCAGGATCCGATCGTATAATGTCATCTGTTCACATAACGCATGGCTCTGGCGACACATAACTCTTTGCGATTTTTGCCGGTTCTTCGCCTGTGGTTTCTCTCAACGAACGGTCAGACGACCGATCGGACTCTCGGGAAGCGTGCGTTTAAGCCCTCAGCCGTCAATATACGGTCATGACTTCCGACGTTCACCTCTCACGCGTCGCAGACGAGTTCCACGACCACGACTACCCGCTGGAGCGCGAGGCGCTCGCCGACGCCTGTTCCGGCACGACCGTGTTGTTCGCCGACGGCGACGCCGACCTCGGCGAGCTCGTCGATGACATCCAACAAGAGCGCTTCGAGAGCGCGGAGGACGCCTTCGCGGCCCTCCAGAACGTGTTGCCCATCGAGGCGCTCGGCGAGCCGGGGCAGTCCGACGGCGACGCCTGAGCGGTATCGTCGGTACGCACGCCTCCTCGCCAGCCGCACACACGCCTCTTCGTTACTCCTACGCACGCCACGACGCGTCTCGCATCGCTTTTTACCGCGGGTCACGCAGTGATGGCAATGAGTTATCGGATCGGTCTCGTCGGTAAGCCTTCGGTGGGCAAATCGACGTTTTTCAACGCCGCGACCATGAACGACGTGCCGGAGGGCGCGTACCCGTTCACCACTATCGACCCGACCGTCGGCGAGGCGTACGTCCGCGTCGACTGCGCCGCCCCCGAGTTCGACGAGACGTGCACGCCGAGCGTCGGCGTCTGCCGCGAGGGAACTCGCTTCGTCCCGATAAAGCTCGTCGACGTCGCCGGGCTCGTCCCGGGCGCCCACGAGGGCCGCGGGCTCGGCAACCAGTTCCTCACCGACCTCAACGAGACCGACGTGTTGATCCACGTCGTCGATTTTTCGGGAAAGACGGACATCGAGGGCGAGGCGACCGAGGGCCACGACCCGCGCGAGGACATCGATTTCCTCGAAGAAGAGCTCGACGAGTGGTACCTCGACGTGCTCACGAAGGGAATCGAGAAGTTCGCGACGCGTTACCACGGCTCGGAGGCCGCGATCGAGGAGGAGCTCGCGGAGCAGATGTCGGCGTTCGGCATCGACAAGGACCGGATGAAACAGGTGATCCTCGCGGAGGGGCTCGAGCTCGACCCCGAGACCTGGGACGACGCGGACAGAGCCGAACTCGCCCGCGAGATCCGCAAGCGCACGAAGCCGATGGTCGTCGCCGCCAACAAGATGGACACGCCGGAGGCGCAGGCGAACTGGGAGGAGATCACCGCGGACCCCGACTACGATCACCTCTCCTTCGTCCCCGCGAGCGCTCACGCGGAGAAGGCCCTCAAAAACGCCGACGAGGCCGGAATCGTCGAATACAGGCCTGGAGACGCCGACTTCGAGGTCGTCGGCGACGTCTCCGGCGAGCAGGCGGCCGGACTCGACCAAATCGGCGAGTTCGTCGCCGAGTACGACGGGACGGGCGTGCAGGGCGCGCTCGAAGCGGCCGTCTTCGACGTGCTCGACTGCATCGCGGTGTTCCCCGGCTCCGCGAACGGGAGTACGGACGAGAAGGGCGTCTTCCGCGACTGCTTTATTCTCCCCGAAAGCTCGACCACCGAGGACTTCGCGTTCCACATCCACTCGGACATCGGGGAGGGGCTCCTCCACGGCACGGACTGTCGGAGCGGCCGGCAAGTCGGCGCCGACCACGAGCTGTCCCACCGCGACGTGATCGAACTGATATCGACGAAGCAGGCGGCGCCTTAGTCGTCGGATCCGTCCCGCTCCGAATCGTCGTCTCCGTCTTTTGACGAGTCCGAGTGCTCCGGGTGCTCTGAGTGCTCCGGGTGCTCCGAGAGCGCCGGGAGTGCCGGAAGCGACGCCATCCCCGACCGCTCGACCAGATCGCGGGTCGGCCGCCCCGACGAGTCCCACTCCCGGACCGCGTAGTACCGGTCGAGGAGATCGTCGAACGCGTCCGGGTCGAGCGCGTCTGAGTCCCCCGTGTCCGACCCGTCTGCGCCCGCGAGCGCCGCCGGTAGCGAGTCGTCCGCGCGGTCGAACCCCTCCCGTACGTTGTACAGGCGGACGAGCGTCCACACGCGCTCGCCGAGGCGGGCGAGGTCGTCGGGGGTGTGATCGTACCCGCGAGCCGCGAGCCACTCGGCGACCACCGTCGGCTCGAAGACGTCGTCGAGGAAGTCGTCCGCGACGAGACACCACAACGCCGCGCGGCGGTCCTGTTCGGCGGCGACCGCGGCCGCGACGTCTGACGGATCTCGGGCGTCGGGTGCCACCGCGTCGATCTCCACCGGCCGCGCGCGACGGTGACACGCGCCCCTGTCGCTGGTGGCGTACGCGAGCGCCATCGAGGTCGCTCCTCGGGGATCGTACGAGGAGAGCTCCATCCCCTTTACCGTCGGGATCAGATCGTCGCCACCGAACTGCCGTGCCGCCGCAGAGACGCCGTCGGCGAGCGCGTCGCCGAGCGGGGTGGATCGAGCGGCGATCTCCTCGATGAGCCCCCGCGCCGCCGCCTCGTCACCGAACGGAATCTCTCGGTCGATCAGTCCCTCGTCGGCGGCGCGGGCCGCCCAGGCGACCGCGTTGCCCGCGGAGATGACGTCGATACCGAGCCGGTCACAGACGCCGCCGAGGGCGGCCACGGCGTCGAAGTCGTCGATACCGAGGCCCGCGCCCAAGACGATCGGAGTGGCGCCGCGAGGGACGCTCTTCGCTTTGGGCTCGGTTCGGTCCGCTCCGTCGTCGGGGATCTCGAACCCTCCGGGGACGGCGTCGTCGGGGCGCTCGCGTCCCGCGGCGCGCTCGGTGGCGCGCTCGATGCCGATCTCGGCGGCACCGTCGAACCGGCTCGCCTGCCACCCGCGAGTCGGTAGCACCCCGGCCTCGTTGGCGAAATCGACCGTTTCGAGGGTATCGCTCGCGGCGAGCCAGCGTCCCGCGTCGCTGTCCGCGAACGCGTCGCCGTCTCGGGCGCGAAGCGCGGCGAGCTCCTCGTTCGGCTCCGGTCGCGGGTCACGCGCGACGACTGCTTTCAGTCGCTTCGAGCCCATCACCGCTCCCGCCCCGCCCCGTCCGGCGTGGTGGTCGCCGCCGTCGGAGGCGATCGTCGCGTACTTCACGCCGCGCTCGCCCGCCGGGCCGACGCAGGCGACCGCGGCGTCCGGAAACCGCTCGCCGGTCTCCGCGGCGTCCAGTCCGGCGAGATCGGTGGCCGACTCGATCGACGCCTCACCGCCCGACAGCGAGAGGACGACGGGCTCGTCGGCCGCCCCGGTCACGAGGACGCCGAGGTGCGGCCCGAGCGACCCGGCGAGCCGAGCCGGGAACGCGCCGCCGCCGTACGAGTCGAGAAAGGTGCCGGTGAGCGGGGACTTCGTGATCGCCGCGTACCGCTGCTCGCCCGGCGTGTAGCCGGTCAGGGGGCCGATCATGAACCCGAGGGGGTTCGCCGGCGACTCGGGGTCGATCCCGGGGCCCGCCTCGTAGAGGTACCGGGCTCCCAACCCCTTCCCGCCGACGTACTTCGCGAGCCACTCGTCGGGGACCGGCTCGCTCTCGACCCGACGAGCCGAGAGGTCGACGCGGAGGATCCGGTCCGGTGGATGCATCACCGGCCGTTGATTCCCGAGCGGAATGAATCCATGGGTAGGAGGCCCTCCACAGCCTGCCGCGACCGAATCGCTTTCGACGCTGCGAACTGACCCCCAACCGTTTCAGCATGAATATCCTCGACGCGCTCGACGCGGCGGAGGGAACCACCTGTCTCGTCGGCGCCGGTGGGAAGAAGACGACCCTCTACGCGCTCGCGAACCGGCTCGACCGCGCGATACTCACCGCCACGGTTCGGATCCCCATCTTCGACGCTCGGGTCGCGTCGGTTCGGGTGACCGAGTCGCCCGTGGCGGCGCTCCGCGACCTGGACGCGTCAGCGACGGAAGAGGGGGGCTCGGGCGACGCCTTCCCCCTCGGTCTCGTCCCGGAGCGCGAGCGCGACGACCGATACCTCGGGTACGACCCGGCGACGGTCGACGCGCTCGCCGCCGCACACGACGGGCCGGTGCTCGTCAAAGCCGACGGCGCGCGGACGCGCCTGTTAAAGGCTCCCGCGGACCACGAGCCGCGGATTCCCCCCGGTGCGGACACCGTGGTTCCGGTGGCGAGCGTCGGCGCGGTCGGGGAGTCGCTGTCGGCGGAGACCGTGCATCGCCCCGAACGGGTGGCGGCGATAACCGACGCCGCGGTCGGCGACGAGATCACGCCGGAGCTGATCGGGCGCGTGCTCGCTCACGAGGCGGGCAGCTTAAAACGGGTCCCGGACGGCGCCACGCCGATCCCGCTCGTGAACGCGGTCGACGACGCGGCGGACGAGGCGGTCGCGCGGGAGATCGCTGGCGTCGTCCACGAGCGCGCCGACGTGCCCCGCGTCGTCCTCGCGCGGATGATCGACGCGGCGGTCGTCGCCGTCGTGTCGTAAGCCGAGCCGCGCACCACTTATAAGACCGCTCACCGCGCATCTGGGCACATGGAACGTACCGTGACGGTGGTGCCGGAAGCCGGCTTGCACGCGCGACCCGCCTCGAAACTGGTGCAGACGGTGAACCGGTTCGACGCCGACGTGTCGATCGGCCGGGCGGGGGGTGACGACGGCGATGACGAAGGCGGCGACGGCCTCGTGCGCGCCGACAGCATGCTCTCCGTGAGCGGACTCAACGTCGCCCACGGCGAGTCGGTCCGTGTGGTCGCCGAGGGCGCTGACGCCGAAGACGCGCTTGACGCGGTCTGTGAGCTGCTCGAAAGCGAACTGGACCACCCGGACGACGGCGGCGACGAAAACGCCGACGACGGAGAAGAGACCGACGACGGAGGAGACACCGACGACGGCGGTGAGACGAAGTGAGGACGCTCACCGGGGTCGGGAGCACCCCGCTTTCCGGGGTCGGGACCGCGCGCTGGCACCGGCCGGGCGCAGAGCTGACGCTCCCCGATCGGCCCGACCCGTCCGCGGTCGACCCCGAGGCGGAACGGGAGCGATTCGAGGCCGCCCGCGACGCGGCGCGCGAGGCGATCCGAGCGGCACGAGATCGCGCCGCCGAGCGCGTCGGCGAGGACGAAGCGGCGGTGTTCGAGGCGCACGAGGGGTTCCTCGACGACCCCGCGATCGTCGAGGACGTCGAGGCCGCCATCGCGGAGGGGACGCCCGCCGAACACGCCGTCGACGACCGGTTCGCGGAGGCGATCACCCAGTTCGAGGCGCTGGACGGGCGGATGGCCGAGCGCGCGGACGACCTCCGCGACGTCCGAGATCGGATGTTGCGAGCCCTCCTCGACCGGAACGCGAGTACCCGTGACCTCTCCGAGCTCCCGTCGGGGACCGTCCTGCTCGCGGAGCGACTCACGCCGAGCGACACCGCGGAACTCGACCCGGATCGGATCGCCGGCGTCGCCACCGTCCTCGGCGGGCGGACCTCGCACGCGGCGATCATCGCGCGCTCGCTGTCGATCCCGGCGGTCGTCGGCGTCGGCGAGTCGCTCCGCGAGATCGACGACGGAGCCGAGGTTCTCGTCGACGGCGATGCCGGGCGCGTGGTCGTCGACCCGGACGCCGAGACCCGCGCGGCCGTCGACGAGAGTGACGCGACGGTGGAGACCGAGCACGTCTCGACGGCCGACGGACGGCCGATCGAGGTCGCGGCGAACGTCGGCGGCGAGGCGGAGTTGGGACCGGCCTCGGCCCGCGGCGCCGACGGGATCGGGCTGTTCCGCACGGAGTTCCTCTTTTACGACCGGGAGTCGCCGCCGACGGAGGACGAGCAGTACGAGGCGTTCACGGCCGCACTGGAGGCGTTCCCCGACGACCGCGTCGTCGTCAGAACGCTCGATATCGGCGGAGACAAACCCGTTCCGTACCTCGATCTCCCGACCGAGTCGAACCCCTTCCTCGGAAGCCGCGGGATCCGGCTGTCGCTCGGCGCACACGCCGACCTGTTCGAGACGCAGCTCCGGGCGCTGTTGCGCGCGGCGGCCCACGAGGGCGAAAATAACAGCGGCAGCGGGCTCGCGATTATGTTCCCGCTGATCGCCCGAATCGAGGAGGTCGAAGCCGCCGTGTCAATCGTCGAGTCGGTCGCCGACGACCTCGCCGCGGAGGGGATCGACCACGCAGCTCCCGACCTCGGTGCGATGATCGAGACGCCGGCGGCGGCGCTGCTCGCGGACCGACTCGCCGCGCGGCTCGACTTCCTCAGCATCGGGACGAACGACCTGACGCAGTACGTGATGGCGGCCGACCGCGAGAACGAGGCTGTCGCCGACTACCACGACCCGCTGCATCCGGCGGTGTTGCGGGCGATCGACCGAACGGCGTCGGCGGCCGCGGGCACCGACGCGTGGGTCGGAATGTGCGGCGAGATGGCGGGCGAACCGGCGCTCACCGAGCTGCTCGTCGGCCTCGGGCTCGACGAGCTCAGCATGAGCGCGGTGACGGTCCCCGCGGTAAAGGAGCGGATAAAAACGGTCGACAGCGAAGCGGCGAGGGATCTCGCCGACGCCGCGCTCGCCTGTGAAACGCGAGACGAGGTCCGCGAGCTGCTCGACCTGTAAGCCGAGCCGCTTTTCAGTTATGTTCCCAGCGCAGCCGTACTACAGTTTCTTGATCTCGCGGGCCGCCTCGGCCTGCTCGCGGACCGAGTCGAGCGTGGCGGACGGGTCCGTGGCGGCGACCGCGGCGTTGACGGCGCCTTCGAGGACCGGCGCGTCCGCGATGACCGCTTCGACATCGCTCAGTTCGATGGCGACGTCGGCGTTCATCACGGCGCTGCCGAGGTCGACGAGGACGACGACGCCGTCGCCGTCGTCCGCCGCCTCGATGGCCCCCTCGATCGCGTCGGGGACGGTGCCGATACCGCCCTCGCCGTCGCCGCCGACCGCCTCGAGCCGCGTGTCGCCGGCCATCTCGGCGGCGATCTCCACGATCCCGTCGGCCGCCCGCTCGCTGTGCGAGACGACGACGAGTCCGACCATCAGTCGTCCTCCGCGACGGTTTCGCCGTCTTCGCCTGCGTGACCGTCCTCGCCCGCCCCGTCTCCCGCGTCGTCCGGAATCGTCGGCGAGGTCGCGTCGACGTCCGGCACATCGCTGTCGAGTTGGTCGGCGGCGACCGAGAGCACCTCTTCGAGGATGTACAGCGTGCTCGTCGCACCGGGGTCCTGATGACCGACGGAGCGCCAGCCGAGGTACGAGGCCCGGCCCTTGCGGGCGCGGATCGGGACGGTGAACGCGACGCCGCGCTCGGCCGCGTCGACCGCCTTCGCGAGCGCTTCGAGCGGCGGGAGACCGTCGGTCTCGATCGATTTCTTGAACGTGTGGACCGCCGGCATCAGCGCGTCGACCATCGTCTGGTCGCCGGGCCGGGCGTCGCCGCGGTCCTCGACCTTCTGCAGGTACGTCTCGGCGAACGCCACCGCGCTCTCGGCGTCGAGCCCGCCGTCGAGCTCGGCGCTCGCGAACACGAGCGAGCCGCCGAACAGCGGCCCGGAGGCGCCACCGACTTTCGACATGAGCGTCTTGCCGACCGTCTTGCCCGCGGTCTGCGGGTCCGGGTCGTCGAGGTCGCGGGCGGCCTCGGCCGCGGCCGCCCATCCGCGGGCCATGTTGCCGCCGTGGTCCGCGTCGCCGATGGCCGAGTCGAGCTCGGTCAGGTGGTCGCGCTCGCGCTCGATCCGCTCGGCGACCGCCTCGACGGCCGCGACGACGGCCTCGCCGTCGCCGTTCGTCCCTTCGCCGACCCCGTCGCTCCCTCCGTCCTCGCCGCTCGAACCCTCCCCGCTCATTGCGTCAGCGCGGGGGTGTCGGCGGGCGCGCCGAGAAGCTCCTTCAGTTCGTCGTCGACGGCGCAGACGGTGATCGACGCGCCGGCCATATCGAGCGAGGTCATGTAGTCGCCGACCCACGCGTCCCACGTTTCGAGGTCGTGCTCGCCGAGCAGCTCCTGGAGCCGGCGGTTGACCACGAACAGCTCCATCTGCGGGGTACCGCCCATCCCGTTGACGATCGTGAGCACCTCCTGGCCGGGATCGAGGGCGAGGTCGTCGAGGACGGCCTCGGTCAGCTCCTCGGTCACCGCGTCCGCGCTCATCGTTCCGGTTCGCTCGGTGCCGGGCTCGCCGTGGATCCCGATGCCGAGCTCGATCTCGTCGTCGCCAAGATCGAAGGTCGGCTCGCCCTTCTCGGGGGTGACACACGAGGTGAGCGCCATCCCCATCGTGCCGACGTTGTCGATGACCTTCTCGGCGACGCGTTTCACCTCGGAGAGCTCCGCGCCCTCCGCGGCCTTCGCGCCGGCGGCCTTGTGGACGAGGACCGTCCCACAGACCCCGCGGCGGCCCGAGGTGTACAGCGAGTCCTCGACGGCGACGTCGTCGTCGACGACGACGCTGTCGACCTCGACGCCCTCCATCTCGGCGAGCTCGATGGCGGTCTCGAAGTTCATCACGTCGCCCTCGTAGTTCTTGATGATCGCGAGCACGCCGTCGCCCGCGTCGCAGGCGTCGATGAGCGCCTCGAACTCGTCGGCGGTCGGCGAGGAGAAGACGCCGCCCGCGGCCGCCCCGTCGAGCATGCCGTCGCCGATGTAACCCGCGTGCGTCGGCTCGTGGCCGCTTCCGCCGCCGGTGACCAGCGCTACCTTCCCGTCCACTGGCGCGTCGTCGCGCACCAGTACCTGCGTGTCGGCGAGTCGCCGGAGACGGTCCGGGTACGTGGCGAGCATTCCATCGAGCATTTCGTCGACGACGTCGTCCGGATCGTTGATCAGCTTCTTCATAATCAATGTCCCTGACACTCCGGGATCTGTTAAAGATAGTGGGCAGATCGGGGCTACCGGCCGAACAAGAGCGGTGCGATGAGCAGTGTCAGCGGGACGGCGATCCACACCTGTCCCGCCAGCACGTCGTACTGGCCGATCGTCACCGACACCGGCGTCCCTTCGAGGCGTCCCACGAGGAACTCGAAGCCGACCGTGAGGAGGGTCCAGCCGACGCCGATAGCGACCAGCTCCGCGGTCCCGTATGCGACCGACGTTCGACTGAAGAAGGCGAACGCGATCGCGAGGATGGCCGCGACCAACAGCGCCGTGCTCGCTACGTGTCCCGGATACTCCCCCACGCGAGGGATGAGCACGACTTCGCGGAACCCGCCGTTCGCGACGGCGACGAGCGCCATGAGTAGCCAGACGCCGAGCGGGGCGAGGAAGGCTCTCGGGCGGATCGTCTCGGTGACCGCGACGGAGAGGAGGTTCATGGTCGGCTATTTCGTCGTTTTACGGTATCAGGGTATCGACGGATAGCCGCTCCGTCAGGTCGTCGTCGATCACGACTGCGGGGCACTCCGATTCGCTTTATCGCCTCCGTGGTCAACGCTGAGCGGCTGTCGATACGTGACAATAGCAGCAGCTCACAGGAATGAGATACCGAAATTGGGTGGCTGGGGAGTCCCAGCCCACCAATTTCGAGCGGTCAGAGACCGCCCGATCTGAGGTGGGCCAACACGGATTTGAACCGTGGACCTCCCGGTTATCAGCCGAGCGCTCAACCTGACTGAGCTATTGGCCCAGGTGAGCGCATTCAGTCGTTGCGCGGGTAGGATTTTAAGGGTTTCCTTTCGACAGTCGCCCGCCGTCCCCCGGTTTCGCCCGTCAAGACCCCCGTCACCGCGCGGTCAGTCGGTTCGCCCGGACCTCTCCCCTTCGTCTTCGACCGTGAAGTCCACGTCGACGACGTCGTCCGCGTGGTCCGCGTCGTCGAATCGATCGCCCGCCGCGTCGGGGTCTCCGTCGACGTCGCCGCTCGACCCCGCCCCGGGGGCGTCTCCGCCAGCGCCGCCCGGAAACCCGCCGCCGTTGCCGAACGTGAACCCGCCCGCGGCGGCACCGCCCTCTCCGTTACCGGGGAAGCCGCCGACGTACACGTTGCCGCTGGCGAACCCGCCGGTTTCCTTGTCGAGGTACGGCACCACGACGTACTTTTTGACGGCCATCCGGATCGGCACCCGCGAGAGCGGGAGCGCGAGGAGAAAGCCGATCGCGTCGGTGACGAGCCCCGGCGTGAGCAGGAACGCGCCGGCGGCGATGAGGAGGCCGCCGTCGAGCAGTTCGTCGGTCGGCGGCTCGCCGCGGGCCAGCTTGCGCTGGACCCGTGCGAGGGTCGCGCGCCCCTCGGCGCGGAGGAGGAGCATCCCGAGCACGGCGGTCAACACGACCAGCGCGACCGTGATCCCCCACCCGAGCCGCGTCGCGACGACGATCAGGAACAGCGCGTCCACGAGCGGGACGACGAGGAGCAACGCGAGCAGCGTTCGCGGGCGCATATACCACCGTCTTCCCGCTGGGGGCCCATAGCCCTTTTCGTCCCGAACGGGGTCGTCAACGTCGCGGGCGGCGTCGGCGTCTTCGGTGTCCCGGGCGGCGTCTTCGGTGACCGCCCGCCCGTCGACCGCCGGGACCGCCACCGCTTTGACAGACGGCACCCAGCGAGACGCATGGACATCGTCGGCGCGCTCGGACGCGACCCCCCGGATCGCGAGCCCCTTCCGCGCTGGCTCGCCCCGCTTCCGAAGGCAGTCGAAGACGTCGCCTTTCGGTTCGTGTGGGTCATCGTCGCGATCAACCTCCTCGGCACGGCGTTCGGTTTCTGGTACTACCGCTTTCAGTTCCAGCGGATCCCCGTCGAGATGTGGCCGTTCGTCCCGGACAGTCCGGGTGCCACCCTGCTCATCGCCCTCGCGCTCGCGGCGTGGGCGCTGGACAGGCAGCGCGACTGGCTCACGGCGCTCGCGTTCTTCGGCAACATCAAGCTCGGACTGTGGACGCCGTACGTCCTCGTGGCCTTTTACCCGGGATTCCTCGGCAACTCGGGGCCCGCGATGTACGCGTTCCTCTTCGTGAGCCACCTCGGGATGGCCGTGCAGGCGTTCGTGCTCTACCGGATCACGGACTTCCCGCTCTCGGCCGTCGCCGTCGCGACCGCGTGGTACACCCTCGATCTGCTGATGGACTACTTCGTTCCGGTCGTCGGCGACGTGACCCACACCTCGCTGCCGTACGCGGGCGGATCGCCGTGGTTCACCACGACGGTGCTGCAGGTCGCCGCGGCGGGTGCCGTCGTCCTCACTATCGTGCCGCTGTTCTGGGCGCTCGCAACCCGGGTCGCGAAGCTCCGGCTCCGCGTGCCGGACGAGGCGTCGTGACGGGACTGCGCCGGTCGCCGTTCGCCCGCTATGTTCGGCGGCGTTCCCCTTTTAAGTTTGTCGGCGACGTGAGGTCGGTATGAGCGCGTACGAACGGATTGCAGACCTATCGGTGACGATCGAGTCGACGGCCCGCCGCCGGTACACGGGCGCGACGACCAGCGGGTTCGAGCGAGTCACGACGGAGTTCCGCCTCGCCGGCGACGGCGTGACCGGCCGCGGCGAGGACGTGACCTACGACACCGCCGACCACGACGCGCTGGCCGGGACCGACCCGATCGACCTCGAGGGAGAGTGGACGATCGACGAGCTGTCGACCCACCTCGAAAGCGTCGACCTGTTCGCCGCCAAGCCGCCCGAACAGGAGACGTCTCGCAACTATCGTCAGTGGGCCGTCGAGAGCGCGGCGCTCGATCTGGCCCTCCGACAGCGCGAGGAGTCGCTCGGCGAGTGTCTGGGCATCGAGCCCGAACCGGTCCGATTCGTCGTTTCGACGCGGCTCGGTGACCCGCCGACGACCGAGCGGGTCGAGGAACTGCTCGCGCTCGACGACGACTTGGAATTCAAGTTGGACCCGACGCCCGATTGGCCCGAGGAGGCGTTCGTCACCCTCCGCGAGACGGACGCAGTGCGGATTCTCGATTTAAAAGGGTGGTACGAGGGGACCGATGTCGACGTCGAGGCCGATCCCGAACTGTACCGCGACGTGTTCGCCGCGTTCCCGACGGCGATCGTCGAGGACGCCGCGTTTACGCCCCAAACGACACCGCTCGTCGAACCGCAGGCGGACCGGCTCGCCTTCGACTACCCGATCGACGGCGTCGAGAGTCTCGAATCGCTCCCGGTCGATCCCGGCTGGTGTAACATTAAGCCCTCGCGGTTCGGCACCCTCGAATCGCTGTTCGAGACGATCGCGTACTGTCAGGAGGAGGACATTCGGCTGTACGGCGGCGGTCAGTTCGAACTGGCTAGCGGGCGAACGGCGATCCAGGCGCTCGCCGCGCTCTGGTACCCCGACGCGCCGAACGACGCGGCTCCCCGTCCGTTCAACGATCCGAAGGCCTCACCGCCGTACTCGCGGAGTCCGCTCCGGCCGAGCGACGACGCCGTCGGATTCGAGTACTAGCTGACGAACTTCAAGAGATCGTCGCGGTTGTGCTCGTGAAACCGCGTCCGCAGACACTCTTCCAACGCCTCGATATCGCCGCGTTTCGCGCAGATCGGCGCCACCCGGTCGGACCACTGCTGCCACGGCGGGTACAGCCCCAGACGGTCGCAGATCTCGTCGAGCCGTTCGTCGAGGTCGTCGATCTTGTCGGTCTTGTTGACGGCGATGATCGGATCGACGCCGACGTCCTCCAAGAAGCCGAACATCTCCACGTCGTGCGGAATATTTCCGCGCTCGGCGTGCCGATCGATGATGTCGACTGCCGCCTTCCCGTCCATCACGACGACTCCCGCCAAGATGTGTTCGGCGTTCTCCTCCAGATAGCGCACGATGTTCGTCTTGATCGCTTCGCGGTGCTCCTCCTCGACGCCGGACATGAACCCGAAGCCGGGGAGGTCAGTGAACATGAAGTCCTCGCTCGCCCAGTCGAAATGGTTCGGCTGCCGAGTGACCCCCGGCTTGCCGCCCGTCGAGAAATCGTGGCCCGTGAGCTCGCGCATCAGCGTGGACTTGCCGACGTTCGAGCGCCCCACGAGGACGACCTCGGCGTCGCGGTCCGGCCGGTCTTCGAACATACGTGTACGTGGGCGACTGAACGGTTTAAAAGACGCGTCGTCGCTCGCGAACGCCTTTCCGACGGGGAGCGGCTCGCACCGGCCGGGTGCCGACGGTGTACGCTGCTGAATACGTTCCCGAGCGTTCCGTCGGTCGACGACCGACGAGCCGCTGCACCAACTGGGGGCGACATATCTGAAATAACATATTTAAAACGATGAAATAGACCGTACATTTATATACACTGACTCGGTGTGAGTCATCGTATCATGGTTTTCCCGACGAGGGTTCGTAACCGTCGTATCGGCCCGACGAAGCCGACGAAAACCCGTACCGACGTCCGGAAACGCGTGCGGCGAGGGCGGCGATCACCCGTCGAGGGCCGCTCGTCTCCACCGCCCGTTTCGGATCGCTCGGGGGTACGCGCATGACGGCCGAGACGTTCGGCGCCATCTCGCTCGTTCCGCCGCTCCTGGCGATCGTCCTGGCGATCGTGACGCGGAAGCCGATCCTCTCGCTGTTTCTGGGGATCTGGTCCGGCGGCGTGATCTTCACGGCGAACCACGGCGTGGTCCAGACGCTTGACTGGCTCGTCTCCTCGATCGGCGAGAGCACGTTCAACGCGAAGATCATGCTGATCGTGTTGTTCTTGGGGGCCGGTGTCGCGCTCATTTGGCGGCTCGGCGGGGCGGCCGCCATCGCCAACGCGGTGACCGCCCGGCTCGACTCTCAGCGAAAGGTCGGGGTGGCGACGTGGCTGTTCGGCATGCTCTGGTTCTTCGACGACTACTCGAACACGGCGATCGTCGGCACCACGATGGGCGAGATCTCCGACGAGGTGCGGATCTCTCGCGAGAAGCTCGCGTACATCATCGATTCGACGGCGGCACCCGTCGCGACGTTCGGTATCTCGAGTTGGGTCGCCTACCAGCTGAGTATGATCCGCGAGGGATACAACGCCGCGGGCGTCTCCGTGGAGGCCGGTGAGGTCCCCGGTGCGTTCGCGCTGTTCCTTCGGAGTATCCCGTTCAACATGTACTGTCTGCTCGCGGTCGCGATGGTCGGGATCATCGTGATCTCCAAGCGCGACTTCGGCGAGATGCTCGACGCGGAGCATCGCTCGGCGAGCGAGGGGAAACTCCTGCGCGACGGAGCGACTCCGTTACAAAGCGCCGAAGAAAGCCTCGGGGAGATACTCACCGACTCGCCGAAACTCCGGTACTTCGTCGTCCCGACGCTCTCGCTGATTGCCGTCGTGATCGGCGGTGCCGCGTACACGGGGCTCGGCGCGTCCGACCCCGGCGCGGGGCCGTTCGAGATCGCCGGCAACGCTGCCTTCGTCGACGCGCTCTTATGGGGGACGTTCACGCTGGTCGCCGTCGCGCTCACCATGGGCCTCGCGAGCGGTATCGCCGACCTCGACGAGGCGATGGAGACCGTGATCGACGGGTTCTCCATGATGCTGACCGCGCTCACGATCCTCGTGATGGCGTGGACGATCGGTACCGTGACCACCGCGCTCGGCACGGGGATCTACGTCACGAACATCGCTGAGAACTTCGTGACGCCGACGCTGCTCCCGGTCGTCGTACTGATGGCGTCCGCGGTCATCGCGTTCTCGACGGGCACTTCTTGGGGGACGATGGCGATCGTCACGCCGATCGCGGTGCCCTTGGCGTGGAGCGTCGGCGGCGCCACGCCGGCGCTGCTTCCCGTCGCCGTCGGGACGATATTCAGCGGCGCGATCTTCGGCGACCACTGCTCGCCCATCTCCGACACGACGATCCTCTCGTCGACGTTCACCGGGTCGGACCTCATCGACCACGTCCGCACGCAGGTGTACTACGCCACGACGGTACTGATCGTCGCGGCGGTACTGCTGACGGTGTGGGGAGCCACCCGGATCACGCCCTTGGTGCTGCTGCCGGTCGGTGTGGTGACGCTCGGCGGGCTGGTGTACGTGCTCTCCGAGTTCGACGCGAACCGCAAGGGGGTTCAGGCGACTCGAACGGTTCGAGTCGGAGGTCGGTCGGCGGGGGCCGACGACGACTGAACGCGCCGTCGGGCTCGACGGTGCGTCTTTTCGAACGGTTTGACTGGCGCTTGACATCCTCCCCGCCCTGAAGGGCGAGGATTCCCACGGCACCGCGCCGCTGAGTTGGGATATTGTGGTTTACGATGTTACCTGTTCTTGAGGCGCGAATGCGCCAGTTTCCTTGTCAAACAGGAACGTCGATGGCTGTGCCAACCAGCCGTTACTCCTATTCACCGAGAGATTCGGTGAACTCAGAGATACTTTCTGCCGAATGTTTTCGGCTCCGTTCACGTCTGCGTTCGCCGTTGTCCCGCATTCATCGCAGACGTACAACCCACGTTCGACACGGTTCGCATCACGCTTGCGACCACAGCACGAACACGACCTCGACGTGTCGCGCTCAGAGACTTCCTCAACCGTTATACCTCCCATCTCGGCCTTGTAGGTGAGCAATTCCGTGAAGCGGTCGAACGCCCACGAGTGAAGATCGAGGTTACCATGCTTGCCCCAGTTCTTCGACTCACCGTTCTCGTCGTCCTTGCGGATCCCAGAGAGGTCGCCGATCACTATCGTGCCGATATCTTCCTCAACACACCGCTGAACAATGTGTTTCGAGAGCGTGTGGAAGTAGTGCGCCCGTCGATTCGATTTCTTCTGGTTCAGCCGGGCAGCCTGCTCAGAGTTCGAGTCGTCACACTGGGCGAGCCGCTTGCTGAAGTAGTAGTCGTCCTGCTTCAGACAGTTCAACGGGTACAACTCGCTGTGGCCGTCTTCGTAGGCCAATGCGGCGAAGTTGTTGATACCGAGGTCGATACCGACGGTCTGCTCGCCGGGCGACTCAGACACGTCAACCGCAACTTTGCAGACGAAGCGAAGTTCCCACTCGTCGCCTGTCCAAACCGCCTTCACTTGTTGGACCTTCTCCACGGCGGAGAGATCAATGTCAGGCCGAGTTTGGAATTTGCAGAGGATGAAGTCGGACCAATACTCTTTGAGGTTTGACCCTTGAGAGAGTCGGACGCGGTCATACTGAGTGTCGAGCCTGAAGCCGGCAGCTTTGAACGTGACCGTCGAACGCGGGTGATCGTCGTTGTGTTTGCGGTAGCCGGGCGGGTTCGCTCTCGCATCTCCGTTGCGTCGTTTGCCGTACCACCCGTTGAACGCTTCAGCGAGTTCTTGAAGGACTCGCTGACTTGACTGAGAATGTAGGTCATCGTAGCGTTCGTGATTCTTGAGGTACGTGGTGAGCTCGTTGTGGTTTGGGATGTGACCGATCTCGTCCCAAATCCGGCTGCACGTCCACCGCCCGACGTTCCAGAGTTTCGAGGCTGCGAAACCGAGGGCATCAAGGTCGTCAGACACCCGTGACTGATTCCGAATGGAAGCAGTATAGGTGCGTGTGACGACCTGTTTTGCCATACGTAACCTATGACAATAATTCTACTTAATAGTAGCCATTCACATGGCGTGGAATATCCAGCCATGCCTTCGAGCGGTGGGCTGTGGAGGAGTTGTCGGATTCATCCCCGCGCTGAAGCGCGAGGCTTTCTCCTTGATTCTCCGTAACCGCCGCGTCGCTTGCGGCTCAGTTCGGGGTCGGGTCGATGTCCTCGCCGACCCGACCGAGGTCGTCGCCCGGCGAGTCCGCGTCGATCCGCTCGTTCACGGTCGCGAACGCGGTGCCGAACATCCGGAAGACGGCGACCTGCCCGTAGAACTGGACGAAGGGGACGAGCACGATTCCGATGATGGTCGCGGTGAGCACGCCGGAGACGACCCACGTGATCACCGCGACGACGATAGGCATCAGGACGGCGACGAGGTACTCGGTGGAGAACAGCGTGGGCTTCAACAGCGCCACGTCGAACGCGGCACCCATCTCGCCGCGGGCCGCGTAGGCCGTCAACGCGGCCGGCACGGCGTAGTAGATCAGGAACAGCACGGGAATAAACGCCAGCGCGAGAAGCAGCCCCACCACGCCGACGAGCGCGCCGGCGTCCCCACCAATCCCAGCGCCTGCCCCGAACACGACCGCGACGAGGAGCGAGTACGCGAGTACCGGCACGATGGTGTACGCGATCGTAATTACCGTGCCGACGACCCCCTTCACCAAGAGATCGCCCCACTCATCGAACTCCGGGGGAACCTCGTCGCCGGCGACCGTCCGTTCGAGCACCCGAACGAGGTACCCGACGATGACGAACGCCGGAATGACGAGCAGAGAGAGAAAGCCGAGGACGCCGCCGATGATGATCCGTCCGATCCAATCGCTGCGAATCGGGTACGAGAGTCCGTCTTCGAGCATACCGGCACACAACTCCGATCTATTAGATAAACACACCGATATATCTAACCGATCGGCTGACTCGGCGGGGGTCGCTGTGTCCCCGGCGCTGTGAGGTCGCCGATCCCGACGCTTAACACCCGTTGCGCCCCTCGGACCGGCATGGACAAACAGGCCGTCCGCGAGGCCGTTTGGGACGCGTTCGAGGACACCGGCGAGGCCCGCTTCCCGTTCCCGCCCCGCGGTCGCATCCCGAACTTCGCGGGCGCCGACGCGGCGTGCGAGCGCTTGTGCGGCACCGAGGAGTGGCAGGCCGCGGACACGCTCAAGTGCAACCCGGACGCGCCGCAGCTTCCGGTCCGTCGGGCCGCGCTCCGCGCCGGCAAGACGATATACGTCGCCCAGCCGCGGCTCCGCGACCCGGAGCCGTTCCTCAGGCTCGAGCCCGATGCGATCGAGGCCGACAGGGACGCCGACGTCGACGACGCCACGACGGTCTCCGGCATCTCGACGCACGGAACGCCGGTGGGGCCGGAAGACGTGCCGCACGTCGACCTCGTGATCGCCGGATCGGTGGGCGTCACCACTGCAGGGGCTCGAATCGGCAAGGGAGAGGGGTACAGCGACCTGGAATGGGGCGTGCTCCGCGAGCTCGACGCCGTCGGAAGAGAGGCGCAGAGCGCCTCTGGCAGTCGGGCGAAGCCCGACGACAGCGAGGGACAGAGTCCCTCGGGCAACCGGGCTTCGCCCGGTGACGACGAGACGACCGTCGCGACGACCGTCCACGAGCTCTCCGTCCTTGACGGTCCGAAGTCGGCGGTCGCGGCCGCCCGCGATTCCGGCGAACCGCTTCCGAATCCCGACTCGCACGACGTGCCCCTCGATCTGGTCGTCACTCCCGAGCGGACAGTTCGAACGGAGACCTCGTACCCGCGACCGACGGGTATCGATTGGGAGAAACTTGACGCGGAAACGCTCGACGCGATACCCGTGTTGGCGGAGCGCGCGCCGGAAAATCGGTAGTCATACCGCCCGTCGTCGGTGTCAGTAGCGGTACTGCCGGTCGTCAGTCGGCGTGTCGCGTCGGCGGTGCCGAGCGCTCCGTCCGGTGGTCGGCGACGTGGCCGCACTCGGGACAGACGATCGTTCGCTCCTCGCCGTCGCTGACGACGAGCCACCCCTCGGAGATGGGGCTCTCGAAGCTGCACTCCGCACAGAAGAGGACCGACTTCCGCGGGGACCGGGAACCGCTGGTGACTGCGTTCATACGTATTATCAGGAGCTGGACGTATAAGGGTCTTGTTCGATCTGATCGTTCGGGTAGAATGGGTGAGAGCCCGTTTCACACGGGGTCAGCGGGGCGACAGAGACCGCGTTTCCTACCGCGCAAGCGGCATGTTGTAACTCGTCTCCTCGTCCATCACCAGTTCCCAGGTCGCCTCGCACTCGCAGGAGACCTGCTCGAAGACGCTCGGGTCCTGTCGCTTGTCGAAGTCCTTGATCGCGGTCTGAACGCGGTCGTCGCACTCGCCGCAGTTGTGCGCGCCGCGATCGGAGCCGTGGCCGACGGGGTCGGAGACGACGATGGCGTCGACGTCGGCGGTCGCTTCGAGGACGTGTGCCACCGACCAGAGCCACGGCGGGCGGTACCCGCCCTCGAAGAACAGCTCGTCGACCATGGTGTATCGCTGGACGTTCGTCGGGTTCATCGAAACCGTGTGACAGCCGTCGACGTCTGCACACCGGCGAATGGAGTCGATCATGTCGGCCGCGGCCTCGGGCTCCGCGAGGAAAGGCGGTTTCAGCAGGAGGTACGCCTTGATCCCCACGTCCGCGTCGAAATCGCTATCGGCGGCTGCCGCCTCCGCGCAGGCGTCCTCGAAGTCGGCGAAGTCGAAGTACTTGTTCACGCAGTCGTGGCGAACGCGGTCCGTCGCGGTCTCCAGTCCCACCGCCACGTCGGTCGCGATCCCGTGGTCCGCGAAGTCGCCGATCTTCTCGCGGTCGACGAAGTCCGGAAGCGACTCGACGACGATGCGGTCGCGGTCCGCGAACGTCTCGGCGATCGCTCGCCGTGTCTCTGCGGGAACCTCTCGCTCGTCGAGGAAGGAGCCGGAGGTGTAGATCTTGATCAGCTCCGCGGGGGCCTCCGCGTTCTCCGCTTCGTGGTCGAGACAGACGTCGATCTGGGCCATGAGATCCTCGTGGGCGACGCTGCCGCCCTCGACCGACTCCGCGACGTAGCCGCACATCGTACAGCCGCCGGCGCGGGCCCACCGACAGCCGCCGGTGTTCAGGATGATCGTGAGCGAGTTCACGACCCCGTCCGGGGTGTTGTCCTCGTCGATCCACACGCGGGTCGGCTGCGTCGGGTCGTACGTCTCCGAGCGCTCGGCGCGGATGTCGCGCATCACGGCGTTGTGCGCGTCCATCCCGCGCCCCTGCTCGTACGCGTCGGGGCTCGGCTTGCTCATTATCGAGGAAAGCGGGCGAGCGCGTAAAGCCGTGTCGTCATCTGCGTCGCTGGGACGTGTCCGCTTGGCGGCTGATCTCTCGTACTCGGCGTGCGAGGCTCACAGCGCCGCCGATCGTCGCACCGATCGCGTTGATCCCGACGTCGCGCCACGCGAACGACCGCCACGGCACCGTCGACTGTACGAGTTCGATCCCGAAGCCGACCGCGACGGCGACGAGAACGGCGAGGAGGATCCCGAACCGCCGTCGCTGGGTCGCGCCCGCAAGGAGCGCGGCGAGGACCGCGTACCCGACGAGATGAAACGGGTCCGTGAGGCCGATTCCGAGCGGCAGGTCGATCCCCGCTCCGCCGGTCCCGGATCCGCGACCCGGAACCGGAACGACGGACGCGATCAAGAGGAGGAAGGCGAACGCCGCGGCTCTCGTCCGCGCTCCGCGCAGGGTTCGGCCGTCGGTCCGTCCCCGGGTCACGCCGACCCGTTTGTCACCGGGGGAGTTAACGTGCGGCGTCGAGCCCGTGACTCCCCGTCATCGATCACCGGCCGCCACCGCGACAACCGAAACTTCGACGGTACGCCGAAACCGCTCGATACTACAGTTTCTGCATTCGTGCAAGAGCGCTCCGCAAGACGCCTCGCAGTCATCGGGTTTTGACCAGCTTATCGGCATTATGCTTTATAAAATCTGACCCGTTTGACTGGTGTATCACGTAACTATTATTAGTTACACAAAGAGGTGAACACCTAACAGGCTGTGGTCCGTCTATAATTAATGAGCATTACATGACTGAAATGGGTGGCTACAGAGACCGAGTTGCACAGGTCGATCTCGGGGACGGAGCGGTCAACTACCGCGGGATCGATGACGAAGACGCGAAAAAATACATCGGCGCGCGCGGGCTCGGCGTGAAGTACGTCTTCGACGCCGGTCCGGACGTGGACCCGATGGGGCCGGACAACCGGCTCGCGTTCATGACGGGTCCGCTCACCGGGACCCAGACCGTGATGAGCGGTCGAATCGCCTTGGTGACGAAGTCCCCGCTGACGGGGACCGTCACCGACTCGCACCACGGCGGCTGGTCGGGCGCGCGCCTCAAGTGGGCGGGGCTCGACGGCGTCCTGCTCGACGGCGCGAGCGACGACCCCGTCTACCTCCACGTGGAGGACGGCGACGTCGAGGTACGCGACGCCTCCCACCTCTGGGGGATGGGCGTCCACGAGACGATCGACACGCTCGACGAGGAGCTCGACGGCTCCGTCGGGAAGAACCTCTCCGTGATGGCGATCGGTCAGGGCGGCGAGAACGGCGTGCGATACGCCTGTGTCATGAACGAGGACGACCGCGCGTCCGGCCGCGGCGGCACGGGCGCCGTCATGGGCTCGAAGAACGTGAAAGCCGTCGTCGTGAAAAGCGGTACCAAGATGCCCAAACCGGCGGACCCCGAGACGTTCCAAGAGGGCTACCAGCAGGCGATGGAGGTCATCCGCGAGTCCGACGTGACCGCGCCCAACGAGGGCGGGCTCTCGATGTACGGCACCAACGTCCTGATGAACGCGACCGAGGAGATGGACGGGCTGCCGTCGAAGAACGCGAAGTACACCTCGACCGA
Organism: Halorubrum marinum; assembly: GCF_048381195.1. NCBI lineage: Archaea > Methanobacteriati > Methanobacteriota > Halobacteria > Halobacteriales > Haloferacaceae > Halorubrum > Halorubrum marinum. The sequence continues at coordinate 342,100 of NZ_JBLWMM010000004.1, read as the reverse complement.
GGCGTACCACGACGCGGAGGGATTCGACATCGACGCCGAGCGCGTCTCGGGCGAGAACGTCCGCGAGAACATCCTCGTCGACGAGCCGACGTGTCACTCCTGTCCGGTCGCGTGTAAGAAGGAGGTCGAGGTCGACGTCACCCATAAAGGCGAAGACATGAACGTCCGCACGGAATCGTACGAGTACGAGTCCGCGTGGGCGCTCGGCCCGAACTCAGGGCACTCCGACCGCGACGAGATCGCGCTGATGCTCCAGCGCTGTAACGACCTGGGCATCGATACGATCGAGTCCGGCAACATCATGGCGATGGCGATGGAGATGAGCGAGGAGGGCAAACTCGACGGCGTCGGCCACCTCGACTGGGGGGACTCCGAGACGATGATCGACCTCCTCGACGAGATCGGCCACCGCTCCTCGGACCTCGGCGACCTCCTCGCGGAAGGTCCCGAGCGCGTCGCCGACGCGAAGGACGCCCACGACAACAAGCTCTCCGTCAAGGGCCAGACGATAGCCGCCTACGACCCGCGCTGCATGAAGGGGATGGGGATCGCGTACGCGACCTCCAACCGCGGTGCGTGCCACCTGCGCGGCTACACGCCGGCCGCCGAGATCCTCGGTATTCCGGAGAAAGTCGATCCGTACGAGTGGGAGGGCAAGGGCGAACTCACCGCCACCTTCCAGAACCTGCACGCGGTGTCGGACTCGTTCGACATCTGCAAGTTCAGCGCGTTCGCTGAGGGGATCGAGGAGTACGTGCTCCAGTACAACGGCATGACCGGCCGCGACGTCAGCGAGGACGAACTGTTCGAGGCCGGTGAGCGGGTGTACAACCTCGAACGCTACTTCAACAACCTCGCCGGCTTCGACGGCGCGGACGACACGCTGCCGAACCGCTTCATCGACGGGCACCCGGACGCCATCCCCGGCTCGGGCGCCAGCGAAGGCGAGCTGTGCGAGCTCGACGAAATGAAAGCGGAGTACTACGAGACCCGCGACTGGGTCGACGGCGTCGTTCCCGACGAGAAGCTCGACGCACTCGGTATCGACATCGGCCCCGGCACCGGCGTCTCCGCCGGCGACTCCGCCGCTCCGGCCGACGACTGAGGCTCGCCGTCTCGCGATCGGACTTTTAACGGACCGTAACCAGTATCACGGGACCGCACGCACGGCTTCGATATGCCCTCGAATCAGATGTACCGGTCCCTCTCCCGGCAGTCCCCGTCCCGTCGCTCGCTCCTCGCCGCGGGGTGTGCCGCCGCGGTAAGCGGGCTCGCCGGCTGCACGGACCTCCTCGGCTCGGACGAACTCGCACACGAGGTCGAGGTCTACAACCGCCGAGACGCCGCTCACACGCTCTCGGTCCGGGTCGAGGACGCCGACGGCGACGCGCTGTACCGACGGACCTTCGAGATCGACGGCGACCGCGCCCGCGAGGGGACCGACCCCTTCACCGGGAGGCCGAGGGCGGTCGTCGTGGCCGTCGACGACCGCGAGCCGATCGAGCGCGAGTGGCCGGACCCGAACTGCGAGCAGCAGGGAACGCGCTCGGCCGGGGGCGTCGACGTGTATCTCCTCCCCGACGGCGAGGTGCGGCTGGAGCCGACTTGCGACACGATATTCGCAGCGTAGCTCGCGGAGGCCGAGAGCGAGGGACGCGATTTCGCGCGTCGCCCGCAGCTCCGACCAGTATTAAGTGATTCGCGTCGATACCGCCGCGTATGGCCCACGACCCGCTCTCTCCCTCCGAAGCCCTCCGCACCCGCATCGGTGGCGTCCTCGCTGCGGTAAGCGCTTTCCTCCTCGCCTACTCGCTCGTGATCGTCGGACAGGTCATCCTCGGCGTCATGATCGCGTCGTCGTTGACCGTCGGTCTGTACCTCGCCTACCGGACGCTCGCCGTCCTCGACTCGATCGCCGACGCCGCCCAGCGATTCGCCGCGGTCCGCGAACGCGAGGCCGACGAGTCCGGCACTGCGTCCCGGTTCGACCGACCGGTCGAGCGCGAGCGACCGAGGACGGAGACCGGCCGATCCGCGGAGCGAACGGCCGAACACGATCGGTAACCGATACCATCGGAGGCGTGCTCTATCGCTGGCTGTCCGAGTTGACTCAGGCGAAGACGACGAACCGGAACAGCCACAGCACGACCATCCCGACCGTGATCGTCGCGAACACGTTCTCCGTGCGCCACGCGACCGCGCCGGCGACGACGCCGGCGATCAGGCGTTCGTCTGTGAGCGTCGCGACGACTGTCGGCTCGACGGTCACCAGATCGGGCAACACGAGCGCGGCGAGCACGGCGGGCGGGACGAACCGAAGCGGTCGCTGCACCGACTTCGGCACTTCGTCGATCCGCCCGAAGAGGTGGATGAAGGAGAGTCGAAACCCGTACGTCGCGATCCCGATCAGGACGATCGCGACCCAGACCCGCGCGGAGCCGCCGAGCGCGAGCGCGCCCGTCATCGGTCGATCGCCTCCGTCACGAGCCCCGCAAGGATGCCGACGACCGCCCCCGCGAGCAGGCCCAGATTGAGCGGGAGTCCGGCGGCCGCGACGGCCACCACGCCACCGGCCACCCCGGCGCCGATGGTCGGACGGTCCTTCATCGCGGGTACGAGGAGCGCGAGGAAAACGAGCGGCACCGCGAAGGTGAGTCCCCACTCGTCGGGGACGCCCGCGCCGAGCACGACCCCGGCGATCGTCCCGACCTGCCAGACGAGCCACAGCGACGCCGCCGCGCCGAGGTAGTACCGCCAGCGCGTCCGCGCCTCGTTCTCGGCGAACTCGGCGACGGAGAGCGCGTACGCCTGATCGGTGAGGAAGTACGCGAGCGTCGCCCGCGTTCGACGGGCGTACCGGGAGAAGTGCGGCGCGATCGACGCGGAGTACATCACCATCCTGACGTTGATGATAACGGCCGTGCCGACCACGACCGCGAGCGGCGCGTTCGACCCGAGCAGGTCGAGCGCGGCGAGCTGTGAGGCCCCCGCGAACACGATCACGGACATCCCCACCGCCTCGACGAGCGAAAGCCCCGCGTCGACGGCGGCGATGCCGGCGACGAGCGCGAACGGAACGATTCCCAGCATCAACGGCGAGACGTCCCGCACTCCTGCCCACAGGTCGCCGTCGCGGAGGCCCTCGAGAAATCCGTCGTCCGAGGAGGGTTCGTCCATCGGTCTCACTCCCGCGGATACACCGGCTCGTCGTACTTCGCGGCGAGGTGGTCGGCGTGTTCGAGCTTCCGATTGGCCTTGCGGAAGGTTCCCAACAGCGAGTGAATCTCGCGTTCGGTCGGGTGTGCACGCCCGAGCAGCCGGCGCACGAGCAGCGCGTTCTTCTCGACGTGGTGGTCTCGCTGTCCCGTGGATTCGAGGAACTCCCCGAAGTACTCGTGGAAGCGCTCGATGTCGGGCTCGGGAGCCCGCGTGACCGACGTGTCGGGCAGCTGCGTCTCCTCGACGGTGAGGTCGCGGAGCTCGTACAGCAGCACCGTGGCGGCCTGTCCGAGGTTCAACACGGGGTAGTCGTCGTCCGCGGGGATCGAGCACACCTCGTCGAGCCGCGAGAGCTCCTCGTTGTTGAGCCCGCGTCCCTCCCGACCGAAGACGATCGCGGTGGGCGCGTCGACGGTCCGCAGCGACTCCCGGAGCTCGGCCGGTGTCTTGAATGGAAACCGCTCGTGGCTCTGGTCGTCTTCGCCGGTGATCGCGGTGGTACCGACCGTGTGGTAGCGCTCGACGACCTCGTCGAAGGTCACCTCCTCTGCGTTCGGCAGCACGTCCTCGCGGGCGTGACCGGCGAAGCCGTACGCCTCGCCGTCCTCGCGGAGTTCCGGCGGGTTCACCAGCTTGAGGTCAGTGAGCCCGAAGTTCTTCATCGCCCGGGCGATGGTGCCGACGTTGCCGGGCGTCTCCGGCTCGACGACCACCACGACGGGCTTGCGGCGCGCACGAGACCCGCCCTCCTCGGTGTTTACGGGGTCTACGCCGGTCCGCTCCGAGTCGGGGTCCGCGTCAGCCGTTTTCGAGCCGGGATCCGTGTCGGTCATCTGTTCGACGGGTACTCCGTTCCCAGATCGACGTCGGAGTCGGCGAGGTCCGCTTCGGTCAGTTTGTCGGTGTCATCGTCGACTTCGTCGCCGTCGGACGCTCCGTTCTCTCCCTCTCTCACGCCCGCGAGTTCGAGGATATCGATCCGCTCGCCCTCGAAGTTCGCCTCGACGCGCTCCTGGATCTCCTGCTGGTCCGGGAGGTCCGGGAGTCCCTCCGGATCCTCTTCGACGTGCTCGACGGTCCCGTAGTCGTCTGGAGCCGCGTTTCCGGCGGCGACCCACTCGTGGAAACGGTCGCCGAACTCGACGCTGCCGGCGTGGTCGCTCCCGCCCTCCTCGCGGTACCAGTAGATCAGGTCAGGCTCGTGTTCGGGACAGAGGAGCACTTCCCCGTTGGGCTCGCCGTACACGATCTCCGCCTGGGTACACCGGTGGATCTCGTCCTCGCCGTGTTCGAGGTAACAGACGTCGCAGGGCTCCTCGACGAGCCCGACGAGCCTGACGAGTCGCTCGCGGGGCTCTTCGGGGATCTCGTCGAGGGGCTTCAGCTCCCCCTCCTCGGTGAAGATCTCGTCTTCGTCGAACCGCCATCCGCGGAGGCCGACGCTCACTTTCGCCATGCGAGTCGATAGATGAGGGACGGATAAAAGCGCGTCCTTCGAGGAACGAACGGCCCGTTCGCGGCGGATCAGGACACCGGGGCAGTCGCCGCGACGCCTTTACCCGAGTGACACGTACCCGACCGTAATGCAACGGCGAGGATTTCTCGCGGCGGTCGCCACGGGGGCAGTCGGCGGGACTGCGGGCTGTGCGAGGTCGGATCTCGGCGGCGACGCTCGAGGCGATTCCGCGACCGACGACACCGCTCCCGAGTGGCCCTCGGCCCCCTACGCCGAGTACGAGACGACCGAGGTAACCGTACGATCGGCCGACGGCGACGCACTCGCCACGGTGACAGCCGCGATCGCGGACACGCGCGACAAGCGGTATCTCGGCCTCAGCGATGCGACAGCGCTCCCCGACGGCGCCGGGATGTTGTTTACCTACAACACCCCACGCGAGTCGCTCACGTACGTCATGCGCGAGATGGACTTCGGGATCGACATCGTCTACGTCGACGGAGACAGGACGATAACTCGGATCCACAACGCGCCGGAACCGGGACCGGACGAGGACGGAAGCGACCAGCGCTACCCCGGATCGGGGCAGTACGTGCTGGAGGTGCCGTATAAATGGACCGACCGCAACGCTGTCACGGTCGGCGATACGCTGGCGTTCGAACTGTGACCCCGTTTCAGTGACTCCGTTTCAGTGACCCCGTTTTAGCGAGCCCGGTCGGTCGTCGCCGAGTCGAGCGCGGTCAAATCCGGCGTTCGAGCGACACTCACCGCGAGCACCGTGGCCATGACCGCGAACAGCGCTACGAGAGCGAGAGCGAACCCGGCCACCCCGACCGTGACGAGGAGTTGGCTCCCGAGTAGTTCGCCGCCCATCGTCGTGACGAGGGCCGCTAACGCGAGTCCGATCAAGCTGTCTTCCGCTTTCGTGTTCATACCCTGATCACGTGCTAGACGCGGTTAACTCGTGCCCGACGGCTGCCGTCATGTCTCACACTGACACGTCTCGTCGGAAGCGTGAACCGATCGATGCCGCGTCGCCGATCGCCACCTCGCCCACTCGCCCCGTTTATGTCGCTCGCGCCCGTGGTGATCGTATGCGAAACGTGGACGCCGCGGGCCTCGGAATCGGCGACGACCATCCGCCTCGAATCATGGGAGTGCTCAACGTCTCCGAGGAGTCGCCGTACGATCCGAGCGTGTACGACGACCCGGGCGAAGCGGCCGAGTACGTCGACGAGGAGCTGATCGGCGAGGGCGCCGACATCGTCGACGTCGGCCTCGAGTCGGCGAACAAGGACCTGGACGTGCTCTCCGCCGAGCAGGAGCTCGACCGGCTCGACACGGCGGTCGAGACGCTCGAGTCCACCTCCGGCGACGCCGTCTGGTCGATCGAGACGCGCTACCACGAGGTCGCCGACGCGGCGATCTCGTGCGGGTTCGACATGGTCAACGACATCTGCGGCTTCGCCGACCCCGAGATGCCCCGCGTCTGCCGCGAACACGACGTCGCCGTCTCGAAGATGGCGTCCCCGCCGGACCTGGAACGCCCCGGAGCCATCGAGGACGTGGACGAGATCTACGACGCCCTCGCGATGAACGGCCTCACCGACAAGACGATCCTCGACCCGGCCTTCGGCGGCTGGTCGGCGGCCAAGACCCACGACGACGACCGCGAGACGTTCCACCGGCTCCGCGAGTTCCGCGGCTACGGCCGCCCCCTTCTCGTCTCGATCAACCGCAAGAGCTTCTTGAAGACGATCGCTGGTCGAACGACCGAGGAGGCGCTGCCCGTCTCGCTGGCGGCGACCTCGATGGCCGTCGAGCGCGGCGCGCACGTGATCCGAACCCACGACGTGGCGGAGACCCGCGATGCCGCCCTCGTCGGCGCCGAGTTCGCCCGCGAGCGAATCCGAACGACGAGTGCCCCGGGAGCGGTCGGCGTCGAGGAACTCGACGTGACGACCGTCAGCGAGGCCGAACGACACCTCGACCGGCTCGGTACCGATCCGACGGTCGCCGGCGACGCCGTCGTTCGAACGTACGAGCTCTCCGGCCTGACGGCCGAGGGCGTCGGTGCCCTCCGGGCGGCGGTCGCGAGCGCCGATACGAACGCGTCGTTCGCCCTCGCCGGGGGTGACGTGGCCGCGACACAGCACTCGATGACCGACGGTGGATCGACGGGGCCTGCCGCCGCCGACGCGACGAGTCGCGCGTCCGGTCGTCGCGGACTCCTCGTCGGGACGCCGCGAGCGCTCGGTGCGGTGAAATCGGAAGCATCGGGCGTCTCGGCGGCACTCGACGCCGCGCTCGAAACGATCGATGTCGGCTCACCCTAAGAGAAAGTTTATGCCGCCGTGCAGACAACCAATCGATTGGACGCCGGAGGGGCACGCGGGTAGGGGTACTCTGTGCTACTCCGGTCCATACCATATTCGACTCCGCCAGCCGCGGCGCCGTCGAACGCGGTCTCGTCGGTCGATGGGCCGGACGATCTCGGCTCCACTGCTACCGCTGAATTCGCGAGCCGATCGTCGAAACCACGCGCGTTCGGAGGCGATTGAACCGTGAATTTCGCGACGTTCGAGCCGATGTACGAGGCGATTCTCGCCGACTTCGGCTTCGCTCGCGACGCCGACGAGCGTGCACGCGACGTTGCCGTCGAACTGGCGACACCGTTCGATCTCGACGGCCTCGGCGACTGGGAGGGGGCCACGGTGGCGGTCGCGGGCGCGGCCCCCTGTCTCGCCGACGAACTCGACGTTGCCGCTACGGCCGACGCCGTGGTCGCGGCCTCCACCGCGGCGGACGTGCTTCGCGACAGCGGGATCGCCGTCGACTGCATGGTGACCGACCTCGACAAAAATCCCGAGACGGCCGCGGCGCTGACGCGCGAGGGCGTCCCGGTCGCGGCACACGCTCACGGCGACAACGTTCCCGCGGTCCGCGAGTGGCTGCCGCGGTTCGACCCCGAGTGGACGCTGGTAACGACGCAGGCGGCGCCCGCGGGACCCGTGGTGAATCCGGGCGGGTTCACCGACGGGGACCGCGCCGCGTTCCTCGCCGACCACGTCGGTGCGGGTCAACTCGCGTTCCTCGGCTGGGACTTCGACGATCCCGCCGTCGGTCCGATGAAGGCGCGGAAGTTGACGTGGGCCGCCCGACTGCTCCGATGGCTCGAACGACGCCGCGACGAGGAGTTCGAGGTCCTCGACGGTCGCCGACGGGGACTCGACGCGGCGCTCGACCCGATTCTCGACATCGCTTAAACGGGCGCTTCGCAACGCCACCGTCTCCCGTCTACGCGACCCGCCCTTTCGGTAGCAGCTCCTCGCGATCGCGAGCGTCGAGCCACTCCAGCAGCCCCACGAGCTGATCCGCCGCGGCCTCGAACAGCCGCTCGGCCTTTTCGCGAGTCACGTCCGTCGGGTCGCCGAACGCGCCGTTCGCGGAGTTGTCGATCGCGTCGTAGTAGGTGCGCGAGCCGTGGACCCGCGCGTCCGAGCCGGCTAGATCGACGAGCCCCCCGTCGCGAGCGTCTTCCAAGCGGTCGGTTCGGACGAGCTCCGGGGCGATGTGGGTGATCATCGCGGTCTCTTTCGGTCCCGCGTGGGGGCCGTTGCGCTCGAACAGCTCGTCGACGAGTTCCGGGATCGATTCGTCCCACATCCACTCGATCGCGTAGCTCGTGCCGTCCTCGTGGAGGCGCCGACCGACCTCCCGGAGGTGCGAGACGTTGCCGCCGTGAGCGTTCACGTACACGACGCGGTCGATCCCGTGGTACGCGAGGTTCCGCGTGACGCTCTCGACGTAGTCGCGAAACGCCGGCGGGTCCACCCACATCGTCCCGGGAAACTGCCGGTGATGGGGGCTGACGCCGACGGTGATCGTCGGCGTGCGGACGAACCCGGTCTCCTCGCTCGCCGCGGTCGCGAGCGCCTCCGCGATGAGGTGGTCGGTCGCGAGCGGGAGGTGCGGGCCGTGCTGCTCCGTGGAACCGAGCGGAACGACCGCGACGGACTCCTCCGTGAGCCGCTCCCCGAGTTCGGGCCACGTCTGGTCGGCGAGGTACATGCGGTCACCTCACGCGGGAGGCGTATCAATCCGGCTGTCGCGGCCCGGTTCGCCGGCTCGTTTCGTCACGGCGCCACGTCTCTATGTTCAACGTATCCGCCCGCCGTCCCGTGTCGCCACCCTTTTTGGTCCGTCCGACCGAAATCCCAGGTATGTTCGGAGGAGGCGGCATGAACCCGCGGAAGATGAAACAGATGATGAAACAGATGGGGATCGACGTCGAGGAGATCGACGCCGAGCGGGTCGTCATCGAGACGGCCGACGCCGATCTCGTCTTCGACGGCGCGCAGGTCACCAAGATGGACGCGCAGGGTCAGGAGACCTACCAGATCGTCGGCTCGCCGTCGGAAGTCGAGAGCGGGTCCGCGGTCGGTGCGGTCGAAGCCGGTTCGGGGGACGCGACCGACGCAGACGGCGCGGAGGACGCGACCGACGCGACCGATGCGGGCGACGCCGCTATCCCCGACGAAGACGTGGCGCTCGTCGCCGAGCGCGCCGGCGTCCCGAAGTCGACCGCCCGCGAGGCGCTGGAGGACGCCAACGGCGACCTCGCGGCCGCGATCGCGGACCTGGAGTGACTGATTCGACGTGACCGACGCCGCGTACCTGTTGGTCCACGACGATCGGGAGTACCTCTTGGAGCCGGGCGAGGAGTTCGGCACCGACCTCGGCGTGATCGAGGTGCCCGAGGACGTCGAGGGCGGCGACGAGATCGAAACGCACCTCGGCACCGTCTTCGAGGTCCGCGAGCTCCGCGGCCCGGATCTGTTCAATCACCTCGAACGCACCGGCGCGCCGATGATGCCCCGCGATATCGGCCTCGTGATGGGCCACACCGGCGCCTCTGCCGGCGATCGCGTGCTCGACGCGGGGACGGGCTCCGGCATACTCTCTGCGTATCTCGGGAGAGCCGGTGCCGACGTGACCACCTACGAGATCGACGCCGAGTTCGCGGACGTCGCCCGCGAGAATATGGACACCGCCGGGGTCGCGGACCGCGTCGAGGTCCGTACCGGCGACGTCTCCGAGGAGATCGACGAACTCGCGGCGGGAGAGCCGTTCGACGTGCTCACCCTCGACACGGGCGACGCGCCCGCAGTCGTCGGGCGCGCGGACGAACTGCTCGTTCCGGGCGGGTTCCTCGCCGTCTACTCGCCGTTCGTCGAAGGGACCCGCGAGGCGGTTCTCGCGGCCCGAGACGCCGGTCTCACCGATGTCGAGACCCTCGAAACGATACAACGAGAGATGGACTTCTCGGAGCGCGGCTCGCGCCCGTCGACCGCGGGCGTCGGCCACACCGGCTACCTCGTGTTCGCGCGGGCGCCCTGAATCGGCGCAACGTTCTTTCTGCTCGCGCCGACACGGAGGTACATGGGTTCTCCCCCCGGCGACGCCTCCGATGACGACGGACCCTTCGATGAGGACGACCCTCTCGACGACGCAGACACGGAGGTCGGCGCAGCCCTCGCGGCGGTCGATGACGGGTTCGCCGCGTCGGTCGAGTCCGCGCTCGTCGGTCGATCCGGCGTCGTCGCCGTGGGCGTTCCGCTCGGGCTCTTTCCGGCGATTCTTTCGGCTCGCAGTCGGACGACTGGCGGTTCGTGGCGAATCGCCTGTCGGCCGGGAGGTGCCGACGCGCTCGGGCGGGCGTTCGCGCTCGGCACGGCCGTCGCAGAGACGACAGCGAGCGACGCGATCGAGTTGCGAGTTCACGACTCCGACCGTCGGGTCGGCGAGCGCGGCGCGGACCGGATCCTCTTCGCGACGCCCGAGCGAGTGGACGCGGTTGCGGGGCCGACGGGAGCCAGAACGCTGGTCACTGAGCGCGGCGACGACGCGGTCGCTAGGGCGATCGACGTAGCGACGAGACGCTTCGAGGCGTCGACCCCCGCGGCCGTCGACATGCCCTCGCGGACGCGACTGCTGTCGCGCGCCCGCGAGCTGTTGGACGACCGGTTCGCCGATGACGTGGAATCGGTGCTCGCCGCGCTCCGCTACGGCGAGGTCGGCCGGACGGGAACGGTCACCGATCAGACGCTGCTCGTCGCGCTGGCGGCCCGGCACGATCACCTTTTCGGGGATCTCCGCCGCTGGATCGGGAGCGAGGACGAGGCGGGGGTCGGGATCGCGCCGGGCCAAGAGCTTACCGCCGATCGCCGCGCACTCGTCGAGCGACAGCTGATCGAGTCGATCAAGGTGCCGATGGGTCCCGGTCGCCCGCGGCTGCGGCTCCGCGCGGTCGACGAGGCGCTGCTGCGTGCTCGACCCGAGGAAGTCCTCAGCGTGCTTCGCGGGCGGTTCGCGCTGCCCCTCGACGTCGACGGGAGGCTTCGCGGTGGCCCCGGATCCCAAGAACGCCGACCGGTGTGGGAGCGAAAGCGGTGACGCCCTCCGGTGCACGGTCGGCCGAGGCGGCCGGGACGACGCAACGGTCGACGTGACAAGAACTAACTCCCGGCGGCGCTCCGACTCATTCATGCCGACATTCTCCGAGAGGGTCGAGCGGATCTCCATCAGCGGCATCCGCGAGGTGTTCGAGGCGGCGGGCGACGACGCGATCAATCTGGGACTGGGACAGCCGGACTTCCCGACGCCCGAGCACGCGCGCCGAGCCGCCATCGACGCCATCGAGGCTGGCGAGGTCGACGCCTACACGGAAAACAAGGGAACGCGGTCGCTCCGGGAGGCGATCGCCGAGAAGCACCGGACGGATCAGGGGATCGACCTCGATCCGGACGACGTGATCGCCACGGCGGGGGGAAGCGAAGCGCTGCACATCGCAATGGAGGCGCACGTGAGCGCGGGCGACGAGGTGATCATCCCCGATCCCGGATTCGTCTCCTACGACGCGCTGACGAAGCTGGCCGGCGGCGAACCGGTTCCAGTCCCGCTCCGAGACGACCTCACTATCGACCCGGCCGCGATCGAAGCGGCGATCACGGACGACACCGCGGCGTTCGTCGTCAACTCCCCCGGCAACCCGACGGGCGCGGTCTCCTCCGAGGCCGACGTGCGCGAGTTCGCGCGCATCGCCGACGAACACGACGTGCTGTGTATCTCCGACGAGGTGTACGAGTACACCGTCTTCGACGGCGAGCACTACTCTCCCATCGAATTCGCGGAGACGGACAACGTCGTCGTCGTCAACTCCGCCTCGAAGCTGTTCTCGATGACCGGCTGGCGGCTCGGCTGGGTGTACGGCTCGTCCGAGCGCGTCGAGCGGATGGTTCGCGTCCACCAGTACGCCCAAGCCTGCGCCTCTGCGCCCGCCCAGTACGCCGCGGAGGGCGCACTGCGGGGGAGCCGCGAGGTCGTCGACGAGATGACGGCGTCGTTCGAGCGCCGACGGGACCTCCTCCTCGACGGGTTCGCGGAGATCGGCATCGACTGTCCGACGCCACAGGGGGCGTTCTACGCGATGCCCCGAGTCCCCGACGGGTTCGTCGACGAGTGTCTCGAACGCGGGGTAATCGTCGTCCCGGGCGAGGCGTTCGGGGAGCACGGCCGGGGACACGCGCGCATCTCGTACGCGACCGACGAGGACGAACTTCACGAAGCGCTCGACGTGATGGCCGACGCCTACGAGGCGGCGAAGTAGCGGCAAGTACTACCAAATAATAACCTCCAGGTATTACCCGTCGACGGGAGGTTTCCGCAAGTTATACTGTGACCCGCGGAGTACCGACACCTAATGGATCGGAACATTCAGGTTAGCCGCCTCGACCGACAGGCGGTCGAGGACCAAGAGGTCGAGATCGTCGAACGGAAGGGTATCGGCCACCCGGACTCCATCTGCGACGGGATCGCGGAGTCGGTCTCGCGAGCGCTCTCACAGCTCTACTTGGACCGCGTCGGAAAGGTACTCCACTACAACACCGACGAGACGCAGCTCGTCGCCGGCCGCGCCGCCCCCGCGTACGGCGGCGGTGAGGTCGTCGAGCCGATGTACGTGCTCATCGTCGGCCGAGCGACGAAGGAGTACGACGGAACGCAGCTCCCGGTCGACTCGACCGCGCTGTCGGCCGCCCGCGACTACCTCTCCGAGGCGATCCCGGAACTCGAGTACGGGACCGACGTGATCGTCGACATCCGACTCGGCGAGGGCTCCGGCGACCTACAGGACGTCTTCGGCGAGGAGACGCAGGAAGTGCCGATGGCGAACGACACCTCCTTCGGCGTCGGCCACGCGCCCCTGACGGAGACGGAGACGATCGTTCGCGAGGCCGAGCGCGCCCTCAACACGACGTACTACGACGAGCACCCCGAGCTCGGCCCGGACGTGAAGATCATGGGTAAACGCGAGGGCGACCAGATCGACATCACCGTCGCGGCCGCGATGGTCGACGGGTACATCGACGACCTCGACGACTACGCCGACGCCGTCACCGACGTCAGGGCGTTCGTCACCGAGTTGGCCGAGGGATACACCGACCGCGACGTCAACGTCGAGGTCAACACCGCCGACGACTACGACGAGGGCTCGATCTACCTCACCGTCACCGGCACCTCCGCCGAGCACGGCGACGACGGCTCCGTCGGGCGGGGTAACCGCGCGAACGGGCTCATCACGCCCAACCGTCCGATGTCGATGGAGGCGACCTCGGGGAAGAACCCCGTCAACCACATCGGGAAGATCTACAACCTGCTGTCGACGCGAATCGCCGAGTCGGTCACGGACGAGGTCGACGGCATCCGCGATCTCCAGGTCCGACTGCTCTCGCAGATCGGGCGCCCGATCGACGAGCCCCACGTCGCCGACGCGCAGCTGGTCACCGAGGAGGGGGTCGCGCTCGGTGACATCGAAGACGAGGTCCGCGCGATCGTCGACGACGAGCTGGCGAACGTCAGCGACGTGACCCGTAGCGTCATCGACGGCGACGTCTCGACGTTCTGAGCGGCTCTCGACGGCTCCGTCCGTCAGCCCGCGATGAGAACGCGACCGAACGACCACAACCGATTTGAGGAACGGGCGAGATCGTTCGCGTGTGACGCGGGTGTGTCTCCTCGGCGACCCGGACGTGAACCTCACCTACGAGCTGCTGTCTCGCGAGACCGCGCGGGACGCGCTCGCGACCTACGACATCGAGGAGCCGTTCGAGAACAGCGTCGCCGTCGACACCGTGAGCCTCGGAGCCGCGGTGTCGCTGTTAAACGACCTCAACTGGTATCTCGTCCGATTCGTCGACGAGGCGCTGGTCCGAGAGCCCTCGGTATCCCCGGACGAGTGGCTCTCTCGCGACCTCGCACGCGAGGTACGTGACGGCGCGGTCCCCCCAGAGGAGACCGACCAGCGGCTGAAGGTGTTCGGCCTCGTCGACGGCAACCCGGTCGAACCGCTGTACGTCCGCCGGACGCAGGGCGAGACGCCCGAGTACGACCTCCGTGACGTCGAGGAGACGCTGATCGTTCGCGTGAGCGAGTCGGAATTTTCGGGCTAGACCGACGCGACCCAGATACGATCGTACAAGTCGCTCCGAGCGAGACCGGACGTATGGTACGCGTCACGGTCTGGAACGAGTATCGCCACGAGCGCGAGAGCGACGTCGTCGCCGACCTGTATCCCGACGGCATCCACGCCGTCGTCGCCGAGGCGCTGGAGGAGGCCGGTCACGACGTGCGCACGGCGACCCTCGACGAGGGGCCGGACCACGGGCTCACCGAGGACGTTCTCGACGACACCGACGTGCTCACGTGGTGGGGTCACGCCGCCCACGACGAGGTCCGCGACGAGGTCGTCGACCGCGTCCACGAGCGCGTGCTCGACGGGATGGGACTCTTAGTGCTCCACTCCGCCCACTACTCGAAGATATTCAAGCGACTCATGGGAACGAGCTGCTCGCTGAAGTGGCGGGAGGCCGCCGAGACGGAGCGGCTCTGGACGATCGAGCCGAGCCACCCGATCGCGGACGGACTCGGCGAGTACATCGAGGTCGACGAGGCCGAGATGTACGGGGAGCGCTTCGACATCCCGGCGCCCGACACGCTCGTGTTCAACTCCTGGTTCGCCGGCGGCGAGACGTTCCGTTCCGGCTGCTGTTACCGCCGCGGCAGCGGCAAGGTGTTCTACTTCCGCCCGGGACACGAGACGTACCCCGTTTATTACAACGACGACGTGCGTCAGGTGCTCCGTAATGCGGTCGAATGGGCGGCTCCGGGCGACGGGCCGACGCCCGACTTCGGTAACGCCGACCCGATCGAGGACATCGACACGAGCGACGACCGGACGGTGCACTAACAGGCGGAAGCGCGTTCGAGCGAAATCGCCGAGCCGTCGGCTCACGAGTGTAGGGCGACCGCCGCTACGGTGCGGACGTTGAAAGGCGACCGCCTCGCGCGAACGCGAGACGATCGGTGTGTCGCACACCGGCGGCCGGTCGAGTAACCGTCCGCCACGGAGATATATAACGCCTCGCTTGTGGGGACGCCGCCTCGTCTCGCACTCGCCGACAACGAACCGCGACCGACCTACTCCGGGCGGTGGACCTCGCCGTCGCGCGACTCGGCGTCCTTCCGACGGAGCGCGGCGGCCGCGTTGTTCGCGTCGTAGCCGAAGAACACGTCCTTCGCGTACGTCTCTGCAACCTCGGTCGCGTGGACGAGCTCGTCGACGCCGACGTCGACCGCGTACAGCTCCAGCGAGAAGGGGGTCTCCGGCGGGGCGCCGTGCACGTCGTAGTCGCCGCCGAGTCGCGTGCGGAAGCCGCGGGCGATGGTTTCGAGCCAGTACGTGGTTCCGTACTCCAAGTCGTACAGCGGGACGACGAACTCGTCGACGCGCTCGGCGAGCCGGTCGAGGTCGAGGCCGCTCCGCGCGTAGAGGTGGCCGGGGTACGGGTCGGGATACAGCGTGAGCAGCGCGCGCCCGGGGATCCGGTCGGTCGCGTCGGCGACGAACTCCGTGATCACGTCGGCGCGCCAGTCTGCCCAGCGCTCGCGGTCGCTCTCGGCGAACAGGCGTTCACAGCGCTCACACCGGCAGAACCCCTCCCGCGGGAATCCGACATCATCGAGGCGCACGTCGCCGTTTTCGGCCGCGCAGTCCTCGATGATCTCGAGGAGTCCCTCGCGGTACTCGGGGTGCGTCGGACAGATGTACGCCCAGTCGAAGTAGTCGCGGTCGCGGGTCGCCGGTTCGCCCCGCTCGTCGACGGGAACGAGATCGGGGTTCTCGCTCGCCGCGGCGTTGTCGCCGAAACACGACACCATGTTCACGGCGTTCGGGAGCGGCGCGGCCGCCCGCCCCGTGACGTCTTTGACCTCGTAGAAGCCGAGGTCGAACGGCTCCATCTCGACCTCGTCGGCGTTACGCGTGACGACCCCGTACATGGCAGTCGCTACGTGGCTGACGGATAAAAACGGCGGGCATCCGGTCCGCGGTGCGCGCGGCGGTCAGCGCGCTGTACGACGGGGTCGCTCCGCGGCGTCGTCGCTACTCGACTTCGACCGGCGTCTTGTCGCCGGCGAAGAGGAAGTACGCGAGCGCAACCAACGACAGGACGAGGACGAGCTTCGCTTTCTTGCTCATGCCTCAGATAACGAACGGCGGGCGCTAAAACCTACCGGAGGGCTCGGGCACCCTCGAGTCGAACCGAGTCAGGACGATTCGGACCGGCCGGACTGGACCGCCTCAGACGTCGATGTGTTCGGCGATGTCGCTGCGGAGGATCGTCGAGCAGTAGTCACACCGGACGCCGTCGGCGACGACGTCGAACCGGGTCTCGACCGGCTCGCCGGCGTTCGTGATGCAGTTACGGTTCGGGCACGAGAGCACGCCGGTCACGCTGTCCGGGCGGGTGACGCGGTTCTTCTCGACGACCTCGAACTCGCGGATGATGTTGATCGACGCCTCGGGGGCGATGAGCGAGAGCACGTCGACCTCGGACGGCGACAGCTCTCTGTCTTCGACCTTCACGATGTCCTTGCGGCCGAGCCGGTCGGAGGGGACGTTCATCCCGACGGAGACGCCGAGCCCCTCCGAGCCGTCGATGCCGAGAATCGCGAGCACGTTGAGCGCCTGTCCGCCCTCGACGTGGTCGATGACGGTGCCGTTACGGATCTTCGAGACGCGGAGTTCGTGGTCGCTCATCGGTCCACCTCCATCCCTTCGGCGGCCTCGCCGTCGGCGTTTTCGAGTAAGGTGTCGAGTAACGCCATCCGCACCGGGATCCCGTTGTGCGCCTGCTCGAAGTAACGGGCGTGGTCGGTGTCGTCGACGTCGGGCGCGATTTCGTCGACGCGTGGCAGCGGGTGCATCACGGAGAGGTGGTCGGGCGCCGCGGCCAGCGTCTCGGCGTCGATCTGGTACTCGCCGGCGACGCGGTGGTACTCGTTCTCGTCGGGGAAGCGCTCCTTCTGGATCCGAGTGACGTACAGCACGTCGAGCTCGTCGATGACGCCGTCCAGGTCCTCGTGCTCGCGTACCTGCGCGCCGGTCTCGTGGAGGTCGAAGCGGACCGACCGCGGGAGCCGCAGCGACTCCGGACTGATGAAGTGCTGGTTGACGTCGAAGTTGGTCAGCGCCGCGGCCAGCGAGTGGACGGTGCGGCCGTACTTCAGGTCGCCCATGATCCCGACGGTGAGGTCGTCGAGCCCGTGGTTCTCGCGGATCGTGTGCAGATCGAGGAGCGTCTGTGAGGGGTGTTGTCCGGCACCGTCGCCCGCGTTGACCACGGGGACGGAGACGTTCTCGGCGGCGAGCGTCGCGGCGCCCTCGCTGGGATGGCGGAGCACCAATGCGTCCGCGTACCCTTCGATGACGCGGACGGTGTCGGAGAGCGATTCGCCTTTCGACACCGACGAGGAGTCGACGTTGCCCATGCCGATGGTGTCGATGCCGAGGCGTTTTGCCGCGCTGTCGAAGCTCATCCGGGTTCGGGTGCTCGGCTCGAAAAAACAGAGCGCGAGCACCGATCCGGCGTGCCGGTCCGCGTAGGCGGCGGGGTCGTCGGCGACCGCCCTGGCCCGGTCGAGCACCGCCTCGATGTCGTCCCGCGAGAGCTGGGTCGCGGTGATGAGGTGGTCCTGACGCATCGTCGAAGAAGGGGACCGGCACTCTCTTGAATCTCTCGGCTCGGGCGCCGTATCCGGTGTTCACGTCCGTGTCGATTCACGCGCGCGCCGCTTCGAGATTCGTAGAACGCGGGGCTCGCTCCCGCGCGACGCCCCGGCAGGGACCGGCGGCGAGGTACTGTCTGTGGTTCGTCTCGGCAGCGCTTATAACTGAATCCGGTCCGAACACACGAGCATGTCCGAAAACGACCCCGCAGATCTCCTTCCGAACGACCGCGTGAAGCAGGCGGCGCTCGACGGCGACGTGACGCAGCTCCACCGCGGCAATCAGTACGGCGAGACCGGCGACACCTTCGATATCGAGGGCGTGACGTTCGAACTGACCGAGGTCACCGAGCGAACCCTCGGCGACATGACGGACGAGGACGCGCGGCGCGAGGGGTCACCCTCGCTCGACGCGTATAAAGAGCGGATGGTCCGCGCACACGGCGGAAGCTTCGACTGGGACGACGACGCCGACGTGGTGCGCCACCGGTTCGAGCGCGTCGAGTAACTAGTCGTCACGCCCGGTGGTCGCAGTCAGTCGTCGTCCGCGGCGGCGCCGTCGGCGTCGCTGGCGTCGGTCGCGTTGTCGTCCTCGATGCTCGGCGGGTACTTGCCGCGGTCGAGTTTCAGGTCGGACTGCGGGCGCGCCATGCAGGTGAGCGCGTAGTCGTCGGCCTCCTCGTCGGTGAGCCCGCGAGCAGCCGGCTGGGTCACCTCCCCTTCGACGATTTCGGCGGAACAAGCGAGACACATCCCGACGCGGCAGGAGTACTCTTGGGCGATCCCCTCCTCGATGCAGGGCTGGAGGATCGTCTCCGTGTCGGCCACCTCGATCGTTTCGTCGGTGCCGACGAACTCGACGGTGTACTCGGTCATACCCGAGATTCCCGCCGACTCCTCAAAAAGGGTTCCCCTCGATCGCGTCGCCTCGGTGGGAACGGATCGAGACGCACAGATCCTTCGAGGTAGACGGACGAGTCGGTGGTATCGCAACGACTAATCCCCCGCCGAACGCTTCCCGAGGTATGACCGAGAAGGCCACCGCGCGAGCCCACCCGATCCAGGGGCTCGTCAAGTACCACGGGATGCGCGACGAGCAACTGCGATTACCGTACCACGACAGCATCAGCCTCTGTACCGCGCCGACCGCGACGACGACGACCGTCGAGTGGCAGCCGGACGCGAGCGAGGACGTCTACGTCATCGGCGACGAGGAAGTGGGGGGCCGCGCCGCCGAGCGCATCGACATGGTCGTCGAGCACGTCCGGGAACTGGCTGGCGTCGACGCCGCCGTCCGACTGGAGAGCGAGAACTCCTTCCCGTCGAACATCGGCTTCGGTTCCTCCTCGTCGGGCTTCGCGGCCGCCGCGCTCGCGCTCACCGAGGCCGCCGGTCTCGACCTCTCCTTACCCGAGGTCTCGACCGTCGCCCGTCGCGGGTCCTCCTCCGCGGCCCGCGCGGTCACGGGCGCGTACTCCCGGCTCGACGCCGGACTCAACGACGAGGACTGCCGCTCGTATCGACTCGACACGGGCGTGGGCGAGGACGGATTCGATCCCGAGGAGGACCTCCGGATCGTCGCCGCGCACGTTCCCGCTTATAAGGAGACGGAAGAGGCGCACCGCGAGGCCGCCGCGAGTCACATGATGCAGGCGCGGACCGCTCACGTGCAGGACCAACTGGTCGAGATGACCGACGCGCTCCGCGACGGCGACTTCGACCGCATCTTCGGCACCGCCGAGCACGACTCGCTGTCGCTGACGGCCACCACGATGACCGGCCCAGCCGGGTGGGTGTACTGGCAGCCGGAGACGATCGCCGTCTTCAACGCGGTCCGCGAACTCCGCGAGGACGGCGTCCCGGTCTACTTCTCGACGGACACCGGCGCGTCGGTGTACGTGAACACGCTGGCCGACCACGCCGACGAGGTCGAGCGCAGAATCGCCGAGGTCGGCGTCGACACCGACGTCTGGGAGGTCGGCGGTCCGGCGCACCTGCTCGACGAGAGCGAGGCGCTTTTTTAAATCGGACCGTCGATCCGTCGGCGGCGGACGGGCGACGGATCGCGAGCGGTACCGCGGCGGCCGCGACGCCATCACCGACTCTCGCTCATATCGGCACGTCCGGCGACGAGTTCGTACGACGTGTACTCGATCGCGTCGGGATCCTCGGAAAGTAACGGATCGAGCAGTTCGTCTTCCCACGTGAGCCACTCGTCGGGGTAGTCGGTCCTCGTCACCGGATCGTCGGCCGGTCCCCAGACGTCAGCCCATGCCTCTCGACTCTCGTATATCCAAACGGCGGCGAACCTTCCGGCTCGATCGCCTCTGATACCGCGGCCGATCCGGTAGTCGACCAGGCCGGGAACGTTCTCGAACAGGCCGCGATCGACGGCCTCATTCACCGCGTCACGGAACTCCGACGGGGTCGCCGACTCCGACAGCTCGTAGTGGTGAACGCTTACGACCATGATGTATCGCCGTTTCAGATGTCGTGCGCGCGACTGATGAATACACGCCCTGCGCTCGACACGGCGGTCCGGAGTTTCCGGTCGCTGAGCCCGTCGGCGGGTGGTCTATTCGTCCGGGTCCTCGCCGCGCGCCCGTTTATACATCGCCAACGCCGCCTCGCGTCGCTCCGAGTGGTCCACGATCGGCGCGGGATACTCGGGCGCGGCGTTCGCGCGCTGGGTGGGCGACAGCTCGTGCCACTCGTGGATCAGGTCGGCGTCGAGCCCGCGGAGCTCGGGGACGTGTTCGGTTATATACTCCGCGTCGGGGTCGTACCGCTCCCCCTGCGTCATCGGGTTGAAGATGCGGAAGTACGGCTGGGCGTCGGTGCCCGTGGAGGCCGCCCACTGCCACCCGCCGCTGTCGTTGCCGGTGTCGTGATCCGCGAGCCGCTCCCTGAAGTGCTCGTAGCCGTGCCGCCAGTCGGCGAGCAGGTCCTTCGTCAGGAAGGAGGCGACGATCATCCGCACGCGGTTGTGCATGAACGCCTCCTCGCGGAGCTGGCGCATCCCGGCGTCGACGATCGGATACCCGGTCTCGCCGCGCTTCCACGCCGCGATCTCCTCGGGGTCGTCGCGCCACTCGATCCCCGCCTCGTACTGCTTGTAGTTCTCGGTGACGACCTCGGGGTTGTGGTACAACACCTGCGTGTAGAACTCCCGCCACGCGAGCTGTTGCTGGAACTCCCCGACCGCCGCGACGGGGCCGCTCTCGTCGTCCGCGTCGCCGCCGCTCTCGTCGTCCGCGTCGCCGCCGTCACCGTCGCTCTCGCTCACCGCCCCGCCGCCTGCGGCCCGTTCCTCGGCCCTCGCCATCGCTCGCGTAGTTGCCTCGTACACTTCGCGCACGCCGATCTCGCCGTACTTCAGGAACGCGGACAGCCGCGAGGTCGCCTCGCGGGCCGGATAGTCGCGCTCCGCGTCGTACGAGAACACCGCCTCCGAGAGGAACTCGTCGAGCCGCTCGCGTGCGGCCTCGGTCCCGGCCGGGCCGACGGTGGCCTCCGGCTCTGAAAACCCGAGGTCCCCCGGCGTCGGGAGGTCGCCGACGGCGACGCCCCCGGCGGTCGTCCCCCCGATGCCGCCGTCCGCCCGCGCGTCGAGACCCTCCGCCGCTGCGGCCAGTTGCGCGGGCTCGGCGAGGTCTCCCGCGTTGGGTATCGACGCCGGTGGGTCGGTCTCGCGGTCGGTCCACTTCCGCCAGTAGTAGGTGAACACCGAGTAGGGGTCGCCGGCGTTCGTTCGTATCGAATCGGGCGTGTGCAACACGGCGTCGTGGTGCGCCTCGCGGTCGATCTCCTCCTCGTTGAGGGCTTGGCGGACCCCCGCGTCCCGCTCGCGAGCGAGCCCGGAATAGTCGCGGTTCCACACCACCCGTTCGGCGTCGAGCGCGTCGGCGACCGTCGGGACGACCGTCTCAGGGTCCCCGTGTGCCACGAGGAGGTCGCTGTCGCGGTCGCGGTACGCTTCCCGCAGCGCGACGAGCCCGTCGAGTAGGCGTCGGACCCGCACGTCGCTGGCGTGTGCGAGCACGTCGTCGTCGAACACGAAAAGCGACGCGACGCCGTCGTCGGCCCGCTCGATCGCGGCCGCAAGCCCGACGTTGTCGGCCAGTCTGAGGTCCCGTCGGTGCCAGAACAGCTCCATGGGATCGCCACGGGTGCGAACACCGTCAAACCACCGGCCTCCGGTGTGTCCCCGCTCGCGGCCCGTCCGCCGCTCGACGGGTCAGTTCGTGATATCGACGCGGTCGAGGAGGAAGTATCCGAGAACGAGCGTCAGGATCAGCACCGCGAACGCGGTCGCGACGGAGAGCGCCTCTTCGCCGGTCCCGTAGTCCGCGACTCGGAAGCTGATCACCTCTCGGGAGACCGCGATGATCGCCGCGCTGACGACGATCCGCAGGACCGGCTCCTCCCGCGCATACGCGATAAGCGTCCGGTGGACCTCGACGATGATGAGCAGCAACAGAACGGTGTCGAGGAGATCGACGACGGCGATCGGGTCGGTGAACCGGCCGGTGCGAAGCAGACCGTACAGCGACAACAGCATGTCGAAGAGACCGATCACGAACAGCACGAGGAGGAAGTACGCCGCTCCGAGCACGAGCCACCGCATCGCGCTCGCCGACGGATCGGTGACCTCCTTGATCTTGACCGGCATCTATCGATCGCACGGCAGTTGGTAGCAAATGCGTTGTGCCGAACCATGTCGGTCGGGACGCCGCTCGTCGACCGAGGGCGGTACCCGTCGGTCGTCCTCGCGTCGGGACGGTCTCAGTCCCCGGAGCCGGTCAACGCTCGCAGCAGGTGCACCGCGGTCGCCTTCGCCAGCGGTTCGTTGGCGTTTCCGCAGTGCGGCGACTGGACACAGGCCGGACAGCCGTCGGCGCAGTCGCAGCCGTCGATGAGCCGCGCCGTGCGCTCCATCAGCTCCTCGATACGCTCGTGGCCGCGCCGCGTGAGTCCGACTCCGCCGGGGTAGCCGTCGTACACGAACACCGCCGGCGCGTCGGTGTGCGGGTGATACGGCGTCGAAATCCCGCCGATGTCGGCGCGGTCGCACAGCAGGTGGAACGGGAACAGCGAGATGATCCCGTGTTCGGCGGCGTGGATCCCGCCGTTGAATCCGTACTCGCCGCTCGGCGGTGACGCGTCGTCGCCGTCGAGCGATCCGCCGTCGGCGCTGTCGCTTCCGAGCGATTCTCTGTCACCGCCATCGGTCACGGCGTCGGACCTACTCGCCCCGATCGACCGCATTTCAGATTCGATGTCCGTCGGAACCGGGAAGTACAGCGCCTTGGTCCGAAGACTCGTCTCCGGGAGATCGAGCGACGACTCCCCGAGCGACTCCCCGGTCGCGGCGTCCTTCCGCTCGAAGCCGGTGATCCGCTCCGTGACGGTGACGTCCGCGAACCGGACCGGCACGTCCGGGCGAGCCGTCAGCGCGTGTTCGCCCACGTCGTCGTTCACGACGATGTCCTTCTCCGAGAGGGTCTGCGTGTAGTAGTCGGCCCACGAGTGCTGGAGCTCGGCGACGTTCCGATCGAGGTCGAGCGTCGTCACCTCGTAGGTGCGGCCCTGCTGGTGGTATATCGCGCCGGGGTGGGCGTCGCGGAGCGCGTCCCCGAACCCCAACGAGGCGACCGTCTCGTTCCTCGACTCGTCGATCAGCTCGACCTCCCGATCCTCGGCGGTTCGGAGGTTCACGGCCTGTTGCGGACTTGACGACCCGGCGTGGACCCACCGGATCCCCGACGCCGTCTCCCGTCGATCGAGGACGCCCTCGTCGGTGAGGTCGCCGACGACCGCGGGGAACGTCTCGCCGAAGAACCGCTCGTCGTCGGGCGAGAGCCAGCGCTCGTCGGCCGCGCAGGCGACGTGCCGAGGGAGGAGCCGGTCGTTCGCCGGATCGCAGATCGCGTCCTCCGGCGGCGCCTCGAAGAAGTCGGCCGGGTTGGCCATGAGGTACTGGTCCAGTTGGTCCTCGCCGCCGACCATCACGACGAGCGCGGGATCGTCGCCGCGCCCGGCCCGCCCCGCGCGCTGATACGCCGACATCCGCGTGCCCGGGTAGCCGTCCAGGATGACGGCGTCGAGGCCGCCGACGTCGACGCCGAGTTCGAGCGCGCTCGTCGTCCAGACGCCCCGAAGCGCTCCCGAGTGGAGGTCCGTCTCGATCTCGCGTCGGCGCTCGTTTTTCAGGGCCGCCTGGTACGCGCCGACCTTCCCGGCGAGGTCGCGTTCGCCGCGGCTCCGCAGTTCGCTCGCGCTGTCGGTCGCGTACTGCTCCGCGGTCTGACGAGCCCGCGTGAACGCGAGCGTCTGCGCCCCCGCCGTTACGAGGTCACAGAACAGCCGCTTGCTTTCGGTGTGACTCGACTTCCGACGGCCGCTGCCGCGCTCCTGCCAGTCGTCGTCGTACTCCGGCGGGTTCCACAGCACCCAGTCGCGGGGGCCTCGTCCCGATGTGTCTTCGTCGACGAGCGCGATCCGTCCGGGGTCGCGGCCGGTCACCGTCGCGACGTGGTCGACGGGATTGTTGATCGTCGCCGAACAGCAGACGAACTGCGGGGTCGATCCGAACCGCTCGCAGGTCCGAGCGAGTCGGCGCAGGGTCATGGCGACCTGCGACCCGAACACGCCGCGGTAGCTGTGGATCTCGTCGATCACGACGTACTCCAGCGACGAGAAGAACCACTCCCAGAGTCGGCCCGCGTACGGCAGGAGCGCGTAGTGCAGCATGTCCGGGTTCGAGAGTAGGACCGTCGGCTGTCGGTCGCGCACGTCCCGCTTTTCGCTCTGCGAGAGCCGTCCGGTGTAGGAGTCGACCGAGACGCGGCTCCCGAACCCGAGCCCGCGAGCGAGCTCCGAGAGCGACTCCTCCTGGTCGGCGATGAGCGCGTTCTGCGGACCGAGATAGAGGGTGCGACCGCCGTGGTCCATCGCCGCCTCGAACGCCGGGACGGTATACGCGAGCGACTTCCCGCTCGCGGTCTCCGTGGCGAGCGCGACGTCGTCGCCGTCGCGGACCGCCTCGATGGCGTCCGCCTGATGCCGGTAGAGGCGCTCGATTCCCCGCTTCGAGAGCGCGTCGGCCATGCGGGGCGCGAGGTCCACATCGGCGAACTCGGGCTCTCGGGCGGGGAGGCGACGGTGCTCCGCGATCTGTCCCTCGTAGAACGGTCGATCCCGCAGCCATTCGATGGCGTCCTCCACGATACCCATTGCACGGGATGCGACCGCCTAATCGTTGTGGTCGGCGTCGCCGCTCTCGCCGGTCCGTCGCGGTCGCTCGGGACCGCCGCCGCTCAATCGCCGCTCGGAATCGCTCGCGAGCCGCCGCCCGGAAGGTCTCGCGGCGCGGGGTCGGCAGGTCCCTCCCGAACGACCGGAGGCCACCGGACCTCGATCGCGATCGGGTCGGTCAGATCGAGCTCCATCCGAAGGTCGCCCTTCCGCTCGGCGATCTGGAACCCCACGGTGCGGTAGACGCTCCGGGCGATTCGGTTTCCGCTCTCGACGTGGAGTTCGAGCCCCTCCCGTCCCGCTGCGGCCGCGTCGGCGATCACGTGTCGGCAGAGCTCGGTCCCGAGTCCCCGGCCCTGGACGTCCGGATAGACGAAGACCGCGAGTTCGGGACGCTTCGCGTCCGTCGGCGTGTACATCGCGTGGCCGAACAGCTCGCCGCCGCGCTCGACGACGACGTTGCTCCCCTCGGTCAGCATCGCGTCGAGCCATTCGGCCCGACGGCTCCGTGTCACCGGAGGGAGCCCCTGCGCGCGGTTCTCGGCACCGAACCGCTCGTACATCTCCGCGAGCGCCGCGGCGTCCTCGCGGACGGCCGGCCGGACGGTCCACCGCGTTCCCTCCGTATCGACGAATCGGGGGCAGCGAGGGGGGCAGTGGGGAGTCCCCTCGCACTCGCTTCCGTCCCACCCGTCGCAGGCGGTGTCCGTGGTGTGAGTGCTCATGGCTACGCGTTCGTCGCCCGGCGGGTTATATCGTGTGAGCTGCTCCCACGCTGTGGGAACGGTCTCTCCGCCTGGGAACGGTCTCTCACTCCCGGATCAACACGATCCCGTCTCGGAACACCGAGTGGTTCGGGACCACGTGTTCCTCGCCGTCGACCTCGATATGCGTGACGAACAGGTCGACCTCTTGGACGATCCCGCGCTCGCCGCTGACGCGCACCTCGTCGCCGATCTCGTACGGTTGCCGGAGGAGGAGGAAGACGCCGGCCGCGGCGGACGCGACGAGGTCCTTCGTCGCCAGCGCGGCGAAGAGCACGACGGCGAACGCGTACGCCGCGAGCAACACCGTGAGCGCGAGCGTCTGGACGCCGATCTGTCCCAGCGCGATCAGCGCCGCGACGTAGACGACGCTGTACTTGACGAGCGGCGGCACCGCGCCGAGCTCGGGGAGCTTGATCCCGCGGAGTCGCTCGGCGACGAGGAGTTCCGCCTTGTCGCCGACGACGATGCCGATGATCACCACGAGGGTGGCGACGAACAGCCGCGGGAGGAACGCTGCTACACTGGCCCAGAACTGTTCGAGGAACTGCACGTCGGCGACCGTGACGGCGACGATAATCGCGACGGCGAGAATGAAGTAACTGGACAGCTTCGCGAGAATGCGGACCGTCGACGTGTTGAACTCCCGGGCCGTGCGCTCGAAGGCGGTCCCCTCGATCACGTCGGGAACTCCCGCCCGTGTCAGGAGCCGTCGGTTGATCACCCCGACGAGATAGGCCGCAATGAGTCCGAGCACGAGCACGAACAGCGCGAGCCAGATTCTGTCGGGAACGCGGGCTACGGCCTCGACGACTGCAGACTGAACGCCCGACATCGGGATCAGTACTCCTCCGGATCGATCTCCAAGACGAGCTCACCCGCCTTGAACGCCCGAACGAGACCGTCGGATTCCGACAGCACGATCGACGTCGCGTTCGTGTCGCGGGTGATCGCCCCGCCGGCCATGTGGCGCGCGCCGAGCCCCTTCGGGATGTCGACGCCCTCGGCGCCCGGTTCGAGGTAGCGGTACGCGGAGACGATCTTCCCGGAGTCGGAGACGACGAACGCGCCGTCGAGCCGGGAGAACTCCTTGACCATGACGTTGACGATGGGATCGCCGACGTGGACGTGGGACTTCTCGAAGGGGTTGTAGCTCAGCGGGCGGGACTTGTTCATCACCTTTCCGGCGTCGCCGACGACGAACAGCGCGCCGACCGGCTTCCCCTTCTGTCCCTTCTGTCCGAGCTCGATCGCGACCTCGAACACGTCGCGGATCACGCTTGGTTCCGCCCGCGAGTTGACGAACAGGTCGTAGATCCCGGTGTGAATCGTCTCGTCGACGGTGACGCGGATCACCGCGTCGGAGCCCCCGTCGAAGACGGAGGCGATACAGACCACCTCGTCGCCCTCGGAGACCAGCTCGGCGTCCATCGCGCCCTCGATCCCGAACCGGATCCGATCTTTGACGTTGTCGAACGGGAGGGGGAGTTCGACGAAGGTGTCGGCGTCGACGTCGTTGTCGGGGGCGACGACGACGATCTCCGTGTCGCCGTCCCTGAACCGGGCGTAAAACGAACTCGTCGGCGAGAACAGGAGCACCGCGTCCGCGTCCTCGACGAGATCGGACAGGTGGTCAGTGAGCGAGGCCATTGCTCGAATTGACTCCCGGACGACGTATAGTCGTTGTGTCGGCGTCGTGCGAGCGTCTGACACCGCTGAGGATATCAGCGATCCTCTCCGTTCGTTCCACTGTCGGAGTCGGTGTCCGCGTTGGAGTGCCGAAATCGCCCCGGCTCGTCGATAGCGATCTGTCCACTGATATCTAGCTCCGGTGCGGGACTGATCGTGAGTCCCTCCGTCTCGAATCGGCGTTTGATTCGACGAGCGTACTTCGACTGGACGGCGAGGATGTCTTGCTGACCGGGATCTCTTATCCAGTAATGGACGCGAACTGTGACCACGTCTCCGAGTTCGTCGACATACACCACCGGAGCCGGGTCCGAGAGAACTGCGTCGATTGAGGCTGCGATGTCCTCGAGGTGTCTTATCGCGTCGTCGATCTCGTTCTCGTAGCCGATCGCAAACTGCTGAACTACCCGATGATTCCCCCGGCCGAACGGCCGAGATATCTCATTGCTCGTCAGAATCGTGTTCGGAATTGTCACGAGCCCTCCGTCCCGCGTTTTGACGCGCGTGGTTCGAAGGGCGATCGACTGGACGACCCCCTCGCCGTTCGGCCATTGGATGTAGTCGCCGACGTTGAAGTCCGGGTCGAGTACGAGGGCGATACCGCTAACCAGCGAGCCGATCACCGACTGGGCCGCGACACCGATCGCTAGTGCGACAGCACTGATGAGGAGCGCGGAGTTGCCGAGCGTCGGACCGTATCCGGCGATGCTTACACCGACGAAGACGGCAACGAGAATAACAACAACCTGAAAGTACCTGTGCAGGGCGTTCTGCAGCGTGGGGTTGTTGCGGTTTCGCTTACGGAGTATCCGCGTGAAGACCGGTTGGATGAAGATTCGGTTGAGTATCACGACTGCGAGGACGCCGGCGAGGAACCAGCCGACACGGATGACGGTAGGCCAGTACTCGAAGAGTTCCCCAGGACCGACCTCCGGTGGTGGTGCCGTCGCTTGAACAACCACGAGGGCCGCTGGGAGGACCGTTCGTCCCCAGAGGCGATACGAAGGAGTGGGTGGAGACGTCATTACGGGGGAATAAAGGGACCGACCGAGACGGTTTGCCGGGCGACCGTCGCTGCCCTGAGGATATACGACACGAAGAGCGCTAGCGGCACGGTGACGACACCGATACCCAGAGTGACGACGGCGGGAAGCATCGAGGGCGGAATCGTAACGGAGTTCGTCCGGTAGAGAAGCGTCACCGAGATCGTCGTGACGAACGCTATCAACCCGGCGTAGACGATCATCCGCGAGAGCTCTGCGAAATCCTGTTGGAGGGCTATCGTCTTGTAGAACTGACGGACGACGGCGATCGATTTGAGGAGCTCGTCGATCGCCTGCAACTCCGCCTGAGCGGCCTCCGGGAACGACCCGGCGTATCTGTTCTGCAGATGTTGTACTGCATTCAGATTCACGGCGTATTCTGGTCCCAAGAGAATGGTGAGCACGGAGTCAACCCGAATGTTGTCGTCGAGACGTGACTCGATGTTTTCTCCGTAGTCGCCGATGTCGCGAAGCGCGTTCGTCACCTCGCTCGGTGGGTCCCACTCGCCGGATTCGTCCATCGCACGGAGGGTCGCGACCCGTTCGCTCAGCGTCCGAGCGATGAGTGAGAGGAACGCAGCCGGGTCGTTCGGACTCGACGGTCGTCCCGCGAGGGCTGCGACGTCCGCATGGAGTTCGCGCGCGCCGTCGAGGCGGTCTCTCAGCGAGTTCACCGTCCCGAACACACGTGAGATAACGAGTTGAATTATCGAAAGAGAGATCGTGATTAGCGTGATGACACCGGCGGTAAATCCACTCGAAAAGAGCGAGTCGACTGCGCTGTCCGATCCCACGGCCAGCATGCCGTTCCAGAGTAGCGCTCCAACGATCCCGACGACACCGATGGTGATCCCACTCGCGACAACGCGTCGATCGCCCTTGATAAGCACCCACGACGTCGCGCGTTCCCAGGTGGTCTTCCCGTATACGGAACTCTCAGTTCGAATGTCAGGGTCCATCTTCATACGAGCGCGTTGAATCAGTATCCCTCTCCTCTCAGTAGCGAGAGCGACCTGCTCCAGTCGGTATGATCTCGGCTGGCGTGGTCGGGTACCCGGCGGTCGACAGCCGCGAAAAACGGAGGCGGAGCCGGCCGTGTCGGATTCCTAGCGGACGACGCTTTCGCCGTCGGGGTCGGCGGGGTCGATGTCGATACGATCATGTCAGTTGCTCGTTCGGTCGCTCGCTTTTCGGCGTCGGCCGCCGCCGCTCCTTCCGGGAGCCTCAGCGTCGGCCGGTCCCGTTCGCCGGTCCGTTTCGGCTCGAGCGGCGCGTTCTCCCGCGAGAGATCCAATTCGAACGCCGCTCGCCGCTCAGCTGGATCGACCACGGACCGCCCGGACCAGCTTCTGGAGGAGGCGGAGAGTAGTACCGACACTGGATGCGTAGTACGCGAGCTTGAGTAGGCGCTTGAGCATGATTCAGCGGAAAGGAGGTGTCGGACGAACATAATCGGGCGGCATGCAAGCGCAAGCCCACGTCGTTGTCTTTCTCATGCGCCAGCTGCTAGCGGTGGACGTCAATAGCAGCGGAATCTCCCTGCGCCCGCAAGGTGAATCGTGATGCGATCGGGCCGCCTTCGTCGAGTGACGATGCGAGAAGACACGACCCTTACGGACGGCGACGAGGGGAAAAACCTGGTGAACGCCCGCGGCGACGAGATCGGTCGTGTGATCAAGGTTCAGGACGGGACGGCCCACGTCGACCCCAACCCGGGACTGGGCGAAAGACTCATCGACAAACTGGGGTGGGGCGACAGGGACGACGAGGATATCTATCGACTCGACGGCAGTCATATCGACACGGTTACCGACGACGAGGTCAGGCTGCGAAAATAAGCGAACCGCGTGACCGGCCGGTACAGTGGGGGTTGGACCGAACCGCTTCGTCAACTACCCCTCTCCTCGGGGCCCTCGGCGCTTTGAGAGCGCGGAGCGGTCTCGTCGTACGGAAGGCGAAGGGGGCGGCCAGTCAGCCGCCTACGCCGACTCCTCGGTGTCCTCCTCGTCGCCCGCGCTGCCACCGCGGTCCGAGTAGTTCTTCCGCCCGATCGCGTCGTCACTGACCATCCCGATGATGCTCTGTCGCACGTCGTCTGCGGACTCGAAGGTGGCGTCTTCCTGCGGTTCTAACACCGTTTGAAGCGTCGCCGTGTCGTCTCCCAGCCCTAACTCGTGGTCGCCGTACCGCTCCAGTAACTCCTCCAGATCGATCGGGTACTCCTCGTCCTCGAGCTCGTCCGCGAGCGGACCGAGTTCCACGCCCTGCTCGCGGCTATCGTCGTTCTGATCGGTCATCAGTCCTATAACGCCGTGCCGAAGCTATTTACGATCTGTGCAGGCCCTCGCCGGGTGGGAGGGGAACGGTTCCATGCGGGCGGTCCCAGTCGGACGGTGGGCTCTCGGGTGCGTTCGTCTCCCGGCAGTCTGTCACGCAGTCCCGGGTGCATCGATACAGCGCGAGCAGTGGGCGCGTGTGCGGCACGCACTCGTCGGCACACGCCTCGTACGCCTCGGCGGCGATCACGTACCAGCGCTGCTCCGATCGGTTCGTCACGCTCTCTCTCCGTCGTCATCGTCTCTTCCGAGCGAGTCTGAATTAGTTTCTATCCATAGATGATTAATGAGAAAATATGCTATACTTAAGAGATAGGGGGCGTCCTAACAATCTAACAGCAGTGCGATTAGCAGATAATGTCTCGAACGCCTCTACTCGATCCGGACGGACGTATCCGGAAATCTCGGGGTCCGCGATCGGACATCGGGAGTCTCGGATGACACGGACCGTGATCATCTACAACCCGCAGAGCGGAAGCGGCTCCCACGCCGACCAGGTCGGGGCCCGAGCGGATCTGTGTGGGTACGCGCTCGAACGGTCCGAACAAGCCGGCGAAGTGGTCACACTGACACGGGAGGCCGTCGAAGCCGGATACTCGACGGTCGTGGCCGGGGGCGGTGACGGTACGGTCAACGAAGTCGTTCAGGGGATCGACCAGGCCGACGCGTTCGACGATGTCACGCTCGGCGTCCTCCCGCTCGGGACGGGAAACAACTTCGCGAAACAGATCGGTATCACCGACCTCGAAACCGCTTTCACTGCTCTGGATAACGATGTCCGGCGTACTATTGACATCGGGATGGCGACCGACCGGCCGTTCGTGAACTCCTGTGTCGCGGGGTTGACCGCCACGTCAAGCAGCGAGACGTCCGGGGAGTTGAAGTCTCGTATCGGTGAGTTGGCATACGTGCTCACGACGCTCCGAACCGTGTCTGACTTCGAGCCGCTGGAGCTTACTATCGATAACGAGGTGAGCGACGGGGAGACCCCGACTTGGAGCGGCGAAGCGCTCTGTGTAATGGTCGGGAACGGCCGTCAGTTCGCGGCGGACGGGACGACACAGGCCAACATGGAGGACGGCCTCTTCGAGGTCGCGATTATCACGAACGTGCCCGCGATCGATCTGATGAGTGACACGGTACTTGAGCGTCTGTTCGGACAGGATTCGGCGCACATTGAGCGGTTTCAAGCCGCGTCGCTGGATATCGTGAGCCACTCGTCGGACCCCGTCAGATTCAGCTTGGACGGGGAGATCATTCAGCAACGCGACCTCGCGCTCGACGTCCGGCCGAACACACTGGGGCTCGTCGTCGGGGAGGGATACGACTCCGCCCCGACAGACACGTGACTTCGGACGGTCCCGCGGACCGCTGGAGGACGGCGAATCGTCTCTCGGGGTACCAATGTTCACGGTAGATCTCCACGCCCACACTCGGTTTTTCCACGGCTTCCAAGCGGAACCGACCGCCTTCGACCCGATCGGCGTGCGTCTGTTAGCACTGTGGGGGCGACGCGCTGGGCTCGACGGGATCGCGCTGACCAATCACGACTACTACCGTTCATTCGACACCGGAATAGGAGGCCCGCAGTTCATTCCGGGCATCGAAGTGACGACGACGCTCGGCCACCTCTTGGTCGTCGGACCGGATCCCCCACGTCGGACGGTTCCCGGCAAACGGACCCCGGAGGAGGTCGTGTCACAGGCGCACAGCAACGGGTGTGCCGCGATCATCGCGCACCCGTATCGGCGGAGCCGCGTCCGCGAGAGCGACGCGGATTTCGACGCCGTCGAAATAAACGGGAAGCATCCCGACGACGCCGAGCGCGTACGGGGGCTCTCCGAATCGCTCGGAATACCGGTCGTCGGCGGGAGCGACGCCCACTATCCCTTCGAGGTCGGGCGGACGGTGACTCGGATCGAGGCGGCGGAACTCACGCCTGAAGCCGTGGTCACGGCGATTCGGGAGGGCGCAGTTGCGGTAGAGATTCGCGACTCGCGGGTCAACGAACTCGTGCAGACCGGATACGAGTACGTTCACCGGTACCGTTGAGGTCCGCCGCGCTCCCCGTCCGAAGAGACGGTGGATCGGCCGACTGTTCCGCACTCCTCAGTCGTACACCTCGCCCTTCCGTGCCCTGAAGCTGATCCACGTGCCGAGAGTCAGCCCGTAGATGACGTGTCCGACGTGGAATATCACGGCTTCGTCCGGCTTGAGTTCCTCGTCGAGAAGATAGCGGAAGACGAACCGCGTACCGAAGGCGGAGAGCGCGAGCCCGTAGACGAGAGCGAGCCCGATCACGCCGAGGTCGTGTTCACGCTCGTTCCGGAACGTCGATAGACTGATCCCGACGCCGAACAGGCCGCCCGCGATGCCACCGTACAGGAAGTGCAAGGCGAGTCCGACGGTGAGATGGGCTTCCGCGTCTTCGCCCCCGACGTATTTCGCCCAAAAGTCGGCAGTCGGCGGCAGCGCCCGGAAGACGGGGAACCGGTACAGGGTCATGAGCACCGTGGCGATCAGCCCGCCGACGAACCCCCGAATCAGCCCACGGAGGACGCGTAATCCGGAACTGGTGGTCGATCCTCTCTGTTCGCCGGTCTGTCGCTGATTCGTGCCGATATTCTGATCTGTCATGTTACATCGTGTGTCGTGTGTCGAGATGACTGTGCCCGCGGTCGTCGGTGGTTCGGTGTGAAAGGCCGTCAAGGCCGGTCGCGGAAGAGCGCGAGATGCCGAAGCGCCATGCGGTTCTCGATTCCGCCGGCGAGCGCGCCCGATAGCACACCTAACGTGCTGATGAAGCCACCGACGCGGACGAGGTCGACGAGCCCGACAGCGGGATCCTCGAGGCTCGGCCAGTTCGTCATCAGGTTCGGCGGGAAGACGGCGAGCTCGATCAGGAGCATGATCGATCCGACGAGGACGAAGAGTCCCGTCATCGCCGCGACGAGGATGAAGAACACCGTCACGTTCACCAGTGCCATGTGTTCGGTGATCACTTGGCTACGCTCGTGCGGGAAGGACAGCCGCTGGACGTACAAGAGATGGACCGCGGCGGCGATTATACTCCCGATGGCGAACAGCGCGGCGGTCCCGTTGGTCAGGTTCAGCCCGACGTCCCACGCCTCGGCACTGAACACTAAGATTAGCGTCGGCGTCACCGCGGCCGTCGAGAGGCGCGGGAGCGAGAACGGAAGCAGCGGTGCGCGGCTCTGCAGCAGCGTCGCGATAACGATGCGCGGGTTTCGCACGAGACTCAGCGCGTGAAACGCCAGCCGTCGGAGTCGCCCCCGCGAGACGTCTTCTTCGGGGATGCGCGTGGCGATTTTCCGGAGGTGGTTCGTGATGTCCGCATCGAACGCCGGGACGCTCCGTCGGTCGGGATCGAACGAGAACGGAGCCATTACGCCGCCAGCATCGTGGCCCACACGAAACACGTGCCCCAAGAGGTGAACGAGGAGCGTCGCGGCGTTCCAGCGGACCGCCGGTGAATCGAGCGCCCTGACCGCCTCCCGGTCGTGGGTCCGCAGGAGTCGCCGTGTGGAGACGACGACGACGCGGGCGAGCGGGGACGCGAGTCCCTCGACGGATCGCTCCTGTCGCGTGGTCAGGGGCACGTCGGTCACGACGACGACGAGGTCGTACGGTCGTTTCACCATGTGCAGTGCGGCCTCGTCGAGGAACTCGGACGGCCGTCGAGGGGCGCCGTCGGAGAGCGGGTCCGGCTCGGCGCAATACACCCGCCAGATCGCGTCCGTGGCCGACGCGAGCTCGTCGACGCCGTCGCGGGCCATCTCCTCGGCGAACGACTGCAGCGGCTCGACGTCCGCTCCCGGCGAGTGCGCGATGAGGACCCCGACGTCGATTTGCGGCGCAGCCTCGTCGCCACGCCGACCGTCCACAGTCAGCGGGTCGGACCCTACAGGCCTATCGACGTCAGTCACTGTGTCGCCGGAGGAGTCTCGATCGGTACCCGAGAACTTGGGATCCGGTGACCGAGGAGGAGCTATCATTCGCCCGTGTCAGAGGTACGCGTCGTCCCACTCGTCGGCCAGGTGAGTGTTGCCGCAGTCCCCGCATTCGAGCCTCTCGAGCCCGTCGATGGAGACGTTCGTACTGCCGCACTGCGAACAGAAGTACCCGTACGCCTCTTCCTCCTCGTCGTCCGCGCTGTACATCGTGAAGAACGGGGCCTCGCTGCCGGGAACGCTCTCGTCGTGATCGACGGGTCGGTCACGTCCGTCGACGGTGACGAACTCCGGGACCGTGACGGTCGGTTCGTTCGGCGTCTCCGTCGATTGGCCTTCCGTGAACATGGTGACTGCGAACTCCTCTCCGCCGAGCAGTACGTGCTCGTGCTCGCCCTGTTTGAGGCCGAACTCTTCGAGGAACTCGCCGCCCTCAACCGCCTCGTCGAGGATACACGCCGCGAGCGGCTTTTCGGCGTACTGTTCGCGGACGCGATCGAGCAGCGCCGTGGCAACGCCTCCACCCCGTGCCGTCGGATCCACGTGGAGCCACCGGATCGTCGCTTCCGTGCCGATTTCGACGGTGATGAACCCGCGGACGGTTTCCGTGCCGTCGACCGTCTCTTCGGCGACGAGCACCGTCGTATCCGCGTCATCGAGTAGGTCGGCCAGCGCTGCGTCGTCGAACTCCGCTTCGAGAATCATCTCGATCTGTTCCGGACTGAGCGAGTACGACGACTGCAGCGAGTCGCGGGTGATTGCGCCGATCTGTTCTCGGTCGTCCGACTCCGCAGGGCGAACATTCATGTGAGCTAGTGTCTCTGAAATATCATCTGCCTTTATAGTTATGCGTCAACACACCGAAGTTTCGCACTGAAACGAAGGATCCAGCGGGAGACGGACCGGTGAAGGCCCGGTGGGTGGTGTTACCTGTTCAGTCGAATCTCGTCGTCAGAGACGGTCTCGATGCTCTCGGTGTCGAGCTGGTAGCTGTCTTCGTCGGCATCGCCCCAGCCCAGTTTGGACCGGATCGTGTCTGTCAGCCCCGGGTCGGGATCGACGTGTGCCGTACCGTGTTCCACACTGGTGACACGACCGACCGCGTCGCCGCTGGCGTTTACCACGTTCTTCCCTTCGTCGTTCTCCGTCAGTGTTACAGTATCGTCCATGGCGAATCGATAAACACCGCTCCAAAGACTAATCGTTCTGCTTGCCTGTGCTAGGCGTATATGACGAACGCGGCCGCTGAGCGACTCGACCCCCTCTCCGATCGGTCCCACCGACGAAGCGGAAGAACAGTGCGCGCCCCGTCCGGATGGCGAGTTCTCCGTAGTCGCGGCGTCGCCACGTCGCACGCCGCCTAGGTCAGCAGGACTCGTACTTGATGGGGCGCCAGATCGAGTCGTGCGAGTTCCTCGTCCGGCGATATATCCAGGTCTCCCCCGCGCAGAGGTGCGCCACGCTCCGTCACCGCTTCCCCCCACATCCACGGGATCTCGAACGCCTCGAACGACTCCGGGCCGAAATTGGCGACGACGACGACTTGGCCGTCGCTCCCGACCGGTTCGCCCCCCGACCGACAGTAGGCGACCGCGGTGGGGCCGTCGGGGTCGTCCGTCTCGGGGTGGACGTGGAGGAACTCCACCTCGTTCCGCTGGAGCGCCGCCGTCGACGTCCGCAGGCGGATCAGGTCGCGGACGGCCTCGTGGAGCGCGTCGTGGCCGGGGTACTCGCGGCGCGACCAGTCGACGGGGTCTTCCATCTTTCGCTGCCAGTTCTCGTAATCGAGGTCGTGAATCTCGGCGAACTCCTCGCCCGCCAAGATCATCGGGATCCCGACCGACGTCAGTAGGATCGCGAACGCCCCTCGGACTCGGTCGATCGCCTCGGTATGGGCGTCGATCTGCACGCCATCGCCGGCGGTGACGAGGCTGTCGATCAGGTATTCGACGTTCTCGATCGCTCCGTCGCCGAGGCCCCGTTCGGCGACCATGGCGCCGAACAGGAAGTTCATCAGCCGTTGGTCTCCCTCCGCGCCCACGTCGTGGGACGTAACGTAGTTGACCGCCTGCGAGAGGTCGTCGAATCCCTTCTCAAACTCTCCGGTCCGACCGTCGTACGTCCGGTCGTTGGCGATCAGCGCCCGGAGCCGTTCGCTCCGGGGGGGTCCGTCCTCGTCGGGCTCGATTCCGTCCCGAAGGACGCGTCTGGCTTCGACCTGGAAGTCGAAGTTCCACATGGCGTCGACGACGGATCGACCGTCGGGGTTCTCCTCGTGGTCACGAACGATCTGTGCGCGGCTGTGCGAGTCCTCAGCGACGACGAGGAACGGTCGGTCGGGGAACAACTCGGCGTGGGCCGCGTGGGTGCGGTCGCGGAACCGCTGGATGAACCGCCAGTGGTCGGCGCCCTTGAACTCGTCTAGTCGGAAGCCGTCGACGTGGTACTCCTCGACCCAGTATTCCCCCATCCGACAGAGAAACTCCTGTGCCGGGTGATAGCCGTCGAGCGTCGCCTCGAAGTCGAAGCGGCGCCCGCCCCAGTCGCTCCGCTCCGGCTGTTCGTCCGGGTGACGGAAGAACCAGCCGTCCGCAAGCGGCTCCAGTGGACACTCCGTCGCGTGGTTCACCACCACGTCGAGGAACACCCGAATACCGCGGCGGTGACACTCCTTTATCAGGAACTTCGTGTCGATCGGCCCGCCGAGGTCGTTGTCGGGTGCGAAAAAGAACCGCGTACCGTACCCCCACCCCCGATCGTCCGGCGAATCCATGATCGGCAGCAGCTCGATCGCGTTGACACCCAAGTCCGCGATCGCGTCCAAGTGGTCGGTCAACAAGTCCTGCAGGTCGCCGTCGGCGACGTTACGCCGGTTCCCGCTCGCCGCGGGCGCAGCCCAGCGGGGCGGAAACTCGTACAGGACCAACTCGTGGTTTCCCGGCAGCCCGTTTTCGGGGAGCTCGTCGTTCCACGAGAACGGTGGGCGGTAGCGCTCGCCGTCCCGAATCCGAAAGCTGCCGCGGATCCCTTGGAATCGAGTGATCTCCTCGGCGAACGGGTCGGAAGCCACGACGGGCTCGTCCTCACCGCGATCGACGAGAAACTCGTACTCGTAGCGGCCGTCGGGCAAGTCCAATTCGGTCAGATCCAGTTCGTACCACCCGTCGTCGTCGGTCGGTGACAGCGCCGCTCGGTCCCAACTGCCCGGTTCGAACTCCGAGCGGGACTGCAGCGGCGAGTAGCGCATCGTAACCGTCTCGGCGCCCATCGCTGGCACGCGGATGGCAGAAGCGTCCGCGTCCGGCGGGAACGCGACGTCGGTGTCAGTGGTCACGTCACACTACGCGCGAGAGAGCATTAAGTGCCGTCGGCTTGCAAGAGCAAGACGTTGATACTCGGCTGCGAGTCTGTTCACGTGGGAGGCGGACCTCGTTCTCGCGTCCGGTTCTCCATCGGCGTGGACTCAAGATCGGGAGAAACCGAAGGCGGGGCGTGCCAAGCAAGGCGATTCCTCGGGCAGCGGTTCCGAGCCCGAACCTGACCGTGACTCGAACCGGGACGAGCGCGGCGGTCGCGAGATCCCGGATTACAACCGACGGTAGGTTGCGTCTGCAAGCCGCGATTTTATCACTCTCAGAGCCGCGTCACTTTCATGGCAATCCGCGACACTGATCGCGCTCCTAGCGAGCCCGCTCGTCGGTGCGACGGGACCCTACGTCGGGGCACGCATGATGACGAACGCGAGGGCGCTCGTGTGACTGATAGGCCCCGAGTCGCTGGGCGCGTCCGGTGTAGAGAACGGTGACGCGCGATCCCACAAACGGTTCATGAACGTCGTCGATTACTACTGGGACCTCCGCGACTGGTTCCCGGTCCCGCAGAGAAACGGTCGGATCCACGTGATCCGGTGGGTCCTGCTGGAGGCCAACCGGCTCGCTGTCACCGGCGCGTTGCTGACGTTTATGTTCGCGGCGCTCATGCTCATCGGGTCTACCTG
This sequence comes from Halorubrum marinum, assembly GCF_048381195.1. NCBI lineage: Archaea > Methanobacteriati > Methanobacteriota > Halobacteria > Halobacteriales > Haloferacaceae > Halorubrum > Halorubrum marinum. The sequence continues at coordinate 303,243 of NZ_JBLWMM010000004.1, read as the reverse complement.
GACCTTCGAGATGCAACAGGTCCTCACGGAGACGCCCGCGGTCCAGACGATTCTGAGCTCGTTGTTGAGCGGCATTATCCTGCTCGTGTCGATCGTGGTGTCGATCAACTCGATCGTCCTGTCTCACGACATCACCTCCATGGACGCGCAGGAAAGCCGTATCCATGGCGTTATGGAGTTCCGACGGGATATCGGCGAGTTGACCGAGGGCGGCGAGAGCCCCACGGATCCGGCTTCGTTCCTCAGCCTGATGGCGTCGGTCATTCACGACCGCGCGACCGCCCTCCAAGGCGTCTCGAGGGGGAGCGGCGAGGAGCTAACTCAGGACATCGAGGAGTACGTCGCCGAGGTGACCGAAACGGTCGAGCCGCTCGGCCATCAGGACGACAGCGCCTCGGGCGCGGAGTTCGGTATCCTCTGGCTCGGTCTAGAGGCGGATTACGGGCCGTTCATGGACCGCTCGCGAATGCTGCGGAGCTCACACGGAAACGAACTGTCCGAGACGTTCGACGAGCGGCTCGACGACCTCGTCCAGGCGTTCCAGCTGTTCGCCGTCGGCAAGGAGTACTTCAAGACGATCTACTACACCCAAGAGGTGTCTCAGCTATCGCAGACGCTTCTCGTTGTCTCGCTGCCGTCGATCCTCGTCACCGCGTCGGCCATCCTCGCGATCAACGCGGGGCTTCTGCCCGGCGCGTGGGTGTTCGGGCTTCCGCCCCTGCTGAGCTTCGTCGCGACCGTGTTCACGATCTCGCTGGCCCCGTTTCTCGTGTTGACTTCGTACATGCTTCGGCTCTCGGCGGTCGCCCAGCGAACCGCCGGAGCGGGGCCCTTCTCCCTGCAGCAGTGACGGCCCCGACGCGCTTCCGGCCGAGTCACCGAGTTCTACTCACCCCCGAACCGCGATCTCCAACGGACGGAGAGACGCATCGGTTCTGCGAGGGAGACATCCGAATAGTCCGTGAGCACCTCGCTCACGGGGACTGATTCCCCAAGGCGATCTCGACGAGCGCCATCTCGTCTCCGGGGACGACCTCTCGAAGCGTCGACTCGACGTCGTCCCACGTCTCCGGACGGTAGCCGTCGATCCCGAAGCTCTCTGCGAACCGCTGAAAGTCGGGGTTCGTCAGCTCGGTCCCGAACTGTTCGCCCGTGTGCTCGAGTTGATTCCGCGAGATGAGCCCGTAGTCGTCGTCGTTGAATACGATGATGGTGAACCCCGACCCGAGTCGAGTCGCGGTTTCGATCTCGGCGGCGTTCATGAGGAACCCGCCGTCGCCGGTCGCGACCACCACGTTGGCGTCGACGGCGAGGTCGGCCGCGACTCCGCCGGGGACGGCGATCCCCATGCTCGCGAGGCCGTTCGAGATGATGCAGGTGTTGGGCTCGTAGGTGCGGAAGTGCTGTGCGATAGCCATCTTGTGGCTCCCCACGTCGGAGATCAGGACGTCCTCGTCGGCCATCGCCGTCCGGAGGTACGGGAGCACCCCCTTCACCGAGAAGGGGTCGTCCGGGTCGGGCTCGCGGGAGACGTCGGCGACGATTCGCTCGTGCAGGTCCTGACACCACGTCGGTGTCGTCCCGTCGTTCAGCTGCTCGCGGAGGCCTCGGAGCGTCGCCGAGATATCCGCAACGATCTCGACGTCGGGATTGTAGTGCTCGTACACCTCCGCCGGTTCGTAGTCGATGTGGACGACCGTCTTGTCACGGTCGGGATTCCACGACTTCGGATCGTGTTCAGCGATGTCGTATCCGACCGCGAGAATGCAGTCGGCCCGCTCGATCGCGGCGGCCGCCTCGCCGTCCGGTCCGGAGTCCAGCGTCATCAGCGACGCGTCGAGTCGGTCCGAGATCGCCCCCTTTCCCATGTACGTCGCGACGACTGGCATGCTGACCCGCTCGACCAACTCTCGGAGTTGACGGGCGGTGGGAGTCCGAACGGCACCGTTGCCGGCGAGTACCAACGGCGCCTCCGCGGTCGAAACCAGATCCGCCGCCCGGTCCAGTGAGGCCTGGTCCGGATCCGAGCGACGCACCCGCTGACGGCTCGAGAGCGGCGCTGCCTCGACCGTCTCGGCAGCCACGTCTTCGGGAAACTCGAGGTGGGTCGCGCCCGGCTTCTCGTACTGAGCCAGTTTGAACGCCTTTCGCACCGACTCGGGTACGGTTTCGGCCTCGGCGATCTGGCTGTTCCACTTGACCACCGGCTCGAACATCTGAACGATGTTCAGCGCCTGATGGCTCTCCTTGTGAAGTCGCTCACGCCCGCCTTGGCCCGTGATCGCCACCAGCGGCGACTTGTCGAGGTGCGCGTCGGCGACGCCGGTGATGAGGTTGGTCGCGCCGGGGCCGAGCGTCGCCAGACAGACGCCGGCGCCGCCGGTCAGCCGTCCGTGGACGTCGGCCATGAACGCCGCCCCCTGCTCGTGGCGCGTGGGGATGAACTCGATGTCGGACGCCTGGAGCGAGAACAGCAGGTCCTCGAGCTCCTCCCCGGGTAGACCGAAGACGTGATCGACGCCCTCCGCTTCGAGACACCGGACCAGCAGGTCAGAGGCCTTCATTCGACCACCGGTCCGTCTCCCGGTTCGTCGGCGAGCCAGACGGTCTTGCGGTTGACGAACTCCTTGATCCCGGCCTCGGAGAGCTCGCGGCCGTACCCCGAGATACCGACTCCACCGAAGGGGACCCGCGGATCGGACTTCACGAGCTCGTTCACGTACACGCAGCCGGCGTCGATGTCGGCGGCGAGTCGCTCGCCTTGGTCCCGGTCGGCCGTCCACACGCTGGCGCCCAGTCCGAACGCGGTGTCGTTCGCCTTCTCGACGGCGGCCGCCTCGTCGTCGGCGCGGTACACCGTCGCCACGGGACCGAACACCTCCTCCGTATCTACGGGACATCCCTCCGGAATATCCGTGAGCACCGTCGGCGGGTAATACGCGCCCTCCCGGTCGAGGAGATCGCCGCCGGTGACGACCGTCGCCCCCGCCTCGACGCTCGCCCGCACCTGCTCGTGAACGTCGTCGAGCAGGTCCTGGCGGGCCTGCGGTCCCACGTCCGTGGCCGGATCCGTCGGGTCGCCGACCGCGAGTGATTCGACTGTCTCCACGAACCGGTCGAGGAACTCGTCGTACACCGCGTCGACGACGACGAACCGCTTCGCGGCGATACACGACTGTCCGCCGTTCTGGTTGCGCGCCCACGCGCCGGTCGACGCCGCGGCGTCGAGGTCGGCGTCTTCGAGGACGACGAACGGGTCGCTCCCACCGAGTTCCAGCACCGTCTTTTTCAGGTGTTCGCCGGCCGTCGAGGCGATCGCCCGCCCCGCGGCGTCACTCCCGGTGAGGGTCGCGCTCGTCACGCGGTCGTCGCCGATCACGTCTTCGACGCGGTCGGACGGGACCAGTAGGGACTGGAACACCCCCTCCGGGTAGCCCGCCTCGCGGAACACCTCCTCGATGGCGAGCGCACACCCGGGGACGTTCGAGGCGTGTTTCAACAGGCCGACGTTGCCCGCCGTGAGGTACGGTGCGGCGAACCGGAACACCTGCCAGAACGGGAAGTTCCACGGCATCACCGCCAGCACGGGCCCCAGCGGTTCGTGGACGGTCTTGACCGTCGTCCCCGGCGGACTCGGGTGGTGTTCGGGTTCGAGGTAGGCGCTCGCGTGCTCGGCGTAGTGGTCGCAGACCCACGCGCACTTCTCGACCTCGGCTTCGGCCTGCGTGATCGGCTTACCCATCTCGCGCGTCATCGTCTCGGCGTACTCGCTGGCGTTCTCTCGGAGGACCTCCGCGGCCGCCGCGAGCAGTCGCTCCCGATCGGTAAGCGGGCGGTGTCTCCACGTCTCGAACGCGGTCGCGGCGGCTCCGAGCATCTCGTCGACATCGGACGGTGAGTGCTCCTCGTACGATTCGATCACTTCGTTCGTCGTCGGATCGGTTACATCCATCACCTTGCTTGTTTGTCACACGATGACTTAGTTAGTGTTCGCTGGTGAGTCCGTATCCTCCCTCCCTCCCCCACTCGCTCACGGCTTCTTCTCGTGGGTCGCAGGCCTGCTCTGCTCGAATGGTCCGCAGGCCTGCTCTGCTCGAATGGTCCGCGGAACTCCGCTCCGCGCGATCGCCGTCGGACTCTCGAAGGCACCGTCACCCCCTGACGGGGCACCGGTGTACCTGTCTCTGTCCCCTCCCCGCACACGCAGGCAGTGACGTTACAACGGTAGCAGCAGTCCCCAATCGACGATGAGCACCGTAGTGGCGGTCGAGACGCCGACAGGGGTAGCTATCGCCGGGGACACCCGAGCCGTTGACGGCGAGTCGGTATCATCGGATCAGTTCCAACGCGTGTTCGATGTCAGGGGCGTCGGCGTTGGCGTCGTCGGCGAGTCGGGAGCGGTCCAGCAGTTCAGGCAGTGGCTCGATGTCGCGATTCAAGATCGCGGTTTTGAGGGGAATGATACCCCCGATATCGACGCTATCGCTCGCATCGCAGCCCGGGAGGCGCAGCGAGCGAGCGTCGACGCCGTGGTGGGCGCGCGCGACGCCGACGGGGCCGCGAGCCTTCGGAAGGTCGGCTCGGACGGGCGCGTACTCGAGACCGGCGAGGTCGCCCTCGGTACCGGGGACGCGGTCGCCCTCGGACTGCTGGAGGCACTCGACCCGGACGAGGCGGCAACCGATCCCGCCGCAGCGGTACGGAACGTGCTGGAGACCGTGATGGAACGGGACGCCGACACCGGCGGCGAGGTCGACGTCTGGACCCTCGGAAGCGCAGACCGGACCAAGGAGGGCGTGCGCCGGTTTGAGGAGGAAGGGGAGGCCGACCGGTGACCCACGACCGTATCCTTGGATCGCGTCCACCATATCATTGGATCGGGTGACTGTCAGGGGGCGGTCGAGCGTGAGCGAGTATACCGGGATCGGACTCGATTCACACTGACTGATTCCGCCGAATCAGGCGCGCACGAGGCTCCGAGACGGTTGTATCGACACTGCGGTGTCGCACTGTTCTGGCTCGCGCCGGTGCGGTTCCCGGACTGCTCAGGAGGACGATTCGCCGGCGAAGAACTTGCGAACGCAAGCCCGACGCTATTGTACGTCGATTCTGTATCTGTACTATGATACGATCGATGCTCGGAGGACGAACGCTGCGGAGGGTAGAACTCGTCTCGATCCTGCTGGACGCCGCTGCGGCGTTCGCCCGCCGGGACGTCCGGACGGGGATTCTCTTACTCGGTGCGGCTGTCGTCTCGAACTGGGTGCCGGGATCGGGTGTGGTCATTTCCGTCTTCATTCGGCTCTACCGGAGGATCCGGCGCGGTCGACGTCTGGCCTCGGGAGGTGCCGAGCTGATCGAGCAGGGCGCGCTCCGCTTCGGGATGGGGGTGAAACGATGACCCGCCGCGCCCCTCGGGCTGGACGGCTACCGAGGAGGGGTCGAGCATGAGCGAGAACGCAGGGGAGGGGTCGGATCCGGACGACACGCCCGTTGAACCCGGAGAGACGGTGTACGACGAGGACGGACAGGCCCTCGGGCAGGTCAGCGGATACACCCCCGACGGGTTCGAGGTCACGACCACGGAGAGCGGCTCAACCGGCGGAGACACTGCGGAGACCATCCCGGGACAGGAGTTCGGCGAGGGGTACCTGATGTGGCGCTGTTCGGAGTGCGGCGAGATGGGCGACCTCGAGGGCGGGATGCCGGAGTCGTGTCCGTCGTGTGGCGCGCCGGAGGAAGCGATCGTCGCGGTCGAAGAGGACTGAGGGGTGTACGACAGCGCAACGACGGTAGACCGACGCGCTCGGTGACGACACCCGACGCAGGGGTGTACCCTGTCGAGCCGGTGACTGAACGGAAAAACGGGACGGCTCGGTCGGTTAAGCTGCGATGAAATCGGATGTCGATACCGAGTTCTGAGACGGGCCGCGGATGGCCGGTGCGCTAGTGGTCCCCACCTCTCTAGCTGCTTCGAACGGAAGCGTCCGGCTAATCTATGGGAGGCATCGGGGCTCGTCTCCGGGCCGGTTCAGCGGAATTCCTCCCACCGAGTTATTTCAGAGATAACAATATTTAATTGTGAACTATACTCTGGCTTTAATATGTAGGTCAGACAAGTGAGCGATCGCTATGGTCACGCTATTGTCAGCCGCGCTTCCCCACGAGAAGTTCGTTCTCACGGAGACGCTGTCGTCGGTTCCGAACGCGAGCTTCGAGGTCGAGGGGGTGGTTGAGACGTGCGAGACCAGCGTGATGCCCCTCATATGGGCGAGCGCCGCCGATCACGACCATCTCGAGACGGCCCTCTCGGATGATCCCACGACACAGGAGGTCGAATTACTCTCGGATCACGCCGATCGGTGGTTGTATCGGATGAAATGGATCAGCAACGTCCAGGGCCTGCTTGAGACGCTCGTGACGAATCAGGCAACGATCCTGACGGCGACGACGAACAACGAGCGCTGGATCGTACGGCTCATGTTCCCGACTCACGACGGCGTGAGCGAAACGATGGCCCACTGTAAGGCGCACGACATCGATCTGGAGATGATCGCGATCCGCGAGATGAACGGCCAACCAGCGGGCCGGTACGGACTCACCGACCCGCAGTTCGAGGCGTTGACGACCGCCTGGGGGAAGGGCTTCTACACAGTTCCCCGCGGGGCCGAGCTCGTCGACATCGCCGCGGACTTAGGCGTGTCTCATCAGGCGCTCTCCGAACGGTTGCGACGGGGGATTGACACCCTCATTCGGGACACGCTGATGGTCGACGATCAATCGGCCGAACTCGTCAGGTGACCGCTCCCCACGAGCGTTGTCCTTGACCGTGAGCAGTGACCGTGAGGCGACTTCCCGCGCGACTTTTACCCGCGAGTCGACTACCCGGACGCATATGGCGACCCGTGAGGCCCTCTGGAACTATCGAAACGAGTTCGGCGACGCCTTCGGGCGGACCTACTTTCGGCGGTTCGGCCCGGGCGTGGTTTCCAGCATCGGGCTCGGGACCTACCTCGGCGACGCGACCGCCGCGGTCGACGACGCCTATCGCGAGTCGATCGCGCTCGCGCTCCGCTCCGGGATCAACCACGTCGACACCGCGATAAACTACCGCGCTGGCCGCGCCGAGCGCGTCGTCGGTGAGGCGATCCGTGACTCGCCGATCGACCGCGAGGCGATCGTGGTCGCGACAAAAGGCGGGTTCCTCCCGTTCGAGGGCGAGCGCCCGGCCGAGCCCTCCGCGTACGTCCGCGACCGCTTCCTCGCGAACGGGATCGTCGACGCCGCCGACCTCGCGAACGGTGCGCACGCTATCGCGCCAGACTACCTGGAGTGGTCGCTCGACCGCTCGCTCGACCGTCTCGGGCTCGACGGCGTCGACTGCTTCTACGTCCACAATCCGGAGACGCAGCTCGCGGTGCGTTCCCGCGAGGCCGTCTACGACCAGCTGGAGGCCGCCTTCGAGATGTTGGAGCGCCGGCGCGTCGCCGGCGACGTCGGCTCGTACGGCGTCGCGACGTGGACCGCCTTCCGCGTCGCCGCGGACGACGACGCGTTCCTCTCGCTCGCGGAGGTGCTCGCGCGCGCCGAGGCCGCCGGCGAGGCGGTCGGCCCCGACGACGACCACGGGTTCGAGACGATACAGCTCCCGTTCAACGTCGCAATGGCGGACGCGTTTACACGAGCGAACCAGCGACCGATCGACGGAGCCAGCGATACCCCCGTTGCCGACGCCGATGACGGCGACGACGAACCCGTCTCCGCCTTGGAGTTCGCGCACGAAGCCGGGCTCTCCGTTGTGACGAGCGCGAGCATCGGGCAGGGAGCGCTCGCGGTTGCGGGCGCGATACCGACAGATATCGACGCGACGCTCGCAGGAGAGACACCGGCGCAGCGCGCGCTCAACTTCGCGCGAAGCGCGCCCGGGGTCACGTCCTCGCTGGTCGGCGCGAGCGACCCCGCTCACGTTCGCGAGAACGTCGCCGCAGGCACCTTCGATCCGCTCGGTGCGTCGGCGTTCGACGCGATCTTCGAGTGAGCCTGGACCGGTGCTTCGATACATCCGGTCTCGGACAGAATCAGCGCGAATCGCTCGCTGAGCGACGAAACGTATTGACGACGAACGAGAGCAGAAGGGACGCCGAGCGTTCGGCGTCTAGCGCAGTTCCTTGAACTTCGCTCCGCACTCGGGGCAGATGCGGACCGCGAACACTTCGTCGGGGTCGTTTTTCTTTTTAAGCACCTGCTCGCATCGGGCGCAGTTGAGACGCTCGTAGGTGTCTTTCGTCAGGTCACCGTCCCGAAGTCCCTTCCGCGTTGATTTCATGCGTCAGCGTTGATCCCGGGAGGGTATAAAAACCCCGTCCGACACGAGTCGGACACGCCGACGGAGGAGGTACCCTTCACGTCGCCGATTTTCTCGGTCGGCCCTCCCACGAGCCCCCGAGGACACTCTGTCTTACCGCCGTTCGAAGCGATTATATGTGCTCTTATGTTGGTGTTAACAAGCAGAACAATGGACGACACCACGGCGACCGAGACGGACACGTTCATCCGAATGGCGCGGGAGTTCCCAATTCGGACCGGCCTTTTCACGTTCAGCCTTCCGGTATTCGCGCTCCTGCAGCTGCTGAACGGGATTCTCCACGGAGGGTCGCTGGTGTATATCGGCAGCTTCGTCGTGCTGGCAATCGCTTCCTCGGTACTGCTGGCCCAGTATCAGCTCGCGGCCTACCGGCGGCAACGGCTCTCTCGACGGTGGGGATAACGCGTACTGTGAAAAATCACGAGGAGAAGGGCCGGTTCAGGCTTCTGTTCGCCGAGTGTCCTGCTGGTGATCTCGGGCCACGTAGGCGCTGTATGCGCCGAGACCCGCCGCGAGCAAGCCAACAGCGATGTGGTTGTAGAACCACAGCTCGTAAGCCGACTCGGTGAGCCCGGCATCGCCACCCAGCACGTACGGTGCCGCGATCAGCCACAGACCGGCTGCAACGGCGATCAGGGCGATCGCGGAATTCGCCAGCCGTTCGTTCGACTGTCGCGAGTAGTTGTATGCTCCGACGCCGACCAGGAGCGCCCCAACGAGGACGGCGCTCCAGAAATGCGCTCCGGTGACGTCTAATACGAGGGTCAGTACGATCATCCAGGCCCCGAGGAGTGCAATCAGCGGCGAGAGCCATTTGCCACGTCCCCCCGGATTCGCCTCGTTAACGTTGTTATCGCGACGCTCGCGGGTCGCGTTGACGTCTCGATATCCGTGGTCATCGTTGGCATCGCGACGCTCGCGGGTCGCGTCGTCGTCCCGATATCCGCGGTCATCGTTGGCGTCTCGACGCTCGTGGGCAGCGCGATCATCATCGCGACGGTTTGCGTTCATGCCCATATCGGTGCTCGGCCTGTCATCGGAATCCGCCCTGTTGTTACTACGCATAGTGTACCACGTTGATAAGAGGGCCCTCACGCGTAAAGTTAGATAGCCACACCAAGTAGGTAATAATTGAATAATAGTGACTGTTGAATAATAACGAATATTATATAATATTGTACATTATTTGAAAATCAATATCTATCGATCTCAATAAAATAAGCTGTCTCTATTCCGCAATTTCATTCTGACAGGCCGTGATAGAGCGCTCCCACCGCGATACCTCGGGCGCCTGTACTGAGCTTGGGGTGCGGCGAAATAGCACCTACTGCGGGTTTCAACGAAATCGGGCGACCAGAAAACCCGAACGGCGTCGGTATCGGGCCGTTCCGCCGGCCGTCCTCATTTCGCAACGCTTGTCTCTCCCCCCGGAGTAACTCGGCCGTGTCACGGAACCGGCTGTTCGGCTCGCTCTGTGCGCTGGTCTTCCTCGTCAACTTCGCTCGCGTCGTGTTCGCGCCGCTCGTCGGCGAGTTCATCGGCGAGTTCTCCATCGGAGAGGGGACGGCCGGACTCATCGTCACGCTCGCGTGGATCGGCTCTGCCGCGCCGCGGCTCCCGGCCGGTTGGGCGCTCACCCGGTTCTCCCGTCAGCGCGTCGTTTTGGTCTCCGGCGTCATGTTGACCGTCGGAGCCCTCGGCGTGGCGCTGGCCCCCGGCGTGCCGACGTTGATGGCTGCCGCGTTCGCGATCGGCTTAGCGTCCGGCGTCTACTTCGTCGCCGCGAACCCGTTCATCTCGGAGCTGTTCCCGAACCGCGTCGGACGCGTAATGGGTGTGCACGGGATGGCGAGCCAGCTCGCGGCCGTCGCGGCCGCGCCCGTCGTCACCGTCGCGCTCTGGTACGACTGGCGGCTCGCCTTCTACGGGCTCGCGGTCGTCGCGGCCGCCACAACGGTCATCTTTGCCGTCCTCGCTCGACGGACCGACCTGCCGGGCGCGGGAGTCGGCGACACCGATTTCGTCGCGGGTGCGCGCTCCGAGTGGAAGCTGATCGTCGCCGGGGTCGTCCTGATGGGACTCACCAGCTTCGTCTGGCAGGGCCTGTTCAACTTCTACGAGCTGTACATGATCGACAAGGGGCTCGCGCCGACGACCGCGCGCAACCTGCTGACGGTGATATTCGCCGCGGGCGTCCCGGCCTTTCTGATCTCCGGTGACCTCGCTGACCGGCTCCCGCACGTCCCGTACCTGCTCGGGATCGTCACGACGTTCATCGCGAGCGTCGTCCTCGTCGTCGTCTCTTCCGGGATCGTCGCGATCGTCGTCGCGAGCGTGGCCGTCGGCTTCGCCATCCACATGCTGTTCCCCGCAGGCGACACCTACCTGCTCGCGTCGCTGCCAGATGAGTCCAGGGCGTCCGCGTACGCCGTGTTCTCGGCGGGGATGATGACGACGCAAGCCGCCGGATCATGGGTCGTCGGCGAGGCGATCGAAGCGGGCGCGGGATACGACGCCGTCTTCCTCACGCTCGCTGGCGGACTCGGACTCATTGTCCTCGCGTACGCGGTCTTGGAAGGATTGGGTCGCGTGCCGGGCGGTGCGGCTGGCGCCGTCTGACCCGACTGATCGCTGGCGCGGTCCGATCGGCTCGGCATCACCGGCAACGGCACGGATCACCACCGCTCACGGGAGCCGCACGGACCACGGGTATCGCACCTATTTAGTTCGTCCCGCTCGTGTAATTGGTAAATGGAGTACGTGCAAGAGCGCGTAACGACCCTGCACGCGTTGACCGACCATCGACCGGACGCCCCGACCGGTCGGGCGGCGGTCGTGGTGCCGATGACGGAGCGCGAGTACGGGACGCTCGCGGCCGACGGCGTGCTGACGACACTAGAGACGGTCGACCCCGCTCGTGTGATCGTTCCCCTCCGAGCCCCCGCCGAACGCGTCGGTCCGTTCGTGCGATGGCTCGGCGACTTCGACCTCGACGTCGAGACGCTGTGGTGCGGCGGTCCGCGACTCGCAGACCTGCTCACCGAGCACGGGCTCGACGGGTCCCGCGGGAAGGGTCGCGACGTGTGGCTCGGTCTCGGGCGGGCGCTCGCAGCGGAGTACGTCGTCGTCCACGACGCCGACACGAAGACCTACTCGCAGGCGTTCGTGAACCGGCTCCTCTTCCCGCTCGCACACGGCCACTCGTTCTCGAAGGGGTACTACGCCCGCGTCGAGGACGGCGCGCTGTACGGGCGGCTGTTCCGACTGTTCTTCCGCCCGCTCGTCCGCGCGCTCGCAGATGGGACCGACACCCGCGAGGCCGGGGTGATCGAGTACCTCGACGCCTTCCGGTACGCGCTCGCCGGAGAGTTCGCGGCGACGACCGACCTCGTCTCGCGGCTCCGCGTTCAGCGGGGCTGGGGGCTGGAGGTCGGCAGTCTCGGCGAGGCGTTCGCACACGCCGGCTTCACCGACAGCGCGCAGGTCGACCTCGGTCGGTACGAGCACGACCACCGCTCCGTCGACGGACCGACCGGCCTCGCAGACATGAGCCGTGCGGTCGGCGCGGCAACGCTGCGCGCGGTCGAGGAGGGAGGCATCGACGTCGACTACGACGGGCTCGAAGCACGCTACCGGGCGGCGGCAGACCGGTTGATCGACGGCTACGAGACGGACGCCGCGTTCAACGGGCTCGACTACGACCGCGCGAGCGAACGGTCACAGGTCGCGACGTACGCGGAGGGCCTCGCCCCGCCCGGTCCAGACACGCGGCTCCCGGCGTGGCGGGACGCGCCGATCACTCCGGAGGCGGTCGGAGCGGCGGTCCGAGCGGACATCGAAGCGGCGATGGACGAGGGGGCAACGGGATCGCAGGCGTCCCGAGAGACCTCGAATCGGAACGGCCATCGCCCGCACGTCGACCTCAACGGCAACCGTGCCCCCGAAGTCGCCCGCGACTCCGGCGGTCAGTCAGAGCCCGGCTCCGCGCCGGAGGAGGAGTGACGTGAGCGCAGACGCGCCGAGCGTCGCCGCCCGCGACGATCTCGCAGGCATCGTCGACCTGTTCGACTGGCTCACTCGCGCGGAGCTCTCGCGAGCGCTCTCGGAGTTGGCGTTCAAGCAGCGCACCGAAGTCGACGAAGACGCCATCGCCGCCGCCATCGATATCGCCGTCACGGAATATGCGCTGGTGCCAGCGCCGCCAACGGCGCTTTTCGAGGCGGGATCGTCCGAACCGACCGGCGTGATCGACCCAGCGAGCGCCGGAGACGGAGCCGGAGCCGGAGACAACACTGACCGAGGCGATGTCGCGCTCGCGGTCGGCCCCGCCGCGTTTCCGTCACTCCCGGCCGACGCCGAGGACCTTCCGCACATTCTCGACGTGCCCGAGCGCGACGTGGACCGTGAGTCGCTCTCGGCGGCGGTCTTGGATAGGCTGTCCGCGGACGCGGTCGCGGCGATCAACGACCGAGAGACGGAACGATTGGAGACTCTCGCGGACGTGACTTACGACCTCGAGGCGTGGGCGCCCGTCGACGCCGGTGAGATACGGGAACGGATCGTGGCGGAGTTGGACTGACGGGACGCGCCCGGTTAGGCGCTGACTTCGATATCCGCGAGCTGCCGCGCGATGAACTCGGCGATGGTCACGTTCGCCTCCTCGACGAATCGAGCGACTTCCTCGCCGTCGGGGGTCTCGACGACGACGGTCGGGATCAGGTCGATGTCGTACGCTTCGACTTGGGGGCCCTCCTTGCCGTTCGGCCCCTTCGTGACGGGGAACGCCTCGATCCGGTCGTCGGGAACGCCGGCGGCGGCGAGCGCCGCGCCGAACGCGGGGAGCTGCTGCTGGCAGTCGACACACCAGTCGCCGCCCCACACCTTGAATCGGTAGTCGGCGGCGGCGAGCGCGTCCAGCACCGCCTCATCGAAGTCGTCCGTGCCGAGATCCGACGCGGGAGCGAGCGTTTCGAGTGACATACCTCGCGTACGTCGCCGACGCTTGTAAACGACGCGTCGATGGCAACGAGCGCCAGTATCGGGGACGTCCGAACACCTCGATGAACGTTGCCGCAGTCCGTCGGGCATTTGAGTGCCGGTCACCTCGGTTCCGCTAATGCAAGAGGACGTGCTGGAGGGGCTCGGGTCGCCGCTCGTTCGAGTCGACTCCCCGCCGGAGACGACGATAGCGGCGAAGGTCGAGTCGCGCAACCCCGGCGGCTCCGCGAAGGACCGGCCCGCGCTGTACATGGTCGAGGCCGCCGAGGAGGCCGGTGACCTCGAACCGGGCGACGGGATCGTCGAGCCCACGTCGGGCAACACGGGGATCGGTCTCGCGATGGTCGGCGCCGTGAAGGGGTACGACGTGACGCTCGTGATTCCCGACGGAAAGTCGATGGAGCGCCGCCGGCTCATGCGGGCGTACGGCGCCGCCGTCGAGCTCGTCGACGGCGACATCTCGGCGGCAAAAGACCGAGCGGACGCCCTCGAACGCGACGAGGGCATGGTCCAGCTCCGCCAGTTCGACAATCCCGCGAACCCGCGGGCGCACTACGAGACGACCGGCCCGGAGGTCCTCGACCAAGTCGGGGACCGGACCGTCGACGCGCTCGTCGCCGGAGTCGGCACCGGCGGCACCATCACCGGAATCGGTCGCCGACTCCGCGAGGCGTTTCCCGACGTGCGGATCGACGCGGTCGAGCCGACCACCAACGCCGTGCTTTCCGGCGGCGAGCCCGGCGTCGACGAGTTCCAGGGAATGGGTCCCGGATTCATCGCGCCGAACCTCGACACCGACCTCCTCGACGCGGTTCACACGGTCGACATCGACGAAGCGGAGGCCGAGTGCCGTCGGCTCGCCCGAGAGGAGGGGCTCCTCGTCGGGCAGTCGTCCGGTGCCTCGAACCTCGCGGCGAAGGCGGTCGCCGCCGGACTCCGGGACACGGGCGAGTACGCCGGCGACGAGCCGCTCGTCGTCACCGTGTTCTGGGACAGCGGCGAGCGGTACCTCTCGGCCGGGACGTTCGACGAGTGAGTCCCCGGAGCGCGCCGAGCGCGAGACCGTCGCAGCCACCCGAACGTTGAGTACGATCCGGCACGCAGGTCCGCCGTGAACACGCACGACGCACCGAGAAACGACCCGGACGCCGGGTCCGGTGTCGGATCCGACGGCGCCGCGCCGGACCGGCGGTTCGACGGGCCGTGGCTCCGAATTATGGCCGTCGCTGCGGGCGGCTGGACCGTCTTCTACGGACTCGACAGATTCCTCTTGGAGGCGGGCACTCCCGCCGGCGCCGCGGTCGGGTTCGCACACGCGTACCTCCTCGCTCCGCTCGTCACGACCGCCATTCTCCTCGACGCGCTTTCGCTCGCCGAGCGCGGAGTCGCCGACTTCGGCCTTTTCAAATGGCTCTACGCGTTCGTCGCCCTCGTCGTTCCGCCGATCGCGGTCGCGTACTACGCCCACCGCGAGTGGCTGAAGCCCGGCGACCCCGCTCTTCTCGGGGGGCCGTGATGGCGGGAGACAGGGCGGGGTCGGTCGCGGCGCTGTTCGTCGCCCCGGAGAGCGGAGCCCCGCCCGAGCCGCGGGAGTCGGTTGCGATCCGCCCGGACGGCGTCGAGGGCGACCGCTACCGACGCGGCGAGGGTCACTTCCAACTCGACGGCTGCGCGGTTACCCTCGTCGCGGCCGAGGCCGTTGCGGCCGTCCGCGAGGAGACCGGAATCGACGTCTCCGACGGACGGCACCGTCGGAACGTCGTCGTCGAGGGGTTCGGAACCGGAATGGACGACTTGCTGGAGGCGACCGTGTCGGTCGGCGACGCGCTCCTGCGACCGACGCGTCGGCGGCCACCCTGTGCACACGTCGAATCGCTCGCTGGCGAAGCGGGACTGGCGTCGGCGCTGCGAAATCGCGGCGGGCTCTGCTGTGACGTGATCGAAGCGGGTCCGGTGACCGTGGGCGACGAGGTCGCGATCGCGACGGCGGATCCGCGGTCCGCGGGCGCCGCAATCGCGGATCGAATTCGGGAGCGATCGGGAGCGGGCGAGTGAGTCCCGCATAGACTCGCCGCCATGACGGCGCGGACTTCCGGAACCGAAAGCGTTGAGCGCCGACCGGACGACCGCTCGGTCGTGACCCTCGGATGAGCTGGCAGTACCGGCACACGGTGCTGTCGCTGTGTATGCTCGCGTTCCTCGTGACGTACTTCGCCCGGCTGGCGATCAGCCCCGTCGTGCCGCTCATCGTCGAGGAGTTCGCGGTGTCGAACGCCGCCATCGGCCTCGCGCTCTCGGGGATGTGGCTGGCGTACGGCGTCTCTCAGTTCCCGAGCGGCGTGCTCGCCGACCGGTTCGGCGAACGGCGGGTGATCCTCGTCGCCGTGGGCGGGACCGCCGCGATGAGCGTGTTGCTCGCGCTCGCCCCCGCGTTCCCCGCGTTCGTGCTGGCGGCCGTGCTGTTGGGACTCGTCGCGGGACTCCACTACGCGGTGGCGACGACGCTGCTCTCGCGGACCTTCGAGGACATCGGGACCGCGATCGGGCTTCACTCCGTCGGCGGCCCGCTCGCCGGACTGGTCGCGCCGGTCGCCGCGGCGTGGGTCGGCGTCCGGTACGGCTGGCGGCCGGCGGTCGCGCTGGCCGCGCTCGTCGGCCTCCCGGTGTTCGCGCTGTTCGCGTGGCGCGTCCGTCCGACGGAGCCCCGGCGCCCCGACCAGCCGATGCGGGACCGGTTTCGGCTCGCGCCGCTGTTCGAACTGCTCTCGCGGCCGAGCATTCTCCTCTCGCTGTTCGTCGCCATGGTCGGCACGTACGTGGTGCAGGGGATGATGTCGTTTCTCCCGACCTTTCTGGTCGAGTTCCGCGGGTACTCGACGGGGTTCGCCGCCGGGGTGTTCTCGGCGTTCTTCGTGGTTCGCGCCGTCGCGCAGGTCGGGCTCGGGCGGCTGTCGGACCGTTTGGGCCGCGACGCCGCCATCGGCGGGGCGATGCTCGCGGGGGCGCTCGGCACCGCCGCGTTCGTCCTCGGCCCGGGACTCGCCGGTATCGCCGTCGCGGTCGTGCTGGCCGGCACCGGGTCGAGCTTCTTCTCCGCCATCGACCCGCGGTTCATGGACGCGCTCGACGACGCGGAGCGCGGCGCCGGATTCGGCCTCGTCCGGACCGTCTACACCGTGATCGGCTCCGCGGGCTCCGTCGGCGTCGGGCTCGCCGCCGACCTGTTCGGGTGGGGCGTGTCCCTCGGGATCCTCGCCGCGCTGTTCGGCGTCACCGTCGTCGTTCTCGCCGCGAACTGGGCGCTCGGAACGGGGTACTGAGGCGGCCTCCCCGTCCCGGACAGCCTAGTTCTCGGGGAAGATGCTGTCCGGGACGTACGCCGTCACCGTCCAGTTCGGCGCGTCGACGACCTCGCTTATTTTGAGGTCCATCGCGGCCGAACAGAGGATGTACGCCTCGCCGCGCGTGAGACCCCGCTCGGCCTCCAAGTGGTCGATCATGTGACTGGTCGCCTTCTTCGTCGCGACCATCAGGTCGTCGGCGATCCCCGTCGTCGCGTACATCGACTCGTCGCGACCGGTCGCCGTGAACGGGCCCGAGGTCCGCAACTGCGGCTGTTCGACGTCCATGTCCGTCCGCACCGAGAGGCGGGCGGTGACGAACATGGGCGCTTCCACGCCGGTGACGCACACCTCTCCGTCGCCCTGCGCGGCGTGACAGTCCCCGGTCGAGAACAGCCCGCCACCGACCTCGACGGGGAGGTAGACGGTCGACCCCGCGGTCATGTGTTTCACGTCCATGTTGCCGCCGGTGTCGTACGGCGGGAGCGTGTCGTGTTCGCCGTCGTCGCCCGGTGCGAGCCCGATGACGCCGGGGAACGGATCGAGGGGGACCTCGATCCCGTCGACGAAGTGGCCGACGTCGCCGTCGAGGTCCCAGACGTGTACGTCGGCCTCCGGGAACTCCTCGGGGAGGAGACCGAGTCCCATTTCACCGGGAAGATAGCCGGTGTATCCCCAGCCCTTGTGCTGGAGATCGAGCAGCTCGATTTCGAGCACGTCGCCCGGTTCGGCGCCCTCGACGGCGACGGGTCCGGTGAGGGGATGGACCGGATCGAAGCTCACGTCCGCGAAGTCCGCCGCGGTCGACTCCACGTCGAGCTGACGGTCGACGGCGTCTCGGCACTCGAACCTGACGACCTCGCCCGACTCGACCGTGAGCACGGGATCGAGCGAGTTGTCCCACGCCCGGTGGATGTTGCGCTCGGCGTCCGAGAGGCGGTGATCGACGGTGTACTCGCGTCGAGCGGTCGCCGCGTCCGCGTCTCCCTCGTGACGTGTCATACGTGATCGCCTCTCGTATCGAATTGGGTTAAAAGGGTGCGTCGCGGCGGGGGTTGCGTCGCTCACTCCGAATCGCCGTCAGCGACCGATACGGTTATATTTGGTATGTGTGTCCACGGACCATGTCAACAGATACCGTCAGCCCGATCCACTTCACCGTCGAGTGGGGCGGCAGCCGGATCGGCTGCACGAGGGTGTCAGGCCTCGAGATCGCCTACGACGACATCGCCTACCGCGAGGGATCGGCCTCCGAGTACGGCGACCGCAAGCTTCCCGGGCGGCCGCGGTACGCGAATCTCGTGTTGGAGCGGGGGGTGGTCCCCGGCGACAACGAGTTCTTCGCGTGGCTGAACACGATCGAACTCGGATCGGTCGAGCGCCGGGACGTCAGCGTCTCGCTGCTCGACGAGAATCACGACCCCGCCGTGGTTTGGAAGGTGAAGAACGCGTGGCCGGTCCGGCTCGCGGGGCCGACGCTCGACGCGCGCGGCAACGGCGTCGCGAGGGAGACGCTCGAACTCGCACACGAGGGGTACGCGGTCGAGTCGATCGACGGCGACCGGAAGTGACGGACGGTGTGGTCACGCACCGTCCGCCGCCTGCTGTTCGGCGCTCCCGACGTCGTCGTCTCGCTCGACGCCGAGCGGCGGCTGTTGACGCTCGTCGTCGAGAACGTCGGCTCTCGGGCCGCCCACGACGTCGCCGTCTCGCTCGACCCCCCGTGGGAGGAGGTGGCGGCCGACGTCGATCCCGACGCGGCGACCCCGTTCGCGCCGATCGGAGTCGTCCCGCCGGGAGGCCGGTTCCGAACCGTGCTCGCACCCCTCGACGGCTACGACGGCCCGCGGACGTTCGAGTCGCGCGTCAGGTTTCGCGACGACCGCGGCCGCGCCGCGGAGGCCCGTGCGGTACAGACCCCGGAGGCGTTTCGGCGGCTTCGCGAGCCGCCGCCGCCGTCGCGAGAGCCGCTCGCTCGGCGGGGTGAATAGACGCGGTACGGTCCGACGAAGCTATGCTTCGTCGAACAACGTCTCCCCGTCGACCATGTGCTCCTCGACGGCGTCCATGTCGAGCGTCACGCCCAGGCCGGGCTTCTCGGGCACTTCGATGTATCCGTCCTCGATCACGTCCTCCTCGACGAGGTCCTCCCACCAGCCGAGCTCGTAGGAGTGATACTCGACCGCCAGCGAGTTCGGTATCGAAGCGCCGACGTGCGCCGCCGCCACCGTCGCGACCGGCGACGCGACGTTGTGCATCGCGACCGGGACGTAGTACTGGTTCGCGACGTCGGCGATCTTCCGCGTCTCGCGCATCCCGCCGACCTTCGGCAGATCGGGTGCGACGATGTCGACCGCCTGGTTCTCGATGAGCCGGCGGAGCTCGGTGACGCGATAGCGGTTCTCGCCGACCGCGATGGGCGTGGTCGTGTTCTTGGTGACCTCTTCCTGCACTTCGAGGTTCTCCGGCGGAACGGGGTCTTCGAGCCACCACACGTCGTACTCCTCGATCGCGTCCGCGAGGCGCTTCGCGGAACCGCCCGAGAACGTCCAGTGGCAGTCGAAGGAGACGTCGGCCTTGTCCTTTACGCGCTCCGTAACCGTCTCCACGATTTCCGCCTTGTGGCGGATCTCTCCCGGACGGAGGTGCCGGTTCGCGCGGTCTTTCTCCAGGCCCGACGGCACGTCGAGGTCGAATTTCAGGGCGTCGTAGCCCAGCTCGTCGACGACGCGCTCGGCCTCGTCGGCACACGCCTCGGGGTCCGCCTCCGCCTCGGTGTGACAGTCGCAGTAGACGCGCATCTCGTCGCGGTACTTCCCGCCGAGCAGCTGGTAGGCGGGAACGTCGAGGATCTTCCCGGCGAGGTCGTGGAGCGCGACCTCGATCCCGGAGATCGCGGTGACGGTGACGCCCTCGACGGAGCCCTCGCCCGACATCTTCTGGATGAGGTGCTCGTACAGCCGGTCGATGTCGAGGGGATTCTCGCCGACGACGAACGGCTTCATGCGCTCGATCAGCTCCGGGACGCCGGCGCCCCAGTACGCCTCACCGGTGCCGACGACGCCCGCGTCGGTGTACACGCGGACGAGCGTCCACGGGAAGTTTCCGTCGACCATGGTGGTCTGGACGTCGGTGATCTCGACGTCGCGACGACCGCCCCGCGAGCCCGTCGCCCCCATCGTCTCGGCCGAGAGTTCTCGCATCGTGTACTCCGCGTTCGGGTCGTGGAGCGAATCGTAATTTCGACTCATGCGGCCTAATTAATTCGCCACAGGGTAAATGTTTATGTTCAACCGTGATACGCGCCTCGATTGCTCAACAGGGCGGATCCGCTCGGCCGGAATAGGGAGCTTTTCATTGGCGTACTCGCAACACGGTGCATGGTCGAGATCACGGATTCACTCACGTGTTTATTTACCGGCGAAGTCGAGGAGCACGACGGCGACTATGTGGTCACCGTCCCGGCGTCAGAGATTGACCACGGAAGCGTGCGCCCGAACGACACGTATCGCGTGGCCTTAATACGGCGCGACGTCGACACAAGCGGAACCGAGACAGCAGCCGACGGCGCGGAACCGACCGAGACATCCTCTGCTCCCACGAACAGAGCAAACTCCGAATCGCACTCCTCAAATCGGCCCACGGCTGCTTCCGAACTGGCCAGTCCACCGGTTTCCGAGGGGGACGTCCGTGAGGTGACGATCGAGACGCTCGGCGACAAGGGCGACGGGATCGCGAAGATAGAGCGAGGCTACGTGGTCATCGTTCCCGACGCGAAGCCCGGAGAGGAGCCGACCGTCGAGATCACGAGCGTCCGCGAGAACGTCTCGTTCGCGAACGTCATCGACGAGTAGCCGGTTCGGACGGGCGCTCTTCGTCACCGACTCCGTCCGCTCTCGTTTGGCCGTCGCCGAGCACCGCCTCGGGCGGCTCGCTCCGCGAGACGAGTTGCCGAAGATGTGCGGGCGACAGGACGGAGGTCGGCCGGTCCATGTGGACGCCGATCTCCCCCGACAGCGCCCGTAGTCCGACCCGTTGGATCGGTTCTGGTAGCGAATAACACGCGCGTATCGCCTTCCCGAGCCGGATCTCCGTCTCGAGTTCGTCGCGCCATCCCGACTCGTACTCCGCGAGCGATCCCGGGTCATCGGGGTCGATCACGTCCGCGGCCACGTCGGCCGCGGTCATCCCGTACAGGATGCCACCACCGGTGAACGGCTTCGTCTGCGCGGCCGCGTCACCGATCAGGAACGCCCTGTCTGTCGTCACTTTTTCGGGCGGACCGACGGGGATGACGCCCGAGCAGAAGCGGTCCGTCGTCACGTCGTACGCGTCCGTCAGGCGATCGAACAACGCCGACACGTCGTCTCCGGGCGGCGCGGCCAGACCGTACTCGACGCCGGCGTCACCCCGAGGGATCCGCCACGCGAAAAAGCGCGGGGCGGTGAGGTGGACGTCGACCAGGTCGCCGTCGTCCGGCGCGTCGTCGAACGCGAGCACGCCGTGGAGCAGCTCGTCCGGCTCGGGGAGACCGAGCGTCCGTCTCACTCGGGAGGTGGGACCGTCGCAGCCGGCGACCGTCTTCGCCTCGAAGCGCACGGTGTCGGACCCGCCGAGGCCATCGCTTCCGTCGGGCCCGCCGGACTCGCGGGCGACACTCGCTTCGACGACCACCCGATCGTCCCGCTCCTCGACGTCGACCACGGTGTGTCCCTCCCGAACGTCGGCACCGGCGTCGCGGGCCGCGTCCGCGAGGGTCCTATCGAGCCCGACGCGATCGATCACGTTCGACACCGGCTCTCGTTTATAAAAGGGGTGCGCCGCGGAGTCCGGGCCGCCGACGTGGAACCGCGCCCCGTACACCCGGTTCTGGAGGAGTCGCTCGCGGGCGTCGTCGCCGACGAACTGCCAGATATCGTTGGAGACGTGTCCCGAGCAAGCCAGCGGCTCGCCGACGCTCCCCTTTTCCAAGAGGAGGACATCGCGGCCGGTCTCAGCCGCCCGACGCGCGAAGCGCGACCCGGCGGGTCCCGCCCCGACGACGACGAAGTCGTACATATCCGACATCAGCGTCGCACGGTATATAAGTAGTCGCCGACTGTCGACCGCTCACTCCCGATCGGCGAGCCACGCCAGCGCCTCGTCGAGGTCCGTCCGCGGCGGCGAGCAGGTGAACCCCTCACAGACGTACGCGGTCGGCTCCCCGTCGACGGCGTCGCGGTCGGCCCAGACCGGCGGCACCCCGTCGAGTCCCAGCTCGTCGACCCATGCGTCCACTCCGGCGTCGGTCGACGGTCGAGGAGCGACGAGCGCGCCCGGAAGGTACCGCTCGCCGAGCGTCTCCCGCCACGCGTCCGGCACGTCGTCCGCGGCGAGCGTGACCTCGATACCGCCGACAGCGATCCGCTCCGCGGCCCGCACGAGCGAGACGTGCTCCAGCGGGCTCGCACGGATCCGGTCGGCGTGGGTCGTCACGACGCGTTCCGCGATCTCGTGGAACTCGCGATCGGTTCGGAACCCGTCGAGGAGAGCAAGCGTCTCCGCGGCCACGCCGAGGCTCGACGGCGTCGACCGGTCGGTGAACTCCTGCGGCCGCGCGAAGAGCGTGTTGTCGTCGCCCCCTGCGTCGGGGTCCCGAGTGAAGTAGATCGTCCCGTCATCGGCGTCGTAAAACGCCGCCACCATCGCGTCCGCGAGCTCCAGCGCGAAGCCGAGGGGTTCGGGGTCGCCCGTGGCGGCGTACACGTCCAGCGCGCCGCGGGCGAGGAACGCGTAGTCGTCGAGGTACCCCGGTCCGCGGACGTCGCCGTCGAGCCAGCGCCGATCGAGTTCGCCGGACTGCTCGTCGTACAGGCGCTCCCGACAGAACGCGAGCGCCTCGCCGGCGATCTCGGCGTACGACCCGCCGAGGACGTCTCCGGCCCTCGCGAACGCCGAGATAGCACGCCCGTTCCACGCGGCGAGCACCTTCTCGTCGCGGGCGGGGCGCGGACGCGACTCTCTGGCCTCGAAGAGCGCGACCCGGGCCTCCGTGAGGATCTCACGGACCTCGTCGACGGAACGGTCGTGATCGTCGGCGAGTTCCTCGATCGACGCCGCGATCGTCGGGACGGTCGTGCCGCGCTCGAAGTTGCCGCCCGAGCGGATCCCGAACCGCTCCTTCGCGAGCGACGCCGCCGGCTCGCCGAGTACCGCGTCGACTTCCTCGGGCGTCCAGACGTAGAACGCGCCCTCGACGTCGCTCTCGACATCGGCCTCGCCGTCGGCGTCCGTCCCTAACGCTCCGGTCGAGCGCTTCCCGCCGCGTCTGTTCTCGGGCCTGGCGGTTCGCGCGTCGAGCGTGCTGAAGAAGGCCCCCCCGTCGTGACGGAGCTCGCGGTCGAGGAACGCGAGCGACTCGCTCGCGACGCGGGCGTACGACGGATCTCCGGTCAGCCGGTATCCGTCGAGGTAGGCCATCGGGAGCTCCGCGTTGTCGTACAGCATCTTCTCGAAGTGCGGGACCGTCCACTGTCTGTCGACCGCGTACCGGTGGAAGCCCCCGCCTATCTGGTCGTACATCCCGCCGCGCGCCATGCCGTCTAGCGTCCCCGTCGCGGCCGTGAGCGCGGCGTCTCGACCGCTCTTGGCGTAGGCACGCATGAGCAGGTCGACGCGTCCCGGCATCGGGAACTTCGCGCCGCCGCGTCCGAACCCGCCGAACTCGTCGTCGTACCCGCGGATCGCCGCCGCCGCGGCCTCGTCGAGAAGCCCGGCTTCGGGCGCGTCGCCGCCCGCGCTCTGGGCGGGCACCGACTCCAGTTCGTCGCGCGCGCTCGTCACCCACTGGTCGGCTCGCCGCCTCATCTCCTCGCGCTGCTCGGGGTCGCTCCACGAGTCTGCGATGCGTTCACAGAGGTCGCGGAACCCCGGCTGGTTCCGACGGGGTTCGGGCGGGAAGTACGTCCCGACGTAGAACGGCGTCCCCTCGGGGGTACACCACGCGGAGAGCGGCCACCCCCCGCCACCGGTAACGAGCTGCGAGACCGTCATGAAGGTGCTGTCGACGTCGGGCCGCTCCTCGCGGTCGACCTTGATCGGGACGAATTCCTCGTTGAGTACGGCCGCGATCGACTCGTCCTCGAAGCTCTCCTCTGCCATCACGTGACACCAGTGGCACGACGAGTACCCGATGGAGACGAACACCGGCACGTTACGTTCGCGGGCACGTTCGAACGCCTCGTCTCCCCACGGCTGCCAGTTGACGGGATTGTCGGCGTGTTGCTGGAGGTACGGACTCGCCTCGTCCCCGAGGCGATTCCGCTCCGTCGGCTGCGTCATACACTCGGTTCAATCCGGCGAGGCAAAAACCCGTCACACGCTCGGCGGCGCGGCCGATCGGTCGGGCCTCGGAGGAATACTCACGTCTGTGGATACAATCCGGCGCTGAGAGAGTAACCTTTACACTACCGTGCGGTTACCCGTCGCACATGACGGAGACCGTACTCCTCGTCGGTGGCGGCGGTCGCGAGCACGCGATCGCCCGCGCAGTCGCCGACGACTGCGCGCTGTACGCCTGTGCGAGCAACCGAAACCCCGGGATCCGCCGGCTTGCAGACGGGTTCGAGACGCTCTCGGAGACCGACGCCGACGCGATCGCCGCGTACGCGACCGAAGTGGGCGCGGACCTCGCGGTCATCGGCCCCGAATCGGCGTTGGCCGCGGGCGTCGCGGACGCGCTCGACGAGGTCGGTGTGTACGCGTTCGGGCCGCAGGCCGAGGAGGCCCGATTGGAGACGGACAAGGCGTACCAGCGGCGATTCATGGACGAGGAGGCGATACCCGGCTGTCCCGACTTCGAGGTGTTCGACGACATCGAGGCCGCCTGCGCGTACATCGACGAGTACGACGGCGATCTCGCGGTGAAGCCCGCCGGGCTCACCGGCGGAAAGGGGGTAAAGGTGATCGGCGATCAGGTGACTCACGAGGAGGCGATCGCGTACCTCCGCGAGTCCGAGTACGACCGCGTCGTGCTCGAAGAGCGGCTCGTCGGCGAGGAGTTCACGATCCAGGCGTTCGTCGCGAACGGCGAGCTGCGAACGACACCGGCGGTCCAAGACCACAAGCGCGCCTACGAGGGCGACGAGGGGCCGAACACCGGCGGGATGGGATCGTACACGGACACCGGTCTCTCGCTGCCGTTTATGAGCGAGGGCGACTACGACGACGCCGTCGCGGTGCTGGAGGCGGTCGTCGACGCGCTCCCGGCGTACAAGGGCGTCCTCTACGGGCAGTTCATGCTCACGACTGACGGACCGAAGGTCGTCGAGTTCAACGCCCGGTTCGGCGACCCGGAGGCGATGAACACGCTGCCGGTGCTCGACACGCCCTTCATCGACGTGTTGACGGCGGCCCGCGACGACGATACGCTCCCGGAGCTGTCGTTCACGGGCGAGGCCACGGTGTGTAAGTACGCGGTGCCGGACGGTTACCCCGACGAACCCGACGACGGCGCGCGGATCGCCGTCGACGAGGACAGCGTCGGCGACGCGCTCCTGTTTTACGCGAGCGTCGACGAGCGCGACGACGGGCTGTACACGACGACCTCGCGGGCGTTCGCCGTCGTCGGTCGCGGCGATTCCATCGCCGCGGCGGAGGCCGAGGCGGAGGACGCGCTGTCGGCGGCCGGTGACCGCGTTCGGATCCGGCACGACATCGGAACGGCCGACCTCGTGCAGCGTCGGATCGACCACATGAACGAGCTCCGTCACTGACGACAGCGCTGGCGACGATCCGATTCGTCGCGCCGCTGCGCTGAGAGGTGGCGAACGGGCGGTCGACGGCGACGAGGCTTCCACGGCGACTGACCGCGCACCCGCCTCGGCCGACCGCGGACTTGGTTCAGGTCGTGGAGGCACTGGCCGCGGTATCGCCTATGAACGCCGGGACGGCAGTCGGGTGGCGGGAGGTACACAGGCGATGAGGGGGGCTCGTGTTGCCAGCAACCGGCCCCCGCCTCGGCGGCAGCGACCCTTTTATTCGAGCCCCGTGAACGGGTGGTCGTGACTCACGAGGACCACGGACCGTCGGGGACGAGCGCGGGAGCCGCGGGAGCCGAGGGCGACGGGGACGACGAGGGGAGCGAAGACGATGAGAGCGGGTCGTCTGCGACAGCACGGGTCGACCGACTGGACCGACACGCCACACCGGGCGTGCGGAACTCGCTGTGGTCGTGGCCGGACGCGAAGTCTCCGCTGGTCGTCGTTCGCAACTACGTCGTGATCGTGCTCGCGCGGATCTGTCCGAGTCTCCGGCTGAAAAACTGGCTGTTGCGCCGGATCGGCGTGACCGTCGGCGCGGGCGTCGCGTGGGGGCTGGAGTCGACTCCCGACGTGTTCTGGCCGGAACGGATCACCGTCGGGAACGACGCTATCATCGGATACGACGCAACTCTGCTGTGCCACGAGTTCCTCCGCGACGAGTACCGCCTCGGCGATATCGTCGTCGAGGACGGCGCGATGGTCGGCGCTGGCGCAGTCGTGCTTCCGGGCGTCACGATCGGTGAGGACGCCCGCGTCGCCGCCAACTCGCTCGTCGCGGACGACGTTCCGCCGGAGACGACGGTCGCTGGTGTCCCCGCGACGGTGGTCTCCCGAGCGAACGGTGATATGGCCAGCTGAGCTACGCGTCGGTCGGTGACTCCTCGTCGCCGTCTTTGGTCTCCTCGGCCTCCTCGGCATCTTCGGAGGTACCGTCGACCGTCTCATCTCCGTCGACACCTCCTTCCGCCTCCGCGGCGGCAGCGCGCTCGGCCTCGGTGATGTGCGCCTCCGTGCTCACGCTGTCGAGGTCGACGCCGACCTCGCGCGCCACGGCGTCTAAGACCGCGCGCTGTTCGGCCATCTCGTTTTCGAGCGTCTGGACGCGCTCCGAGGTGTCGAGCACCGTCGTCTGGGTCTGTTCGACCTCGTCCCGCAGTTCGTTGATCTTCTGATACGTGCGCTCGGCCCGGTCGGCGAGCGTCTGGATCTTCTTTGCGGTGTCCCCGAATCCCATACCGGGTCATCGCCCTCGGGATACGTGGGTGTTTCCGTTCACCGGAGCGAGGGTACCGTTGCGCCCTCCGACGACCCGCGCCGACGGTGGGCTTTTGCCCGAACCGCCCCTCGTCCCCGTATGAGCGTCGAGCGCATCCTGCTAACGAACGACGACGGCATCGACGCCGTCGGGATCCGGTCCATGTACGACGCCCTCGCCGACGAGTACGAGGTGGTGACGCTCGCGCCGACCGGAGACCGGTCGTCGGTCGGTCGAACCATGTCGGACGACGTGAGCCTCGCCGAACACGAGCTCGGCTACGCGGTCGACGGAACGCCGGTCGACTGCGTCGTCGCCGGGCTCGGCGAGATCGTCCCCGATGTCGACGCCGTCGTCGCGGGCTGTAACAAGGGCGCCAACCTCGGATCGTACACTCTCGGACGGTCGGGAACCGTGTCCGCCGCCGTCGAAGCCGCGTTCTTCGACGTCCCGGCCGTGGCGGTGTCGATGTACGTCCCGGGCGGCAGCGACTGGTGGAAGCGCGATCTCGAACCGAAGCACTTCGCCCACGCGACCCGAGCGACGCGGTTCCTCCTCGACGAGGCGGTCGGCGCCGGCGTGTTCGACCGCGCCGACTACCTCAACGTCAACGCGCCGACCGCGGAACCCGACACCGACGGAACGCTCGACGACGCCGAGTATCCGGACGACCACGCTCCGATGCGCGCCACGACACCGTCGACGTGGTACGGACTGGAGGCGACGCGAAACGGCGACGGGCGCGTCGAGATATCGGACCCGATCTGGAGTCGGATGACCCCCGAGGACGTCCCGGACCCGGTCGGAACCGACCGTCGGGCGGTCGTCGACGGAGAGGTGTCCGTCTCGGCGCTGTCGGTGCCGCACGCCTCGGAGCCCGAAGCGGGCGTCGAAGAGCTGGCGGAGGCGTACGCGGGTGCGACGGCTCGGTGAGCGAGGGCAGGGACGGAGAAACAAACGCGGAGACGAGCGCGAACGGAGCGACTATTCCTCGCCGTTACTCACGGTGACTTGCGCCTCGGCGATCACTCGGTCGCCCATCTCGTACCCCGGCTCGTACACCTCGTGAACGGTGCCCTCTGGCTCGCTGCTCTCCACGCGGAGCATCACCTGGTGACGGGCGGGGTCGACGTCGTCGCCGGGGTCGGGGTCGATCGCTTCGACGCCCTCGTCCGCGAGCACCTCGTCGAACTTCTCTACGGTCGACTCCACGCCGGGACGGAGGTCGCTGCCTTCCTCTTGGTCGAGCGCGCGCAGGAGGTCGTTTCTGACGGGGGTGATACGCTCGACGAGGTCCTCGGAGGCCCGCTCGCGGATCTCGTTTTGCTTCCGCTTCGCGCGCTCTTTGTAGTTGCTGAAGTCGGCCTTGACGCGGGCGAGCTTGCTCGTCAGCTCCTCGGCTTCCTCCTCGGCGTCGACCAACTCCTCGCGTGTCTCGGCCAGCTCGGCTTCGAGCGCCGCGACTTCCCGCGCGAGCGCCTCGTCGTGCTCGGCGACGGCGGCGCCCAGCGCTCGGCCGTCGTCGCTGGTCGACTCGCCGCTCGCCTCTTCAGCGGTCGCCTCCGCCGTGCCGTTCGCGCTCGCCGCGTTGGCCGCGGCGGACGCACTGCCCTCGGCGTCGTTCGGGGACTCGACCTCGACGTCGACGGCGTCGTCGTCGCTCATGTCCGAATGAAGTCGGTCAGCGTGCATAAGCGTTGCAGAACGGAGTCGACGGCTTCCCGCCCCCGACCCGCGGGAGTATTTAAATATCGGCTCCCAAGCGGTGGCAATGACCGCGCCGAACCGGAACACGCTGTGGGCGACCGCTCTCGTCGACGAACTCGTCGCCGCGGGCGTCGACGCCGTCGTCGTCTCGCCGGGCAGCCGTTCGACCGCGTTGACGGTCGCCGCCGCCCGCCACGAGGACCTGCACGTGTTCTCCCAGTTGGACGAGCGGTCCGCCGCCTACTTCGCGCTCGGACGCGCCCGGCGGACCGGCGAGGTGACGCCGCTGATCTGCACCTCCGGCACCGCCGCCGCGAACTATCACCCAGCGGTGATGGAGGCGAGCAACGCGCGCGTCCCGCTGCTCGCGCTCACCGCCGACCGCCCGCCGGAGCTGCGAGACTCGGGCGCGAACCAGACCGCGGACCAGGAGAAGCTGTACGGCGACGCCGTCCGGTTTTATAAAGACCTCCCCGAACCGGCCGCGGACGACCGGGCGCTCCGCTCGCTCCGGACGACCGTCGCCCGCGCCGTCGCGACCGCCGAAGGAGCCGACCCCGGACCCGTTCACCTCAACGTTCCGTTCAAAAAGCCGCTTGAGCCGACGCGGGTCTCGGGCGACGTGCCTGCCGACCTCGATCCGATCGCCGAGACGGGACGAAACGGCCCGTACGTGGACGTGACGCCGGGGTCGCCGGAACCGGGAGACGACGAGCTCCGGCTGCTCGCGAACGAGCTATCGAGCGCCGAACGCGGACTGATCGTCGCCGGGCCCGCAGATCCGCCCGGGCTCGACCCCGAGGCGGTCACGGCGCTGTCACACGCGACCGGATTCCCCGTCCTCGCCGACCCGCTCTCGGGCCTCCGCTACGGTGGCCATACCCGAGTTGCGCCCGTTATCGGTGCGTACGACGCGTACCTCTCCGCGGCCGTTGCGGGGGACTCCGCAGAGCCGACGGCCGACTGGGACGACCCCGACGTCGTCCTCCGACTCGGCGCGTCGCCGACCTCGAAGAACCTCCGCACGTACCTCGCCGGTACGGGTGCCGACCAGTATCAGGTCGATCCGGCGGGTCGGTGGCGCGAGGCGGAGTTCGCCGCGACCGACCTCGTCGTCGCCGAGCCGAGCCGTCTCTGCGCACGCCTCTCCCGACTTGTCGCCGGCGGCGGCAACCCGGAGTGGCGCGCGCAGTGGGAGAACGCGGACCGAGCCGCCAGAGCGCTTCACCGTCGGGAGACCGCCGACGAAGAGGGGGAACTCCCCGACGACGCGCTCGGTCCCGACGCCGTCCCGCTCCACGAGGGCGACGCCGTCCCGTTCCACGAGGGCGACGCCCTCCGCGTCGTCGCCGACGCGCTCCCGGACCCGGCGACGCTGTTCGTCTCCAACTCGATGCCGGTCCGAGACCTCGATCGGTTCGTCGGCCCCTCGACGACGAGCGTCACCGCCCTCGGCAACCGCGGCGTCTCCGGCATCGACGGAATCGTCTCCAGCGCGCTGGGGGCCGGTGCCGCGACGACCGACGACCTCACCCTCGTCGTCGGCGATCTGGCCTTGTACCACGACACCAACGGGCTCCTCGCGATCGATCGCTGCGACGTGGACGTCACTATCGTCCTCATCAACAACGACGGCGGCGGGATCTTCCACGCGCTCCCGATCGAGTCGTTCGATCCCCCGTTTACCGGGTCGTTCAAGACGCCGCACGGGCTCGCGTTCGAGCCGCTGGCCGACCTTCACGGGCTGGCGTACGCTCGTATCGATGCGCGGCCTGCCAACGTGCGATCGACCGACGATGGCGACAGAAGCGACAGAGAGAACGGGGACGATGGCGAGACGGCATCGCCCGAATCGATCGCATCGTCGCTCCGAGAGGCCTGCGCTCGCGCCCGCGAGGCCGACGGGTCACACCTGATCGAGGTGCGGACCGACGGCGAGTCGAGCCACCGGACGCGTGAGCGACTCGAACGAGCGGTCACGCAGGCCGTACACGGCGCCAACGCGGACGGAGATGACACCGAACGAGTCGGCGCCGACGATCGGTGAAGCCCGCGTGGCTCACGCCCAACCGCTGACCGAGCGGTAGCTGCCGGTTCTCAACAGAAGTGAGCAGGTGACCGACGTCGCGATCGACCGACGGTCAGATCGTCACGGTCGCGGTCGCCGTCGGCCCGGCGTCGTCCGCGGTCAGCGTCCCGACGATCCGGTAGGTCCCGGCGGGCGGGTCGCTCCAACGGCCCTCGTAGGTCGCCGAATCCCCGGGTTTGAGGGTTTCCGTGCCGAGCGCCTGTGTGAACATCCGACCGGCGCCGTGACGCCAGATCGGGTCGATGTCGACGGGGTCGAACTCCTCGCAAGCGTCTGCGTCCGGATCTGCGTCCGAGATCGCGTACGCCGCGAACTCGGCCCGCTGTCCGGTCCGAAACCGAAGCGTAATCGGGTCATCGCCCGCGTTCGTCACCGTGAGCGCGAGGTCGACGCCGCCGTCTCTCCCGGTGACTGCGAGCTCGGTGTCGAGCATGCGTCACCATCGCACGCGATTCGTCTTAAAAGGGCTGCCAGCGACGCGCATAAGTCCCGGCTCCGCGTACGAACGAGCGTGCAGGTCGTCGGCTACGAGACGGGGGAGGGGTTGTACGTCGCGAGCGGTGGCGCGGTCGAGTTCGTCGAGGCGACCGCCGGTACGGAGCTGAC
Organism: Halorubrum marinum; assembly: GCF_048381195.1. Taxonomy (NCBI): domain Archaea; kingdom Methanobacteriati; phylum Methanobacteriota; class Halobacteria; order Halobacteriales; family Haloferacaceae; genus Halorubrum; species Halorubrum marinum. The sequence continues at coordinate 272,081 of NZ_JBLWMM010000004.1, read as the reverse complement.
GTACGGCCTCGGCGACCGCCGCTGTGCGGGGACCGTCCACGACGGCGATCACATCGCCTGCGACGCACCGGAGTCGCCGTACTGCGACGCCCACGGCGGCGTCTGGGTGTGCGCGCGCTGTACGGGGACGTGTTTAAAAGACGAGATGGACTGTCACGAGGAGCACGCGCTGTACCTCGCCGCGTTCGCGCCCGACGTGTTGAAGGTGGGCGTCACCCGGCTCTGGCGGCTGGAGACGCGGCTCCGCGAGCAGGGTGCGGACCGAGCGGCGCACGTCCGCACGCTCCCCGACGGACGGATCGCCCGGGAGGTCGAGTCGGAACTGGCCAGCCGAGACGGGCTCGTCGACCGGGTTCGCGTCCCGACGAAGCTCGACGGCTTCGGACGCGACGTCGACGAGGGCGCGTGGGAAGCGCTTCTCGACCGGTTCGACCCGATCGAGACGTTTTCGTTCGACGACGGGCTCGACCTCGCTGACCGTCCCGTCGCGGAGACGCTCGCGGCCGGAACGGTTCGCGGGTGGAAGGGCCGCGTCCTCGTACTCGACCGCGGCGGCTCGACCTACGCGGTCGACGCCCGCGACCTCGTCGGGTTCGAGCTGACGGAGGAGGTGCCGGACCGCGAACTGCAGTCGAGTCTGGGCGCGTTCGGGACGTGATCCGGGAGCGTTCGGGACGGAGGTTTTCGCGCGTTCGAGACGTGAGAGCCGGAGGGCTCAAGAGGGGTATCGCCCAACCGTGAAACCGTGACGCAGGACCTCGTCGAGGTGTTAGTCGGCGACCCGTTCGCCGTGATGAACACGGTCGGGCTCGTCGCGTTCGCGCTCGTGGGGGCGACGAAGGCGATCCGCGAGGAGTTCGACCTCTTCGGCGTCGCCGTCGTGGGATTGGCGATGGCGTTCGCCGGCGGCGTGACCCGTGACCTCTTGGTGAATCGCGTTCCGCTCGCGCTCGTCTCCCCCGTCGAGATCGCGCTCGGACTGATCGGCGTCGGCCTCGCCGTCGCGCTGCGCGTCGTGCTCGCGTCGCCGGACACGCACCCGGTCACGCTCGTCGCCGACGCCGTCGGCCTCGCCGCGTTCGCCACGGCCGGCGCGATCGTCGCGACGGAGGCGGGGGTGTCGGCGTTCGGCGTGGTCGCCGTCGCGACGATCAACGCCGCCGGGGGCGGCGCGTTCGCCGACATCCTGCTCGACCGAGCGCCGTTCATCCTCTTCGACGACTTCTACGCGAGCTGCGCGGTGCTGGGCGGCAGCGCCTACTGGCTGGCCGGACTCCTCGGCGCGACTGCCGGTGTCGCAGCCGCAGTCTGTGCCGCCGTGACCGTCGGGACGCGACTCGTGGCGGTCGCGCGCGGCTGGAGCGTCCCGAGCGCCCAGCAGCTCGACGGAGCCGGTGGGCGACTTCGAGCGCGGCTCGACGACCGATTCCGCGAGCGATGAGCGCCGACCGCGAACGCGAGGATTACCCGTCGAATCCGCTCGCGGCGACCAACCGCCGGACGCCGAGGTACCCGGCTGCGGCGATGCCGACGTAGGCGACGATCAGGGCGGTCGTCGTCGCGTCGGCGCTGTCGATCGCGAGCCGCGCCACCGCGTTCGTCGGACCGCCGGCCACGGCCGTGGCCCCGCCGAAGAAGACGAGCACACCAATGGAATAGAGGAACTGCGCGGCCCGCCGGTCCGGGGCGAGCGCCGCGATGGCGACTCCGAGCGCGACGACGAGCGTCGTCAACGCGGTCATCAACGCGAGGATCGAGGGGACGTTCGCGACCGGGGTGCCGTTGGCGTGGAGCAATAACAGCCACAGAAGCGCCTGTCCCGGGGCGATCGCGATCGCCGCCAGCGCCTTGCCGTCGACGATCTCCCCGAGCGTGACGGGCGCGACTCTGAGCAGTTCGAGGGTTCCCCGGTCGATCTCCTCGGTGATCGAGTCGACGACGAGCGACCCGGAGATGAATACGGGTAAAAAGACCAACACCGGGATCAACACGGTGTACGTGAACGTGAAGTAGGGGCTGGATCCGGTCTGCTCCGGCAGCGGGAGCGGCGACTCGCTCAGGAACGCGACCCGATCCGCGCGCTCGTTCAGCTCGTACGTCCGCAACAGCTCGCGGAGCTGCACGACGATCACCGTCGTCTCGACGGCCGCGTCGGGCGCAGTTGCCACTACCGACACCCCGCCCCCGCCCTCTCGGCTGGCGACCACCGCCGCGTCGGCCGCGTTCCGCTCGAACGCGAGCCGGGCGGCACCGGCGTCCGCGTACCGCGTTACCGAGACCCCGGCGACCTCGTCGGCCGCTCGCTCCAAGTCCGCCACGGCGTCGCCCGCCGCCGCCACCTCGATCTCCGCGCCGTCGAGCGCGCCCGGGTCGTACATGGAGACCAGCCCGACGACGAGGAACGACGAAAACGCCGCGATGAACAGCTGAATCCCGATCGCGAGCAGGATCGTCTTCTCAGCCCGGAGCCCGGCGAGCTCCCGCCCGGCGATCGTCAGCCGGCTGCCGCCGGTTCGCGACCAGATCCCGTCATCCATGGACGCTCACCACCCCGAAGTTGTACGCGGCGTGGATCAGCGTCGCCAGCGCCAGCGTGAGTGCGTACTGCGCCCGGCTCCGGCTCGCTCCCACTGCTGCGACGGTCGTCGCGAACCCGTGAAGCAGGAGCGGGGCGAATAGCAGTGCAACGAGGACGGGCGTCGAAAGGCCCCCCACGCCAGCGACGCCGCCGAACGCGGCCCGTCCGACGTACAGGTCGGTGAGGCCGATCGCCTGGACGACCGCGGTGGCCTTCTCGGCGATGAAGAATCCCGCGCCGGAGGCGAGTCCGACGGCGACGGCGACTCGGTCGGTCCGAGCGAAGCGACCGCGCTCGAAGCCGGCGTAGAGGTGAACGCTCTTCGCTAGCTCCTCGATACAGGCGATCGTCACGAGCAACACCGGAATCGAAACCGTCACCGGGAGCGCGAACAGCAGGGCGACGGCGAGTAGCTCGGCGACGAACACGAAGGGGATCGTGCAGGCGGTGAGGACCCCGACCGTCGCGAGCGGTCGGAGTCGGTCGCGGACGGAGGGGTTCGACTTGCGTTCCGGACCGGTTTTCGCTGTCTCCCCGACATTCCCACCGGTAACGCCAGCGGCACCGGTAATACCAACTGGCGACAGCCGAACCGCCAGCGCGTCGAGGAACTTCCGCGTCACGGGCTTTTGGGTAAACATGTCCTCTTCGCGGTAGACGCCCAAGCCGAGGCCGAACAGCAGCAGCGCGCCGAGCGCCATCGGCGTCGTCGAGAACAGCGCCTCGCTCACCGAGACGGCCTCGCCCTGGAGGTCGAAGACGACGAGCGTCAGCGGCGACACGAGCGCCACCGGAGTGACGTTCGTGAAGACGGCGGGGACGAACGCGTACGTCGTGAGCAGGACGCTCACGCCGACCGTGACGAAGGTGAGCTCCTTGAACGACCGCGCGAACATCGCCCCGACGAACGTCGCCGCGAGGAAGGTCGCGGCGATCGGGAGGACGGCGAACACCGAGAGCGCGCCACCCCCGACCGCGACCGCGATGAGCGACGTGACGGCCAGCGCGGCGACGAGGTACGGCAGCGTCTTTCCGGCGACGATCTCGGCGGGCGACAGCGGCGTGACGAGCAGGGGCTCACCCCGGCGGTTCGTGCGCTCGTCGAGCACCGAGGAGCCGTACGCCTGGATCAGGAAATTCATCGGCACGAGAAAGGCGAACGCCAGGAGGAGCGAGGCGAACGGGAACGGCGGCGTGATCGCTCCCGGCGACCCGACCGTGTCGGCACCGAACACGCCGCCACCGATCGAGGGGACCGCGAGACCGTGATCGCCATCTGTGGCTTCGTCGCCGTCGGACGCTGTCGCACTCTCGCGCTCACCGTCCTCGGCCCCGTCTCCGTCCGTTCCGGCTCCGTTCCCGTCCGTCCCGTCTCCGTTCCCGTCCGTCCCGTCTCCGTTCCCGTCCGTCCCGCTACCGTCTATCGCCTCGCCGCCGTCAGTTCCGCCGCTGGTCGAGGAGCCGTCGTCCCCGCCCAGCGTCGCCCCGCTACCGAGGCCGCTCGTCCGGCTCGCGTACTGCAGGGTGACCGTGACCGGGAACGCCGCGGTCGCGTTCTCCTCGGCGGCCATCAGCCGCTCGTTGTGCGCCTCGACGGCCTCGCGGAACGCCGCCGCCGCGGCCGCCCCTTTTTGAGTGTCGCTGGCGACCACGACGACCGCGTCGCCGACGGTCTCTCCGTCGATCGTCCCCGTCTCGACACCGCGGTCGAGGACCAGAACGTCCGCGCTCTCACCGAGCGACGCCCCGTCTCGGGAGACGGCCGTGAGCGAGGGGTCGGCGCCGACCGCGTCCGCGTACGGCGAATCGGCGTCGACGCCCACGCGGTACACGTCCCGATCGACGTCGAGCCCGACGGCCCCGACCGCGAGCCCTCCGCCGAGGACGCCACCGGCGACGAGCAGCAGCGCCAGCGCGGCGGCGAGGGTCCGTCGGTCGACGCCCCCGCCCGCCCGGGCCGTCTCCCAGCGGGCGACCCGAAGGACCCGGCGAAGCCGACCTCTCACTCGGTCCCCTCCGTCGATACCGGTGGCGTCGCGTCGCTCGGTGCACGCTCGTCACCGGCTTCGCTACTCTCGTCTCGCTCACCGTCGCCCGTGTACCGCCCCGGCATCGGTCGTCCGACGATGTCGAGGAACACGTCCTCGAGGCTCGGCTCGTGGGTCCGGATGTCGACGACCTCGCCGCCACCCTCCTCGGCCGCCTCTCGAACCGCCTCGACGGCCGCCATGTCCGGAACCACGGTCCGGTAGCGATCGCCGACCTCCTCTGTCACGGCGCTCGCGTCGCCCTCGCGCAGGGCCACGAGTCGGTCCGTCGCCGTCGGTTCCACGTCGGTGAACACGTGGTAGCTCGCTTCGCCGTGTCGCTCGCGGATCCCGTCGACGCTCCCGCGGGCGACGATCCGCCCCTCGTTCATCACCACGACGCGGTCACAGACCGACTCGACGTGATACAGGTTGTGCGCGGAGAAGACGACGGTCTTGCCGGTCGCGCGCAGCTCGCGGGTGAACTCCAGCACCGAGTTCGTCGTCACGGGGTCGAGTCCGGACGCGGGCTCGTCGTACACCAGCACGTCCGGGTCGTTGACGAGCGACCGGGCGATCGCGACCTTGCGTTTCATCCCCTTCGACATGTCGCCGAGGCGTCGCTTCCGGTGGTCGAGCGCGAGCCGGTCGAGCGCGGCCTCGATGCGCTCGTCGGCGACGTCGCCCGGCACGTCGTACAGGTCCGCGAAGAACCGGAGGTACGACCGCGGCGTCATCTCCTCGTACAGCGGGGACTCCTCGGGGAGAAAGCCGAGTCGCCGCCGCATCTCCGGGTCGTCGGAGGCGAACCCGGCGACCGAAACCTCGCCCGCCGTCGGGTCGACGAGCCCGGCGAGCACCTTCAGGGTCGTCGTCTTGCCGGCGCCGTTCGGGCCGACGATCCCGAACACCTCTCCCTCTTCGACGGTGAAGGTGCTGTCGACGACGGCCGCGAAGTCGCCGTACGTCTTCCGGAGCCCCGTCACCTCGATCATGGCTCTCGGTCGCCCTCGGGTTCGGTTAAATCCACCCCCGCGGCTATCACCCGCGAGAACGGGGCTCGGCGGATCGGTTCGAAATCGGATTCTCGTCCTGCGGACCCGAACCGATCAGTCGTCCGCCCACGCGTCGCCGTGCGCGCGGTAGCCGTCGAACTCGCCGATGTCGATCTCGCGCTCGATCTCGTCGCGGGTCTCCGCGTCGAGCCGGACGATGTGACACAGGGGATGCCCCGGCGCCGCCACTGGGTTCTCAAGCGACCCGAGTATCAGCCCGTCGAACGGCGCCTCGACGGCGTGTTCCTCCGTTTTGAAGTGGTTCGTGATCGTACAGATCGTCTCTCCCTCGTAGACGAGGGGATACGGTCCCCACTCCATCTCGACGAGTCCGCCGGTGTCGGCCCGGAGCCAGCGCTTCGTGCTGTCCGCCGCCGTCGACAGGTACCAGCCGGGCCAGTGAACCGGTTTCTCGGGGAGGAGTCCGTACTCGGCGAGGACGCTCTCGACCCCCTCCAGCGCCTTCTCGACGAGCACCGGTTGGAACCGGTGGGCGCGACCCATCTCGACGGTGACCGTCGGGATCCCGTCCGCGGTGGCGGTCGAGCGAAGCGACCCGGTGTCTCCCGCGCCGTACAGCACGACGTTCGTCGCGAACGCCCGCGCGAGCCGACGGACGTCCGGGTCGTCGAGGTCGGCGCGGGCGTGATATATCGTCGTTCGGTTCCGCGTCGACGTGTGGAAGTCGAGTCCGATGTCGCACTGCGAGACGAACCGTTGGTAGATGCGGTTCGCCATCCGTTCCGTGGTGTTCGACCGCTCTCTCCCCGGGAACGACCGATTCATGTCCTGGTCGTATATCGGCGTGTCGCGGCGCTGCGCCTCGTACGCCGGGACGTTGCACACGTGCAGACAGACGATAGTCCCGTGGAGTTCGGCGGGCGAGTACCGCGCGGCGACCTCTTGAACGACCTTTACGCCGTTCAGTTCGTCGCCGTGGATTCCGGCGGAACAGAAGAGTGTCGGTCCGCCGTGCTCGCCGTTGATCACCGTCACCGGCATCTGGATCGGGTCGCCGAGGTACGTCTCGCCGACCTCGTACCGGATGTGTCGCTTCTCGCCCGGATCGACCTCCGTGTCGAATCGGAATGGCTTCGCTTCGGGCCGTACGTCGTGCATACGAGGTCCTCACGACACGGGTACAAAACCGCTCTGACGATGGTGAATTACTCACGATCCGAACACGAGCGTTTTGACTACCGCCGGAACCGTCTCGCCGTGCGCAATCGGCTTTCCGATGTCGAGGTATTCGCCCGTTCCGACAGCGAGCTCATCGATCACTACGAGTGGCCTGTCCGAACAGTTCGCCCTCAGCAATTGCCCGAGTGCCTTCGCACAGTTCTGGTGAGTGACGACGGTAATCGGAACCGATTGAGGGTAGCCGTTCTCGAGGGCCGCTACAAAAGACGACGCAACCGCCCGAAGCCGGTCGTACGAGAGGCCGCCAGTGTCGTCGATCCCGATCGCGACGCCGCCGATATCCCGAACGTCATACCGCTGAGTCGCCTGTTCGAGAACCGTCGAAAACGTCGCTGTGAGTGCGGCGTTATCGATGTCGGCCAGTGAGCCGGCTGAGATCACCGGAAGATTACGCAGCGGCAACAGATCGGGGTCGATACAGACGGTACGGCCGCTGAGCCGGGTCGTGTGCGTTCCCGCACCGATGACGGTCGCACGCAGATCCTCCGACGGCCGCGTCACCGACAACTGTGAGTCGACGGCCGCCTCCGTTAGCGCCTCGGCGAGCAGCGGCCCGAGGTCGCCGTAGGCGAACGGGTCGGTACCGACTGGCGAATCGATGTGCTCGCCGACCAGTCGGCCGACACCGCCAGTAAAGACGACCGCGTCGAGTGCCCGGGGTTCGTCCGGTAGCGACCCGATCGACAGCTCCAGCGTGAGCCGGTCGTACGGCGGTCCGAGAAGCGAGTCGATCACGAGGGCAGCCATCGCAGACGCGAGCGCGGACAGTTTGTCCGGATCGACGGGCTCACCGAGTGAAAGGTCGAGGCCGTTCGCCTCGCTGATCGCGCGAGCCGGAGCGGCCAGTTTCGTGATCGTCCCGTCGTCAACGCCGACCAGCCGCCCACCGACGTCGAGACACCGGGTTTCGACGGTGCCGTCGGCGTCGAAAATCGCGGTGTTGGTCGTGCCGCCGCCGACGTCGACGTTGGCGACGGTCGTTTGCGACTCGGTCGCGTGAGCGGCCGAACCGGAACCCCGTCCGGCCAAGACTGCCTCGAGTGCCGCGCCGGCGGTGGCGACGACGAAGCTCCCGCTCTCGTCGGCGAGTCGGTGTGCCAGCGGCTCGGCGTTCGCGGTGCGGGCCGTCTCACCGGTGACGATGACCGCTCCCGTATCAATTTCCGCGGGAGTAACGCCGGCGGCATCGAGGTCGGCAGCGATGAGTCCGGCGACCGCCTCGGTGTCGACGGTCTCGGGGTCGATCAGCGGCGTCTCGTGAACCGGGCCGCGAAAGCGAACCGTCCGGTCGCCGATAGCGAGTTTCTCGGTCCCCGAAACGCCGGCGGATTCGACCGCCAGCTCGCTGACGACGAGGTGAGTCGTCGTCGTCCCGACGTCGATCCCGACGCTCGTCAGTGTCGACGTCGAATCCGCGGGTGACTCAGACACGGTTGATACCCCACTTCGGTGTCGGCACGATCATCCCTTCGCGAACTCGCGGTCCGCAGCCGTGAGGTCGAGGCCGCTGGCCTGCTTGTCGCACATCTCGTCGATGAGGTCGACGATTTCGGCTCCGGCTTCGACCGGCGGCAGTCCACCGGCGTGTATATTGGAGATAACCGTCTTCTTGGCCGTCGGCGTCCCGCGTTCGGGGCCGTAGACCATGTACGCGCTCAGGCTTTCGGCGGTCGCCAGTCCGGGGCGCTCGCCGATCAAGATAAGACAGCACTCGGCGTCGAGCTCCTCGCCGATCGCGTCCATCACGTCGACCCGACCGTAGGTGACGAAGATCGGCGTTCCAACGTCGAGCCCGCGCCGGTCGAGTCCGTCAGTGAGAATCGGCAGGAGATCGGGTATGTTGCGCTCGATAGCCGTCGAGCTCAGCCCGTCCGCGACGATCAGCTGTACCTGAGGTGCTCGCTGACACGCGTCGCGAAGCAGGTCGGCGGTCTCTTCGGAAATCTCTCGGCCCTTATCGGGGCGGGCGAGGTAGTCGTCTTTGTCCTCGACGAGCGTCCGGACCGAAAAGAGCCCCATCGTCTCGACGAGTTCGTCGCTGACGTGGCTGTGGACCGCGTCGCGAGCGACGCTGTGATCCGAGCGGAACTCGAGAAGCGTCGACGTTCGCGGCCGCGAGCCCGCCCGACCAACGCCGAGCCGAGAGGGGTTGCGGTCGGCGATGCGGTCGAGAAGCGCGTCGCGGTCGTCCGATGAGTTGTTAGCCGTCATCGGGTGGTCCCTCGGTGAATATCGTCGGATCGCCCGCCTTCTCCGTGAGCCTGCCCTCGCGCATGATACCCATCTCCTCGAGCCACCCCTCGAAGGCGGCCGCCGGTCGGAGGTCGTGTAACTCCCACAGCGAGGCGGCGTCGTGGTAGCTGTTGGACTGGTAGTTGAGCATCACGTCGTCGCCCATCGGAACGGTAATGAAGTAGTTCGAGGCCTTCGAGAGCAACATCGCCAGCTGTTCGATGTCGTTCTGGTCGGCCTGAATGTGGTTGGTGTAGCAGGCGTCGATGCCCATCGAAATACCGTGAAGCTTCCCCATGAAGACGTCCTCGAGGCCGGCGCGAATCACCTGCTTGCCGTCGTACAGGTACTCGGGCCCGATGAAGCCGACGACAGTGTTGACGATGAACGGATCGTACCGCTTGGCGAGGCCGTAACAACGCGCTTCGAGCGTTACCTGGTCGACTCCGTGGTGGGCGTCACCCGAGAGCTCGGAGCCTTGGCCGGTCTCGAAGTACATGACGTTCGGGCCCGCGGAGCTACACTGCGCTTTCCCGAGCTCGTACGCTTCGTCGAGCGTCGCGACGTCGACGCCGAACTCGTCGTTACCGGCTTCGGTCCCCGCGAGACTCTGAAAGATCAGGTCCGCAGGCGCGCCCTCCCGGACGGCGTCCATCTGAGTCGTCACGTGCGAGAGACAGCAGTTCTGGGTCGGGATGTCGTATTCGTCGATGATTCCGCGGGTCGCCGCTAATATCTCGGTCGTCGTCGCGACGTTGTCGGTCACCGGGTTGACGCCGATAACCGCGTCGCCGACGCCGTAGGCGAGCCCCTCGCGCGTCGAATCGAGGATGTTGTCCACGTCGTCGGCGGGGTCGTTCGGCTGTAAGCGGAACGAGAGCCGGCCGGGCTCGCCGACGGTGTTGTTACAGCGAGCCGTCACGGTGATCTTCGAGGCGACCAGGACCAGGTCCATATCCGACATCAGCTTGGCGACCGCCGCGATCATCTCGCTCGTCAGACCGGGACGGATGGCGCGAATGTCTTCATCGGTCGTGGTGGCGTCGACGAGGAACTCGCGGAACTCACCGACCGTCCAGTCCCGAATTCGCTCGTAGACCGGCTCGCGGACGGCTTCTTGGATCACTCGGGTCACTTCGTCGTCTTCGTAGGGGACAACGGGGTTCTCTCGTAGCGTTTCGAGCGTGAGGTCGCTAAGCGCGTCTTTGGCGGCAACACGCTCGGCGTCCGACCGGGCAGCGACGCCCGCAAGCTCATCGCCGGTCTTGCGCTCGTTGGCTTTTGCGAGTACGTCTGTCACCGAGTCGAACGTTGCGCGGTTCCCCCCGATTGCTGAGGTGATTGCCATGTTTCCTCCCGTCTCGGATTCGTTGTCCACTACCTTCAAGGTTTGTGAGACGTTACCATCGATCGTGCGCTGTCGGGTGTGATACCCCTCTGAATCACTGGAAGCGACGGTCTCCTCGTCGTCAGCGAGCGGGGGAGGGGAGGTCACTGGCCAACACGCAGTTTTCAGCGAACGGCCGTTTCCTGCGGTAGTGTGTCTGAAGAAGTCGATTTCAACACACGCACATAACGGGAGCGGCCCGTCTCGCGGCGTTCCTAACCGACTGCCGACACGCTTACGTCGCTGCTTCGGAAATCGATTCCCAATGAGCGATCGAGGGGACATGTCGGACCGGGGGCCGGCCGTCGACCCCGCGGTCGCAGACGCGACGCGGGAGGAGTTGCGGACGACGTTCGACTACCAGGTCGAACGACTCCGCGAGATCGACACCAAGGCGATAGAGATCCTCAAAGCGAACCTGCTGTTGATCGGGATCGTCGTCACCGGCGGTTCGATTATCGTCCAGACCGACCTCGACATCGGCGTCTTTCTGAACCCGTTCACGGTCGTCGGCGGATTCCTCCTGCTCGCGTCGACCGGGTTGGCCGCAGTCACCTATACCGCGTCGGACCTCCGCGGCGGCCTCGATATCGCCGCGATCGACGATATACTCGCGCAAGAGGCGGCGAGAGGGAAGCACACGGAGGGCCCCGATCGCACAGACGGCACCGCGACCCCTGAGCTAGACGGTGACGGAGCCTCCGCGATCGACTTCGACGAACGACTGCTGCGGAGCTACGCCGAGTGGATCGACTACAACGCCCGCGTCACGGCCGTCAACGATCTGCTCGCGACCGTCACGGTGCTGTTGATCTTCGTCGCGTTCGTCTACGTCATCGCCGGCGTCGTGGTCGGCGCGGCCGGACTGGCCGCACTCTGGATGTGGGGGTCGTTTGCGCTGTTGACGGGTACCGTCGGCGCGTTCACGTGGATCTCCGCGCACATGGATCACCTCGGACCCGAAACGGCTCACCCGGCGGCGTCCTTCGACGGAGTGCAGATATCGAAGGGTGCCGGACGCGGACAGGCGTGGAAGTCGCTTCGCGCGATGCTCGGTCGAAAGCCGCGAAACGCTCCGGCGGACGACGACGGCTCACGGGAGACTGTCGACGAGGGCGGCGAGCGTCAGTGAGACGGGGACGCTGTGACCGTGACGACGGTCCCTCGCGCGCCGCGCTCGATGCCGCGGCTCGATAGTCGATACCCGATTCGGGGTCCGTCGGAACCGAAAAAACGGAAAAACGAGAACTCGTGAGCCGGTCGGCCTACTCCTCTTCTTCTTCTTCGACGTGGCCGCGTCCTCGTTCCCAGACCGCTTTCGCGGAGGTGTCGTTCGGTGCCGTGTGCGAGACGTCTTTCATGGTGTCGCGATCGCTTGCCATCTTGCCTGCGAGTTGCGCCGATCCCCGTATTAACCCTTCGTGGAATGAGATAATGAGACCTGATACCATTTAAGGTATTAATATACGTCTGCTTATTTCGACCGAGACCGTTGGACGAACCGTGATTTGTCGCCCGTTTCGGGAGTCAAAATCGGACACGCGTTGTGAACCTGCGCGTCGAGCCGACGGCGACTCGGCGGCAGCCGTCGCGCGCGAGGGGCTTACCCTCGCGGTCGGTCGCGACGTGTCGGTCCCGCCGGCGGTCGCCGCGGAGGCGCTTCGCGACACGCGGACGTGGCCGGAGTGGGGGCCCGCCATCGATGCGGTCGAGAGCGATGACCGACTCGTCCGCGCCGGCACGTCCGGGCGCGTCCGCGTCGGCGGCGCGTGGCTGCCGTTCCGCGTGACCGGCGCCACCGACCGTCGCTGGGACTGGCGGGTGGCGGGCGTCCCCGCCACCGGGCACCGCGTCGACCGGTACGCCGACGACCCGCACCGCTGTCGAGTCGTCGTCGAGGTGCCCGTCGTCGCGGCCGGGTACGTTCCGGTCTGTCGCCGCGCCCTCGATCGGTTCGCGGCGCTGGTCGAACGCCGTTCGTGACGAGCGGCGAGTTCTCTACCGACTCAGAGGTCGACGCCGACGCTTACGCCTCGTAGCCGCGCTCGAACGGGTCGATCACGTCGCTGCCGGGATCGTCTTCGTCGCAGTCGAACCCCGGCCCCTCCGTCGCCAGTTCGAAAACGAGCCCGTCGGGGTCGCTAAAGTAGATGCTGGTGAAGTAGGTCCGGTCCTTGACCTCCGAGACCCGGACGCCGCGGTCGCGGAGGTGCTCCTGCCACTCGCGGAGCGTCTCCTCGTCTTCCACGCCGAACGCGAAGTGATGGCTCGCTCCCGGGCCGGGTGCACCTTGTGAACCCGGGTACTCGAAGTACGTGACGGTGGTTCCGGGCTCACCCGCGGGCGTCGACGAGAAGTAGTAGTGCGGCGTTCCGGGGTCGTCGTAGTTCTGCGTCCGCTTGACCGTGTACCAACCGAGAACGTCCTCGTAGAATTCGACGGTCTCGTCCATGTCGGTGCAGATGTTCGTCACGTGGTGGAGCCCGGTGGTGGGTGGCGCGTCGGTCATACGCTACTCTCGATTCCCGACCCACAAATGGGTTGTCCGCGTTTTGCTGCTTCCGGACGGATCGGGCGGGTTACCGCCGTGCGCGCATGGCTGAAGGGGACGAATCTGCTCTGATCGCTGCGACGGCCCGCGTGATCCGGTCGGCCGAGCGTTTCGCTCCCGGAACGTTCGGCGCGTACGGACCGACGACGCCGACCGCGAGCGCACCGGTGACGTACATCGGCACTGAGCGCCCACGGTCCGTCTCCCACGAGAGGGTCTCGTCGTCCAGCATCGGGAGTCCACGGTACCCCTGAGCGAGGTTCATGTCTGTCGCCAGTCGGTCGACGAATGGATGGTCGAAGACGGGTTCGAACCCGGTCGCGCACACGACGCGATCGGCCGCGAGCGTGTCGCCGTCGTCGAGCGTGAGTCGTACCTCGCCCTCGATCGCGGTTGCCGCCTCGATCGCAGCCTGACGGATGTGGAGGCGTCCGGCGGCCTGTCGATCATCGATCAGCTCGTAGAGATGCGGCGGGATCGTGGCCGAATACCGCGCCTCTCGCACGGCGTCGAGTCGCGCCTTCGAGGCCGGTGGGTGACAGTGAAGCTCGCGTTCGATGTGGTTCCAGTTGAGCCACGGCGGGTCGGCCTCCGAGATCTCCCACCGGAGCGGGTGTCGGCTTACCACCGTCACCGACTGCGTCTCGCTGAGAGTGCGGGCGAGTTGAGCCGCGGTGATTCCCCCGCCGACGATGACCGTGTGATCGACCGTCGCTTCGGGGTCGAACCCGCCCCAGACGTGATCGACCTCGTCGACTCCCTGTGTCCACTCCGGAAGTCGATACCGACCGCCGTGACCGACGGCGAGGACGCACGTGTCGGCGTCGATGCTCCCCGTGGAGGTCGTGAGTCGGAAGCCCCCGCCGGCTCGTTCGTGAATCCGCTCGACGGTTCCGCGCAGATGCAGCGAATCGATCGCCTTCGACTCGATGACCCGGTCGGCGTGGTCGAGAAAGAGATCCAACGAGGGTCGATCCGGGTAGTCGACCGTCGGAATGAGTTCGTCCTCGCGAACGCGAGAGTCGGCGAACGATTCGAGCCCGAACGGCTCGGTCCCGACGTGTTGGACGTACGTCGATCGTAACGTCTCCATCCCGCAGGCTCGCGCGTGGCGACGAAACGCCGCCAGCAAGCGGTCGTGCGGGTCAACGATGGTGATGTCTTCGTGCTCCAACGACGTGCCCTCCAGCAGTCGCTGGGCGAGATGTGTGCCGTGTATGCCGCCGCCGACGATGACGCACCCCTGCGCGTCGTCTTGGTGTCTCGTACTCATGTCACGTAATTCGTCGTGCCATCGTAGAGCAGACCCAAGTTAATAAAAACTCTGTAAGAGATAATAAGAATTATTTATTGGGGCCTCTTGTTTGATAATACATGGAGCGAGAGACCATCCCCGTAACTGTGCTCTCCGGAACGCTCGGCGCCGGAAAGACGACGACGCTCAACCACATCTTGGCTCAGAGCGGAGAGCGTGACCTCGCCGTGTTGGTGAATGACATGGGAGCGGTCAACGTCGACGCGGAGCTCGTCGCGGAGTCCTCGGATATCTCCGCGGAAGAAGAAGAGCTCGTACAGCTCGATAACGGCTGCATCTGCTGTGAGCTTCGCGGAGACCTCCTCGACGCTATCGGCGGGCTCACCCGCGATCACGAGTTCGACGCGATCGTCGTCGAGTCGACCGGCGTCGCGGAGCCGCTACCGGTGGCACAGACGCTCACCCTCGGCTTCGATCAATCGGACCTCGATCCGACCGAGTTCTACGAGGAGACCGGTATCGAGCCGCTCGAATCGTGCGACATGGACACCGCGGTGACCGTCGTCGACGCTCATCAGTTCCAGTCGGCGATGGAGTCGACCGAACTCCTCGACGACGACGGCACCGAGAAACACCTCGGTAACCTGCTCGTCGAGCAAGTCGAATTCTGTGACGTGTTGCTGCTCAACAAGTGCGACCTCGTCGACGAGGCGACGCTTCAGGAGATCGAGGAACTCGTCGAGACGCTCCAGCCTCGTGCCGAGGTTATTCGAACGACCCGCGGGACGGTCGATATCGACGCGATCGTCGACACCGGCCGCTTCGACTTCGAGGCGGCCAGCCAGTCGGCCGGCTGGATCGCGGAACTGCGTGAGCCACACGAATCCGCCGAGGAGGAGCACGGTGTGGCTTCGTTCGTCTTCGAGGCACGTCGTCCGTTCCACCCCGAGCGGTTCGCTACGCTGCTCGACGAGTTCCCGGATGCCGTGGTCCGCTCGAAGGGGCACTTCTGGCTGGCGGGCCGCGAGGAAGAAGCGATCATGCTCAACGTGGCGGGCCAGTCCGTCCGAGTCGCCTCCGCGGGGCCGTGGATCGCTGCCTTACCCCCCGAGGAGCGAGAGGCGAAACGCGAGGAGATTCCCGGACTCGATGAGATGTGGGACGACGAGTGGGGCGACCGCGGGACGCAGCTCGTGCTGATCGGCACCGACATGGACCACGACGCGCTCCGCGAGCGACTCGACGATTGCCTCCTCGACGACGCGGAGATGACCGCCGACTGGTCGGCGTTCGAGGACCGCTTCCCGACGTTCGAACCCCCAGCGGACGAACAGGCGGACGGCGCGACCGACGGGGCTGGCGACGAGGTTGACAACGCGGCTGGCGACGGAGCCGACAACGCGGCTGCCGCCGCGGACGAACAGGAGGAGATCGGTCTTGCGAACTGATTCGATGGAGTCGCCGAATCACAACCGGACGGAGCAATCACCGACCGGCGACGGCGACCGCCGACGCTGTCACGCCGTCGTTGAGGTGCGTGAGGACCGTCCCGATCTGTGTACGATCTACTCGATCGCGCCCGGCGATTCGTTATCGACCACGTGGCTGACGGCGGCGGCCGGATCGTTCGAGTCGCTGGAGGCGTGCCGATGACGAACCACTTCCAGCGCGCGGTCTCACACGCCGTTCCGCTCGAAAAACGTCGTGCCGCAATCGACGCCCTCGTCGCGAACAGCCGGGCATCCGACCTCGCAGTGCTCGTCCGCACTCGCGGGCTCTCTGGCGGGCTACGGCGCGAGGCCATCGACGGGCTGGCTACGTGTAACGCGGACGAGGAGCTCGCGGCCGTCGCCGCCGACACGTCACTCCCACCGGAGATCAGGCGGACAGCCGAGCAGAAATGACGAATTCGAACTCGCCTGCCGACGAGTCGTCCGAACGACGTGTCTGTCGCGTGACCGGCCGCGAGCAGGGGTTGGTCGGGGCGTACGACATCTGGCTCAGCAGACAGACGTTTCGTGAACTGGCTCGCGATATGGGGTTCGAGAAGTACGACTGAGGTGCGTTTCCGGCACCTCTGGACCCTTCAGAAGAGGCCGATGCCGACACTGTACGGCCACGCGGTACCGCCGACGGCCAGCAGTACGAGCGCGGCACCGGCGCCGTAGACGTTCTTGAGGAAGCTCGTCATCTCGCTCTGCTCGTCCTCCGGGTCCTCCATCGACCAGAAGTCGTGCATCGTCACGGCGGAGACGAGCAGGAAGACGGCGAGGCCGCCGGCCGCGAGAACGGGAAACGCGCCGACGACGACGCCGAGGCCGCCCAACACGAGCAGGAGCCCGGAGGCGACGACGGAAAATCGAGGGGCCGGAAGCCCCTTGAACTCGGCGTAGCCGGCCATCGTGTCGAGGTCCATAAAGTGGTTCAGTCCCATGAACGCGAGCGTCGCCCCGAACAGAATACGACCGATCAGGAAGAGTTCGCCCGCGAGGGGAGTGTCGAACTGGAGCGGTATCGTCGCGACTTCAGCTATCATCGTGTAACCACATATACGGACGTAACCTATATATCGCTTCCCGGACAAAAGGGTAAGCAGGTAACAGCAATGTCATCGCACGATCTCGCCGGTTCGGATCCGGCAGAAACGACGGAGGTGGAACCCGAAACGGACGCGTCCTCTGGGCCAGAGACGCCGTGTCCCGTCGTCGACTCGCTCGAACAGATCGGCTCGCGCTGGCGGCTCGTCGTCCTCCACGAGCTGTTGAACGGCGAGCGACGATTCAACGAGCTGAAACGTGAGACGGACGCGAACGCTCGGACGCTCTCCCGCGTACTCGACGACCTCCAAGAGACCGGCTTCGTCGACAGGCGGTTAGAGGAGGACTCGCCGGTGGCGACGTACTACAGCCTCACCGATAAGGGCGAGTCGCTCGCACCCGTCTTCGAGGAGATCGACGAGTGGGCACACGAGTGGCTCGCCGAGTGTAGCGGGTAACTGTCAGTCTGGTCGCGTCGAGCCTGGAGCGACCCGTCTCATCGCCGGCCAGAAGGGAACGAGAAGCACCGTAGCGACGATCGCCAGCGTCGGCACCGTCCACTCGATCGGGAGCCACACGCCGACGAGGACGGCCGTGAGACCGAAGACGGTCACTAAGTAGACGCCGACGAGTATCTCGACGGATCGGAACCGGCCGGAAACGGGAGAAGGGATCGGAGCCATGGCGATGGAACGGAGTCGTTAGATTCCGGGTCGAGGCCCCCAGTAATACGTTTTGTGCCGTAGTGCCCCGCCGAGGCCGCTCCCACCGAAAGCAACACCCTCCTCCGGGCCGTACGGATCGGCGTGTACGCTGGACTGAAGAGCACCCCCTGTTGCCTGTGCGGTCGCGACGACACCCACACCCGCATCGCCGTACCGCCGCGGGCACTCACCCTGATGAACAACGGCGGCCCGATCGCGTGGCGCGACGTGGTCGGGACGGTGACGCTCCGCTTCTGTGCCGACGATTGGGACCTCGTGAGCGACCTCGCGATCGAGATGGACACGCATCCGCTCTCGCGGTGTAACGCGGCGCACGTCTCGCTGGACCTCCGCGAGGACCACGAGGCGCTGCTGTCGGCGACGAAAGCGGAGACGGACCAGACGGAGTTGGAATCGCGGCTCGAACGCGAGGCGGAGGCGACCCTCGGCGTTGTCGACGACCCCTACACCGAAGAGCGGGACGTGGTCGAAGCTATCGTCGTGTTGCGGGCGCTGGAAGAACTCGATGTTCGCGATCCTCCGGACGGTCCGCTCACCACGTGACTTCGAACCCGTCGATTCCCTCGGGCTCTTCGAACCTGACGTCGACGTCATCGACGGTGGCGGCGTCGCTTCCGGTTTCACACCACTCGACCATTTCGCGGACCGTGTCTTCAGACCCCTCGAAGACGGCCTCGACGCGACCGTCGTCGAGGTTGCGGACCCAGCCGCTGACTCCCTTCTCTCGGGCGGTATCGCGGGTCGTCGCTCGGTAGAAGACGCCCTGTACGTTCCCCGAGACGTACACGTGCGCTCGCGTGTCGTCGCTCATGGCCGGTCGTTGCGGGCGCATCGTCCTTAAATAGGTGGTTGTCGCGAGCGCGTCGTGTCTCGTTCACGAGACGTGCACTCACGACCGACGATCGCGATCGACGATCGCAACCGACGACCACGGCTGCCGACCCGCAACCGACGGCTTCTAACGGAACGCGGGCGACACCACGGATATGAACTTGTTCGGAACCGCGGGCATCCGCGGCAGCGCCGAGGAGCGGGTCACGCCCGAGCTCGCGCTGGCTGTCGGTCGGGCGGTCGCGGCGGAGATGAGCGCCGAAGCGCGCGAGGGCGACGACGAGAGCGGCGGCCCGACCCCCGAGGTCGTGCTCGCTCGTGACGGGCGCGTGACGGGCCCCGCGATCGCGGCCGCGATGGAGTCGGGGCTCGCCTCCGGAGGCGTGCAGGTGCATCGGGCCGGACAGCTCCCGACGCCGGCGCTCGCACACGCCTCGCGGGGACGGTACGGCGTCATGCTCACCGCTTCGCACAACCCGCCGACCGACAACGGGATCAAGCTGTTCCGCGACGGTAGCGAATTCGACCGGGACGCCGAGAGCGCCGTTGAGGACCGCGTCGCGGCGGACGAGCCCCCCGCGTCGTGGGACGAGTGGTCGACGACTGACCGCGTCGACACCCTCGGGAGATATCTCGACGACGTGCTGGCGTACGCGAGCGACTTCGGCGCGGATCTCCACGGGCTCCGGATCGCGGTCGACTGCGGAAACGGGATGGCCGCACCGGCGACACCGACGGTGCTGCGCCGACTCGGGGCCGACGTGGTCACGCTCAACGGTAACGTCGACGGCCACTTCCCCGGTCGGGGGAGCAAGCCGACGCCCGAGACGCTGCGCGACCTCCGGGCGTTCATCGCCGACGCCAACGAGGGCGTTTCGGACCCCGGCCGTCCTCGGTCCGACACCGACGGGGAGGCCGAGGGGTTCGCCTTCGGCATCGGCCACGACGGCGACGCCGACCGCATCGTGATCGTCGACGCCGACGGTGAGGTGGTCCACGAGGACACCGTTCTGGCGCTGCTCGCCGAGTTGTATACCCGCGAGAGCGACGTCGACGACCCGGTCGTGGTAACGACGCCGAACGCCTCCGGGCGGATCGACGAGCGCGTCCGCGAGGCCGGCGGCCGCGTCGAGCGCGTGCGCCTCGGGGCGCTTCACGAGGGGATCGCCGCAGTCCGGGCGTCGGCGAGCGCGGACACCCGCGTCGTCTTCGCCGCCGAGCCGTGGAAGCACGTGCACGTCGCCTTCGGCGGCTGGATCGACGGCGTAACGTCCGCGGCCGTGATCGCTCTCCTCGTCGCCGAGTCGGGGCTCGCCGCGCTCCGCGAGCCGATCACCGAGCGCCCCTACCGCAAGGTGAGCGTCGACTGCCCCGACGACCGCAAGGCCGACGCGATGGACCGACTGGCGACCAGCCTCCCCGAGGCGTTCCCCGAGGCGACGGTCGACACCGACCACGGCGTGCGCTTGGAGTTCTCGGACGCGTCGTGGACCCTCGTTCGCCCCTCCGGCACGGAGCCGTACGTTCGCGTGTACGCCGAGAGCGACGCGGTCGACGAGCTGGTGGCGGAGGTCGCCGACCTCGTTGCGGCGGCAGTGGACGCGGCGGCCGCGACTGAGTAAGTAGCGCACGGTCTCAGCAACATCGGGCCGTTTCGCCCTCCGAGACGCTCGATACCGACGATTTTATGCCCGTCACCCGCCCCCCTTGAATCGTTATGGCATCCGACTTCGACCGTCGCCGCTTCATTCAAGCGGCCGGCATCACCGGTATCGCGGGACTCGCAGGTTGTACTGGCGGCCCCGAGAGTGAGGGCGACGACGGCAGCGGAGACGATGGGAGCGAAGACGGAAGCGGCGACGACGGGAGTGGCGGGGAGAGCGGCGACGACACGACCAACGTCGGGATGGTGTACGCGCTCGGCGGGCTCGGCGACGAGTCGTTCAACGACGCGGCACAGCGCGGCATCATCGACGCGGCCGAGGAGTTCGACGTCTCCTACGACGAGTCACAGCCGGCCGACGCAGGCGAGTTCTCGCAATTCCAGCGGCTGTACGCCGAGTCGACCGATCCGGACTACGACCTCGTCTCCTGTATCGGGTTCGCGCAGCTCGACGCCCTTTCCGAGACGGCGCCCGACTTCCCCGAACAGAACTTCCTCCTGGTCGACGACCAGCTCGACGAGCCGAACGTCGCCAGCTACCAGTTCAAAGAGGAGGAGGGGTCGTTCCTCGTCGGCGCGCTCGCCGCGCTCCTCAGTGAGCAGTCGTTCAGTGCGGGTGCGGGCGAGACGGACTCCGATTCGACGAGCGTCGGGTTCGTCGGGGGCGTCGACGCGCCGCTCATCCGGAAGTTCCAGGCCGGATACGAGGCCGGCGTCGCGTACGCGACGGACGACGTCGACGTTTCGACCAGCTACGTCGGCGACTTCGCCGACCCGAGCGGAGGCCAGGAGGCGGCGCTCTCGATGTACGGGAGCGGCGTCGACGTCATCTACCACGCGGCCGGCGGCAGCGGTGTCGGCGTGTTCCAGGCGGCCCAGAACGAGGGCCGATTCGCCATCGGCGTCGACTCCGACCAGTCGCTCACCCAAGCCGACTTCGACGACGTCATTCTCGCGTCGATGGTCAAGCGCGTCGACAGCGCGGTGTACGAGTCGGTCGGGAACACCGTGAACGGCGAGTTCCAGGGCGGTTCGCAGGTCATGCTCGGCCTCGAAGACGAGGGCGTCTCCTGCGTGTACGGCAACGGGATCGGCGACGAGATTCCACAGGAGGTCAAAGACGAGATCGACGAGATCCGCACCGACATCATCGCCGGCGACATCGAGGTCCCCACGGACCCGGACGACGTCTAGTCGACGACACACCGCTGACAGGTTTCTGCGAGTCGGATCTCGAACCCGACGTACTTTTGACTGCGCCACAGAGAGAGGGCAGTAGATGAACCCCGCGGTGCACTTAGACGGCATCACCAAGCGGTTCCCGGGTGTCGTCGCTAACGACGACGTCGACCTCAAAGTCGAACGGGGAAGCGTTCATGCCCTGCTCGGGGAGAACGGTGCCGGGAAGACGACGTTAATGAACGTCCTGTACGGCCTCTATCGCCCGACCGAGGGGCGCGTCGTTATCGACGGCGAGCCGCGTTCGTTCGACTCGCCGCGGGACGCGATCGACGCCGGGATCGGCATGATCCACCAGCACTTCATGCTGGTCGAACCGATGCGGATCTGGGAGAACGTCGTGCTCGGCAACGAGCCGACCGAGTGGTACGGGCTTCGCGTCGACGAGGAAGCCGCTCACGACGCGGTCCGCGATCTGAGCACTCGGTACGGGTTCGACGTCGATCCCGACGATCGCGTCGAAGACGTCTCCGTCGGCGTCCAACAGCGCGTCGAGATCCTCAAGGCCCTGTATCGCGGGGCTGACATCCTCATCCTCGACGAGCCCACCGCGGTGCTCACGCCGCAGGAGGTCGAAGAGCTGTACGACGTGTTCGAGGAACTGACCGATCAGGGGAAGACGATCATCTTCATCTCGCACAAGCTGAGCGAGGCGACTCACGCCGCCGACGAGATCACCGTCCTTCGTGACGGACGGAACGTCGGGACGGTGCAGACCGCGGATGTGACCCGAGAGGAACTCGCCGAGATGATGGTCGGCCGTGAGGTGCTGATGGAGCGGTCGCCGTCGGCGGGCGAACCCGGAAACACCGTCCTCGACATCGACGACGTACACGCCGAGGACGACCGAGGCGTGGAAGTCGTTTCGGGCGTTTCTGCGACGGTCCGCGAGGGCGAGGTGTTCGGTATCGCCGGTGTCGACGGAAACGGTCAGTCACAGCTGATCGAAGCGATAACCGGGCTTCGATCCCCGACAGCGGGGGCGGTGTCGTTCCACGGCGAGTCGCTCGACGGCGTGAGCCGACGCGGACGTATCGACCGAGGCATGGCGTACGTCCCGGAGGACCGACAGGCACGCGGGCTCGTGATGGAGTACGACCTGACGCAGAACGCCGTGCTCGGTAGCCAACACGATCCGGCGTTCACCGACGGCCTCCGTCTCGATTGGGATCGGGCCACGGAACACGCGGAGTCGGTCATCGAGGAGTACGACGTTCGGCCACCGGACCGAGACGCGACGGCGGAGTCCTTCTCCGGCGGGAATCAACAGAAGTTCATCGTCGGGCGCGAGTTCGAGCGCGATCCGGACCTCGTCGTCGCGACACACCCCACGCGGGGAGTCGACATCGGCTCCACGGAGTTCATCCACGATCGACTCACGGAGCTCCGCTCGGCGGGGAAGGCCGTGCTTCTCGTCTCCTCGAAGCTCGACGAGGTGCAGGCGCTCTCCGACCGGCTGGCCGTGATGCACGACGGCGAGTTCACCGGCGTCGTCGACCCGACGACCGTCACCGAAGAACAGCTCGGGCTGTTGATGGCCGGGGAGACGCTGGACGACGACACCGTCGACCACGTCGGTATCGACGGTGATAGCGACGCGCGTGGCAGCGGTAGCGACGCGCATGGCGGCGGTAGCGACGCGCGTGACGATGTCGGCGACGGGGAGGTGTCGGCGTGAGCCCCAGTCGACTCGACGCGGCGCGCTCGCGGGCGACATCGATACTCCGCGCGTTCGCGGGGCTCTCGGGTGTCGACAGAATCCTGATCGCGGCCGCCGCGCTCGGACTCTCCGTGCTCGTCGGATTCGTCATCGTCCTCGCGTCCGGACGGATCGCCGAGTGCAGCACCGCCGCGTGGACGATGCCGATCACCGGTCTCGGATTCTGTTACGACCCGTTCGAGGTGTTCTTCGTACTGTTCAACGGCGCGCTCGGCGAGCCGTTCTACGTGTGGTACCCGTCGATACTGAACCCCGGATGGCTGCCGATCACGCTCCCGTGGCTCGGCTTCATGCCGGGCTGGTCGCCGTTCAACAACTCGTTCGCGCTGACGCTGAGCGAGACCACGCTGCTCGTCTTCACCGGGCTCTCCGTGGCGGTCGCGTTCCGGGCGGGCCTGTTCAACATCGGAACGCAGGGCCAGCTCGTCGTCGGAGCGCTGCTGACCGCGTTGGTCGTCGTCGCGCTCGCGCCGCTGTTCCCCGCCAACCGCGTCGGCGGGGTGGCGCTGATCGCGATCGGCGTCCTCGCCGGTGCGTTCGGCGGTGGTGTCTGGGGGGCGATTCCCGGCGCGCTCAAGGCGTACGCCGACGCCAACGAGGTGATCACGACGATCATGCTGAACTTCATCGCCGCGAACATCGCGTACGTCCTCGTACTGGAGGTGTTCCGCGCCGAGGGGAGCTCCGTCGTCGCGACCGAGTACGTGCCCGACTACGCCCAACTCGATCCGTGGTTCTTCCCGGTGACCGGCGACTTCGCGGAAGCCGCCCTGCTGATCGGGCTGGTCACCGTTGTCGGGCTGTACCTCTTCTTAGAACACACGTCGCTCGGTTACGACCTCCGCGTGAGCGGTATCCAACCGCTGGCGGCCGAGTACAGCGGTGTGAACGCCAAACTCACCACGGTCCGGGCGATGACGCTCTCGGGGGCACTCGGGGGGATCGGCGGCAGCATGTGGGTACTGATGTCGGAGGGCCGGTGGGTGGAGTCGGTACCCGCGCTCGGCTTCGACGGGATCGCCGTCTCCATCCTCGCCGGCAACAACCCGCTCGGGGTGCTCCCGGCCGCGGCGCTGTTCGGCGTGTTGAAGGGCGGTGCCCTGCAGGTCGGCTTCCAGACCGACGTGCCCCCGGAACTGATCGGCGTGTTGCGCGGCCTGATTATCCTCTTCGTGGCGATGCCGGAGTTCTTCCGGCTGATCGGCAGGCGGTTCGTGCCGGAGGAACCCGAGGCCAAGCGAGGCGACTCGGGTGGCTCGGGCGACTCCGGCGGGAGTAGCCCCGCCGACGACCCCGTCGCAGACGAGGGAGGTGAGGCCGGTGCGTAATCCGCTCGCCGACGCGGACGGGCCCGTCCTCGGCCGCCTCTTCGGCGGGAGCTACGTGCAAAACGTCCTCGTCGGGACGCTCGGATCGCTCGTGGTACTCGCGGTCCTCGGCGCGCTGTTCCCGGAGAGCGTCGCCGGCGACCTCTCCGGCGTCGTGTTCTCCGGGGGGATGGTGGCGGCGACGGTCCGTATCTCCGCGCCGATCGTGTTGGCCGCGCTCGGCGGCATCTTCGCGGAGAAGTCCGGCGTGATCAACATCGGTCTCGAAGGGTTGCTCATCATTTCGGCGTTCACGTCTATCTACGTCGCGTACGTCCTCGGCGACGCCGGAATCCTGACGGGCGGGAACGCGCAGTTCGTCGGATTCTTCGCCGGGGTACTCGCGAGCACGCTTCTCGCGTTCGTCTTCGGCGTCGTCTGTATCGAGTACAAGGCCGACCAGATCATCGCCGGGCTGGCGGTGTGGCTCATCGCGTTGGGGCTCGCGCCGTTCCTCTCGACGGTGTTCTTCGGCTCCGTGAACACGCCCGGCGTCGGCAACATCACGTGGCACTACTCGGCGGTCCTCGTCGCGCTCGGGACCGTCGTCGCGTGGTGGACGCTCGACCACACAGCGTTCGGCACTCACCTGAAGGCGGCGGGCGAGAATCCCCGAGCACTCGATACCGTCGGGGTTTCCGTCTCGAAGATCCGGCACGCGGGGGTCGTGCTCTCCGGCGTCTTCGCCGGGGCGGGCGGTAGCCTGCTCGCGCTCGGCGTCGGTCGGTTCGGCGGATCGGGCGAGACGATGGTCCAAGGCAAGGGGTTCATCGCCATCGTCGTCTACCTCTTCGGCAACTACAACCCGATCGGCGCGCTCGGCGCCGGAACCCTGTTCGCCGCGTTGGAAGCGCTACAGACCCGCCTCCAGCAGCTCGGGTACGGAATTCCGAGCTCGCTCGTCGAGACCATCCCGTACGTGGTCGTCATCATCGTGCTCGCGTTCGTCGGTCGAACGCGGATCCCCGCCGCCGCCGGCGACCACTACGAGACGGAGGAGTGAGAGCGAGCGATCGGAGCTTTCCGTGTGTCTCGGACGGAACCGGAGAATCGCCGATCCCTCGCCTTCTGTCGCTGTCGGTCCAACCGAAACGGGAGTAAAGAGTTTTGGGTGGGGCACGACACCTCACGGTAATGAGCATCGACGAGTACGACGTCGTCGTGGCGGGTGCCGGTACCGCTGGCTGTTACGCCGCCGCGACGATCGCGAACGAGGGGCTCGACGTCGTCATCGTCGAGCGAAAGGACGCCGAGGAGGCCGGACACATCGCGTGCGGGGACGCCCTGAAAGGGGCCGACGCCTTCCCCGAGGCGATCCCGAAAGAGCGACTGGAGCCGGCGTTCACCAACACCGGCGTCGACCACGGGCGGTTCGAGATCCCACAGGAGGACACGGTCCTCGAGATCCCCGTGCCCGGAGAGCTCGCCGTCATCGACCGCTGGGAGTACGGTCGCCGTATCATCGCCGCCGCCGAGGACGCCGGCGTCGACTTCCACTACGACACCGTGATCAACGACGTGATCCAGAGCAACGGCGGTCGCGTGACCGGGCTTCGGGCGAAAAAGCAGGGAACGCCGCGCACCTACGAGGCTGACATCGTTATCGACGGGGCGGGATCGCTGTCGCTGCTCCAGGACAAGGCGGACTTCGAGGGGACCACCTTCGACACGAACGTGCGCTACTCGCAGTTCTGCTCGGCGTACCGCGAGATCGTCGAGGTGCCCGAGCCCGTCGAGTGGGACGACGCGCTGGTGTTCAAGGCGACGGACCGCGCCGCGGGGTACCTCTGGTACTTCCCGCGCACGAGCACGGAGATCAACGCGGGGCTCGGCTTCCAGATGAACGAGAAGCCGATGCAGTTGGTCGAAGCGCTAAAACGCGATCTCAGGGATCGACCGGAGTTCGAGGGCGCCGTAGTTCGCGACAAGCTCGGCGCCGCGCTTCCGACGCGTCGTCCCTACGACTCGGCGGTCGCGCCCGGATACATGGCGGTCGGCGACGCCGCCGGTCACGTCAACCCCACCACCGGCGGGGGCATCGCCGGCGCGGCGTACGCGGGCAAGTACGCCGGCGAGCAGGCCGTGAAGGCGATCAGTGACGGCGACGTCACGGAGGAGAACCTCTGGCGATACAACACCCGCGTCATGGACCACTTCGGCGGCCGTTACGCCGGGCTCGACGTGTACAACGTGCTCTCGACCGCGATCGACGTCGACGACCTGATGGGGCTGCTGGCCGCGCTCCCCGGCGAGAAGCTCGCGGAGGCGCTGTACGAGGGCTCGACGTCGATGTCCTTCGGGCTGAAGCTGAAGGCGGCCGTCAAGAGCTTCGGCTACTGGGGGACGATTCGGAACTTCTACCAGACGAAGTCGCTCGCGGACGAACTGCTCGTACACTACGACTCGTACCCGACCAGCCCGGCTGCGATGGCGAACTGGACGAGCGAACGCGACGCGATCATGGACCGGATCTACGAGACGACCGGCGCGGACGCGAAGTACTGAGGAGCGGCGCGGTTTCGCTTGGTCGACGGAGCGCTGCGGTTCCGATCGGTCGCGGTACTGCTGTTTTCGTTCAGTCCCACGTCACCCACAGCAGGAACGCGAGTGCGACGGTCTGGAAGACGTGAACCACGATGTTCGCGTGCCACGCCAGCGGCGGCATGTCCGTCGCGAACCAGCCCGCCAGCACGGGATGAAACAGGTAGAAATACAGCGAGAGGCCGTTCTGGACGAGAAGGAGGGCGCCGAACAGCGCCAGTCCGATGGCGTGTTTCGACCGGAAGGCGACGTAGTTCCGAGCCCACACCCACGTGAGGCCGAACAGCATCAGCACGTTCAGCGTGACGCTGATGCGCGCGACGTCTATCCACTCCATCGATTTCCCTCCTCGTCCGCGGCGGATCGCTTCGCGACCGACCGCGTGTCGTCGTCCGCTTCAGTGCGTGTCGTCGTGTTCATAGTGGTAACCCCTCCGCGATCTCCTCGACGAGCTCCCAGTGCTGTCGGGTTCCCTCGGCCGGGTAGTACACCGTACCGTACCCGTTTCCGGTCCGTTTCACGACGTCGTGCTCGCGCAACACGTCGAGGTGGTGGCGGACCGTCGTGTAGTCGAGTTCGAGATGCTCGGCCAGCTGGTTCGCGTTCCGGGGACGCTCGTCGATCGCCCGAAGAATACGGACGCGGTTGGGGCCGCCGCGGGTTCCGGTGAGCACGTACCAGAGGACGGCCTCCATACGCAGATCATGGGGTGTGCAGCGCCTAAACCTACCGGGGCCAGCAGCCTCTCACGGGTCATTCCTCGGCGTCGTCGATCGCGTCATCGACGAGTTCGAGATCGAAGGGTGCGTCAGCGGGAGCCGCGTCCGGGTCGAGATACCCGACCGCGAACGCGGTGTAGACGGTTCCGGGCTCGGGCGAGACATCGAACCGAACTGTCTCCCCGATCCCGCGGCTCCGTCTTCACTCAACGTGCGTGTCTTCACAGCGGTCCGCGTGACGGGACAGCGCGGCGGCGACGGTTCGGGCCTGTTCGGGCGTCAGCGCGATCCGATCGGCGTGGTTGGGGAGCGCGTCGAGACCGACGGCGTCGAGTTCGACCTGGAGCTCCACGGTGTCCGGGTCGTCCTCGGAGGCGACGTTCAACACGCCCGTGGCCTCCTCGCGCCAGCCGGCGCCGATAGCCGTGCCGTCGACGAAATCGAGCGTCGTGTACGCGGTCACCGACGTGATGCGCTCGGTCATTCCGTCTCCGGGGTCCGAACGGTGAAGACGGGCACGTCTGCCGTCCGAACGACTTTTTCCGTGACGCTGCCGAGCAGGTACTTCTCGACGCCGCTGCGCCCCCGCGTCCCCATCACGATCATGTCGGCGACGTCGTCGCTGTACGCTTTGATCTTCGTGTGCGGATCGCCGTCCGCGATCTGCGGAATGACGTCCACGTCCTCGTCGAGGAGCCGCTCTTCGAACTCTTCGAGGACTCGCTCACCCTCCGCGCGAAGCGAGTTGACGTTCTTGCTCCCGCCCGCGCCGACGCCCGCGTACGTCGTGTCGACGACGTACAGGACGTGGACGCGCGCGTCGAACGCGCGGGCGTGACTCACCGCGTGCGGGAACGTCGCCTTCGAGGCCTCGCTGCCGTCGGTCGGAAAGAGGATCTCGTCGTACACGGTCACCACCCGAACAGTTCCGGCGCGACGTCGGCCGACGCGTGCTGACTAGTGGTATCCGGGCTGGTCTCGCTGACGCGGTCCTCCCCTCTGACACGACTCTCCGCGCTGACACGGCCCTCCTCCGCGTCACCCGTGCCATCGCCGGCGCGTTTCGCGTCGCCGTCGCGGTTCCGGCCGGAGGCGTTCGGGTCAGTCATCGGTCGAGGCCACCCCCGGCTCGGCCGCGCTCGTCTCCTCGTCGGCGAACGGGTACCACGACTGCTTCGCGTCGGTGAGCGACGGGTCGACGTAGCTCGTCTCTTCCGGCTCACAGAGCGCTCCCAGCGTCTCGGCGTCGGTCTCGTCCGCCCACTCCCGAAACGTCTGCCCCGGCTCTCGCCGCGCGGAGAACGCCTCGACGAGGTTCCTGATCGCGCCGGGTGCCTCGTCGGCGGGCACCCGCTGCTGGACGTAGTCGACGAACGAGGGGTCTTCCCCCATCCCCCCGCCGACGCCGATGTCGACCGCCTCGACCATCTCATCGTTCTTCCGAGCCCGCATCCCGAGCAGGCCGATGTCAGCGGTGTTCGCGTGACCGCAGTCGGCCGTGCAGCCGGAGACGTGGAGCTTCAGCTGGTCGACGTCGTCGGGGAGTTCGACGTTGTCGCGGAGCCACCGGAGCAGCGCCGCGGTGCGCGCCTTCGTCTCGACGAGCGCGAGCGAGCAGAACTCCGTCCCGGTGCACGCCATCGCACCGCGGACGAACGGGTTCGGCTCCGGGCGGTGCTTCGCGAGCAGCGGCTCGGCGAGCAGCTCGTCCACGCGGTCCGGTTCCACGTCGACGATGATCGGGTTCTGCCGCCGGGTGAGGCGGATCTCGCCGGAGCCGTACTCGTCCGCGATGTCGGCGAGTTCGATCGCCTCCTCGGCGGGGAGCCGACCCACGGCGACGCTTAGTCCGACGTACCGTCTGCCGTCACCTTGCTTGTGGACGCCGGTGAAGTCCCGTTTTCCGTCCTCGGAGGTCCGTCCGGCGTTGTACGTGTACTCCTCGCGGATGTCGTCGCCGGCGTGTCGGAGCTCGTGATCGACGTACTCCTCGTCGAGGAGTTCCCGGATCCACTCGGTCCCGTGCTCGTCGACGAAGAAGCGCGACCGGTTCTTGGCGCGGACCTGTCGGCCGCCGTGATCGTGGTACAGCTCCACGAACCCCCGAACGACGTCGTACGCCTCGTCCGGCGTCACGAACACGTCGAGCGGACGGGCGACTCGGGGTTCGCGTCCGCCGAGTCCGCCGCCGACGCGCACGTTGAACCCGAGGGTCGACTCGCCGTCGATCTCCCTGCGTGCGGGTTCGAGGCCGATGTCGTTGATCGCGTCCTGCGCGCCGCCTTCGGGCGTTCCGGAGACGCTGATGTTGAACTTCCGGGGCATGTTACACAGGTCGTTATCGCCTCGGATCTCCGCTTGGAACCGTTCGAGCAGCGGGAGCGTGTCGATCACCTCGTCGGCGTCTTTTCCGGCTACCGGGCTCCCGGAGATGTTCCGCATCGTGTCGCCGCCGGAGGACCGCGTGGTCACGCCGACCGCTTCGAGCTTCTCCCAGATATCCGGGACATCCGCCAGGTCGATCCAGTGTAGCTGGATCGACTGGCGAGTGGTGAGATCGATCCAGCTGTCGCCGAACTCGGGGTTTTCGACAGGCCCCGCCGCGTAGTCGCGTGCGACTTCGCCGATGGCGCGGAGCTGGCCCGGCTCCAGTATGCCGTTCGCGTTGGTCAGCCGCATCATGAAGTACCCTTCCTGACCGGACCGCTGGTGGAAGACTCCCCAGAACTTGAACCGCGTGAACCACGCGTCGCGCTCGTCCTCGGGGATCGAGTCGAAGCCCGTCTCGGCGAACTCCAGCAGCTTCTCCCGTACCTCGTCGCCGTACAGTTCAGATTTCCAGGACTCCTTTTTGTTCGCCATCACCGATCACCCCTCTCGTCAAACCGCAATTCTCTCCCGATTATATTGGGCGAATAGGTTTTCATCTCGCTTCAAAATTTACATAGCTACATAAAATACTTCGCTATTTATAAAATCACAAAATAGGTGCAGTTTCGACGCGATCGGGAGATCGGCCTGGCGAGACGACCTATATTACGGATTGAGGAGAAAGAAATTATATTTGGTGAACTCTACCCGGTCAAAACACTACGAACGTAACTAGTCGATTTTGCCGCAGATGTCGCCGTCGCAGATGTCGCTGCCGCGGGCCGGCATCACAACGCTCTCGGCCGCGGCTCGACATCGATCGCCGTCGTCACCGACGCCGTCCTGATCTGACCGGCGGTCTGACGGCACACCCCGCCACGAGAGATAAGAAGGGGTCGCGCAAGCACACGCACGCTTGCACGGGCCACATCCGTGCACGCGTGTTTGTTTAGATATATACCATATATTAGGACGATTATCGTACTATCTCTCTTATATTTGAACATCAAAACAATTATATCGGGGCTCATGTAAACAACACTCAGAACCTAACTGATGAATCACTACGCGAACGGAGCGGCCACCACCGACCGGTCCCTGGAGCAGAACGACGACAGAACGGTCGTTCGGGTACCGGGGAGAACGGTCTGGAAGCGGTGGGAATCCGCATGAGCGAGTGGACTCCGACGACGTGTATGCGGTGTGCCGTCGGGTGCGGTCACCTGCAACGGGAGTACGCGAATCACTACGGAATCGACACCGTGCGGGGAGACGCGAACCATCCGGTCAACCGCGGTCTCGCCTGTCAGCGCGGAATCGACGAGAGCGCGGACCCCGGCGGGGAGTGGCTCACGCGTCCGCTTATCAGGGAAGACGGGACGCTCATCCCGACCAGCTGGGAGAACGCGATCGGAACCGTGGTCTCCCGTATCGAGTCGGCCCTCGCGAAGCGCCGTGACGGCGTCGCCGTGCTGGGAAGCGGACAGCAGACCAACGAGGCGGCGTACGCGCTCGGCAAGCTCGCCCGGGGCGGCTTCGGGACGCGGTACTACGACGCCAACACCACCCTCTGTATGGCCTCGGCCGTCACCGCGTACTACCAGGCGTTCGGGAGCGACGCGCCGCCGCCGACGTACGAGGACATCCCCGACGCCGACACTCACGTCGTCTGGGGCGCGAATCCGGCGGTGGCCCATCCCGTCATGTACCGGTGGATCGCGGACAGCGCGGCCGACGACGACGGCGAACTGATCGTCGTCGACCCCGTCGAGAGCGAGACCGTCGACGACGCGGACCTCCACGTCCGACTCGATCCGGGAACCGACCTCGCGTTCGCCCGAGCGGTGCTCGCGCGGGTCGTCGCCGACGGCGACGTCGATCGCGAGTTCGTCTCGGCGGCGACGACCGGGTTCGAGGAAACGGTCGATTCGCTGCCCTCGGTCGAGACCGCGGCCGAGACCGCCGGCGTCCCGATAGCGACCGTCGAACGCGTCGCCGCGGCCCTGACGAAGCGGACGCTCGTGTACTGGGGGATGGGGGTCAACCAGAGCGTACAGGGCACCGCGACCGCACGGGCGCTCATCGACCTCTGTCTCGCGACCGGGAATC
The DNA here is from genome assembly GCF_048381195.1 of Halorubrum marinum. Taxonomy (NCBI): domain Archaea; kingdom Methanobacteriati; phylum Methanobacteriota; class Halobacteria; order Halobacteriales; family Haloferacaceae; genus Halorubrum; species Halorubrum marinum. The sequence continues at coordinate 239,975 of NZ_JBLWMM010000004.1, read as the reverse complement.
TGGGTTCGGGAAGCGGTCCCTTCTCGTTGACCGGGCAGGCGAACTCGATGGGAACGCGAGTGTGCTCGTCGAAGGGGACGTGGCCCGGCCAGCGCGAGTTCACGGACCCCGACCATCGGCAGACCGTCGCCGACGCGTGGGGCGTTCCGCGGAGTCGGCTCCCGGACGATCCGGGGCCGGGACCCGTCGGTATCGTCGAGGCCGTCGCGAACGGGCCCCCCGACGTGTGCTGGACGGTAGCGACGAATCCCGTCGCGGGGATGCCGGACGCGAGTCACGTGAAGAGCGCCCTCGACGACGCGTTCCTCGTCGCACAGGACGCGTTCCGGACGGAGACCGTCGAGTTGGCCGACGTCGTGTTGCCCGCGGCGACGTGGGGCGAGTCCGAGGGCACGGTCACGAACATGGAACGCCGTGTCTCGCGGGTTCGTGCCGCGACCGAGACCTCACCCAAAATCAAACAGGACCTCGACATCGTCGTCGCCGTCGGCACGGCGATCGATCCGGACCTGTTTCCACGGCCGACGGTCTCGCCGGAGGCGACCTTCGACGAGCTGCGTGCGCTGACGGCGGGGACGCCCGCAGACCTGTCGGGAATCACGTACGACCGGCTGGACGCGGATCTCGCGGTTCGATGGCCCGCACCGTCGGCGGACGCCGAAGGCGGGTATCGCTACGTCACGGAGCGCGGGTGGGAGTTCCCGACGCCGTCGGGTCGGGCCCGATTCTCGACGGGCGGCCACGGCGGTCTCGCCGAGCCCGCGGACGACGAGTATCCGCTGACGCTGACGACCGGCAGGCGAGCCGACGCGTACAACACCGGCGTTCGGAGCCGGGACGGCGAGACCGACACGCCACCGGTCGCGCGGATCCACCCCGAGACGACGCTGGAGTACATCGAGGCCTTCGATCGCGGGAAGACGGTGCTCTCGTCGCGCAGAGGTTCAACGACAATCGCGGTCAACCCGGACGACGGCGTCCCGAAAGGGATGGTGTGGCTGCCGGTTCATCACCCGGCGGTGAACGTCCTCACCCTCCCCGTCGTTGACCCCCAGTCCGCCGAGCCCAATCTCAAACAGTGTGCGGTCGGCGTTCGGGCACCACGGCCGTCGAATCCGCTCGTACACGAGGGACGTCCCGCCGCTGACGGGGACACGGTCTCGACGGACGACTGACACTCGCGCTGATCGCCCTCTCGGCAGCATCCTTCACGATTATCTATCCGTAAAAAGGATTATACCGCGAGAGTAGAAATGCGACCCATACAGTCGAGATACGCCACGATCAAACAATAGTTCGAAGATATTCGTGATAAAAGGCCACTGTTATCCCTTATGAGTGATCGTAACCCGACGACGTGTATGCGGTGTGCGGTGGGCTGCGGCTATCGGCAGCGCGGCACGGACGACGGACGCGGGAACGTCGACGTCCGCGGCGACGAGGCGCACCCGACGAACCGGGGAGCGACGTGCAGCCGAGGGGTGCGCGAGACGGTCGACCCGGGCGGCACGCGGGTGACGGAGCCGCTGATACGTCGCGGCGGCGAGCTCCGGCCGACGGACTGGGACACCGTTCTCGGGACGGTGTCGGTGCGTCTCATCGAAGCGCTCAGAAACGGGAACGACAACGTCGCCGTGCTGGGAAGCGGACAGCAGACCAACGAAGCGGCGTACGCGCTCGGCAAACTCGCCCGGGGCGGCTTCGGGACGCGGTACTACGACGCCAACACCACCCTCTGTATGGCCTCGGCGGTACAGGCGTATACGCAGGCGTTCGGGAGCGACGCGCCGCCGCCGACGTACGACGACGTCCCCGACGCCGACACCCACGTCGTTTGGGGTGCCAATCCGAAGATCGCGCATCCGGTGTTGTACCGCTGGATAGCCGAGAGCGCGGCCGACGACGCCGACGAGTTGATCGTCGTCGACCCCGTCGAAAGCGAGACGGCGGCCGACGCGGACCTCCACGTCCGACCCGAACCGGGGACGGATCTGGCGTTGGCGCGGGCGACCCTGGCGCAGATCGTCGACGACGGCGCCGTCGATCGTGAGTTCATCGACCGACACACCGACGGATTCGAGGAGATGGTCGGATCGCTGCCTTCAGTCAACATCGCGGCCGAGACCGCCGGCGTGTCGATAGAAACCGTCGAACGCCTCGCCGCCGCGGTAACGAAACAGACGCTCGTGTACTGGGGGATGGGCGTCAATCAGAGCGTGCAGGGAACCGGCACCGCTCGGTCGCTTATCGACCTCTGCTTGGCGACCGGGAACCTGGGTCCGGGCAGCGGTCCGTTCTCGTTGACCGGACAAGCGAACTCGATGGGAAATCGAGTCTGTGCTTCGAAGTCCTCATGGCCGGGATATCGCCCGTTCGACGACGCCACACATCGCAAGGCGATGGCGAACGCGTGGGGGGTCCCGCTGAGTAGACTCCCCGACTCGTCCGGACCCGGATTCGTGCGGATCATCGACGAGCTCGCTCGGGACAATATCGACGTGTGCTGGACGGTGGCGACGAACCCGGTCGCGGGGATGCCGGACGCGAGCCACGTGAAGCGTGCCCTCGACGACACCTTCCTGATCGTGCAGGACGCGTTCCACTCCGACACCGTCGAGTTGGCCGACGTCGTGCTGCCCGCGGCGACGTGGGGCGAGTCCGAGGGCACGGTGATGAACATGGAGCGCCGCGTCTCCCGGGTCACCGCGGCGCGAGAGCCGCCGGGAAGCGTCCGACAAGACGCGGACATCATCGGCGCGATCGCCGACCGCGTCGTCCCGGACCTGTTCGGCTCGGTTCGGCTCGATCCCGAGGCGCTGTTCGACGAGGTCGCCGCACTGACGCGCCACACGACCGCCGATTTCTCGGGAATTTCATACGAGCGGCTCTCCGATGAGTTAGCCGTCCGGTGGCCCGCCCCCGACGCGGAGACGGAAGGCGGCTATCGGTACTACGAGCCGAGAGACGGGGACACGGCGAGTGGAGAGGCCTCTGGCGAGTCGTGGTCGTTCCACACCGACTCCGGTCGAGCGCAGTTCTCGAACGCCTCTCACGAAGGTGTCCCGGAACCGATCGATGAGGCGTATCCGCTGACCCTGACGACCGGTCGTCGGCCGGACGCGTACAACACCGGAGTCCGGACGCGGACCGAGGCCAGCGACGGATCGAGCGCAACGGCCGCGCGAATCCACCCCGAAACGGTCGCCGACAACCTGCAGGCGTTCGACCGGGGGCGAGTCGTGATCGAGTCTCGCCGGTCCGCGGTCGCGGTCGATGCGATCCCCGACGCCGATATCCCGCCTGGGCTCGTCTGGCTCCCGATCCACAACCCGGCCGCGAACGAACTCACCCTCTCCGCCGCGGACCCGGAGTCAGCCGAGCCGAATTTCAAACAGTGTGCGATCTGCCTGAGCGCTCCGGACGACGGCCAACCAGACATCACCGGCAGCTCGAAACGATCGAACGGGACCGAGTCGTACTCGTGAACTGCCGGGCGTTGACGTGGGATCGATACCCGTAGCGGAACGTCAGCGTCCTCTGGCATCGGCAGAAATTTCTTCGGTTGGTCGATCCACGAGCGACTGAGCCGTCGCACTCACGGAGACGATCGGGCACTGAACGCCGGTGGAGCTACTGCGAAATTTATATTGTATATACTATTTCGCGTTCCGTGTTCATGATGTCGCTTTTCAAATAACCTCTCGATAGAGTGTGGGTATTATAATTTCTCTGCAATCGCATCGGATATATGTTTCTAGCGGCGGATACTGGGAATGCACAAGTAGTATCTTACAAAATACGAATATTGTCAACCGATCTGCTTATTAATATACAGAATTTGTTGTAGAAGCGTGAGAAAAGATATGTTTGGCCATGTTAAATCCGGATCAATACTCAGATCGAAATTCAATGAGCACGAATATATTCCGCTTCGGACGCTCGGAGAGGTGGCCGCTCCGAGTGGACGGTGGACGAGCGTCGACGTCGCTGTCGCCGTTGACCCCGCTATCGGAGGTGACTCCTCGTGAGACCGAGCGATCTGCTCTACGGCAAGTACCGGAACCTCATCCTGGCGACCGCGATGTTCAACCTCGGATTCGTCATCTGGTTCTCGTTCGCCCCGTTCACCGGCGGAATCGCCGACGAGTTCGGTCTCTCGATCCAACAGTTAGGGATCGTCGCGAGCACCGCCATCGTGGCCGTGCCGCTGGGTCGTATCGTCATCGGCCCCCTGACCGACCGCTTCGGTGCGGACGTGACCGGCGGCGTCACGCTCGTCACGGTGGGCGCGTTCGCCATTCTCAGCGCCTTCGCCCAGACGTACGAGGTGTTCACCGCGTCGCGGATCGTCGCCTCGCTCGCCGGTATCACGTTCGTCATCGGGATCCAACACGTCGCGGAGTGGTTCGAAGAGGAGAACCTCGGAACTGCGGAGGGGATCTTCGCGGGAATCGGTAACGCCGGGGCCGGACTCGGCGCGTACTTCACGTTGCCGCGGATCTTCGGCGAGGGGTACGTCGACCCGATCTTCGGCTCGGCGTTCCTCGCGACGTCTTCGAACTGGCGGGCGGCGTTCTTTTACACCGGCGTGCTCGCCGTCCTGCTCGGGATCGCCTATTACGTCCTCTGCGGTGCGGCGAAGACCGAGGCGAAACGGGAGGCGACGAAGGCGGGCGTCAGCTGGGAGCAGTGGCGGTTCATCGCGACCCGATACGGCGCCGTGGTCCTCTCCGTGGCGTACGTGATGACGTTCGGCCTCGAACTCGCGATGAACGGCTGGCTCGGGACGTACTACCGCGAAGCGTTCGGACAGGGAGACATCGTGATCGCGGCGACCTTCGCGGCGACCTTTTCGGTCGCCGCCGGGCTCTTACGCCCCATCGGCGGGTACGTCAGCGACGTCGTCGCGCGCAACGAGCGGGACATCCTCCCCGTCTTCCAGGGCGAGTACCGCAATCAGTGGACGTTCGCCACGCTCGTGTTCGTCATGCTCTCGATGTTCGGCATGACGCTCGCCGGGCTGACGGGGAACATCTACGTCGCCGTCGTGGCCGGCTTCCTCGTCGGGACCGGCTGTGCGTTCTCCGAGGGGGCGATCTTCGCGCAGGTCCCGGCGATGTTCCCGAACAACTCCGGCTCGGTCGCCGGGATCGTCGGGGGAATCGGCACGGTGGGCGGCGTCGTCTATCCCCTCGCCTTTTCGGCCGCGTTCCTCCCGAACCTCCACGTCGGCTACGCGATCGTCGGCGCGTCGATGATCCCGATCATCGGGCTCACCGCGTGGGTGTTCCAACCGAAGATCGCCGCGCGAGCGAACGACGACGGCTGGTTCGTCTCCGGCGAGCGAATCGTCGCCGCCGGCGACGACGACTGAACCGACGCACCTCATCTCGCGGAAGCCGAAACCGCGGTCGCGAGGGGCGTACCGGATCCAGGCTCTTACGGCCGCGTCTCGGCAACCTGCCGGATCGCGCCGGCGAGCACGTCGATACCCACCGCCAAGTCGGACTCGACCACGTCGAAGGTGCTGGTGTGGTGGCCGCCGGGGTGATCCGTACCGACGCCGACGTAGCAGGCCAGTCCGCCGTTGTCCTGTACCGCCTGCATCAGGAACGTCGCGTCCTCCGAGCCGCCGAGTTCAGCGCTTTCGACGACGTTCGTGACGCCGTCCGTGTCGCCGGCGACGTCTCCGATGATCGCCGAGAGCGCGGCGTCGCTCGTCGCGCTCGGTGCCTCACCCAGCGTCGACACGTCGACCTCGCAGTCGTGCATCTCGGCCGCCGAATCGAGGATCCGGTCGGCGTGGTCAGACATGTAGTCGGCCAGTTCCGTCGTCGCACCCCGAACCTCCCCCTCGACGTACGACTCCTCGGGGATGATGTTCGTCGCCGTGCCGCCGCCGACGAGGCCGGCGTTCACTCGCGTCGGGCCGTCGGCGTGCCGCGGGATCGCGTAGAGGTTCTGTATCGCGGCCGCCATCGCTTGCACCGTGTTCCGTCCCTCCTCGGGTCGGGCACCGGCGTGGGCCGGCTCGCCCGTGAACTCCGCGAGGAAGTGGCGCACCGCGAGGAACCCGTCGATGCCGCAGACGACCTCGCCCGAGGGGTGATCGAGGCCGATGTGGACGGCGTAGAGGTAGTCGACGTCGTCGAGGTGACCCGACTCCGCCATGGGCTTGCCGCCGACGATCTGCTCCTCGCCGGGCTGGAAGAACACCTTGAGCGTGCCCGAAAACTCCGAGGCGAGGACCGCGTCGAGGACGCCGAGGCCGATCGTCGCGTGGACGTCGTGACCGCAGGCGTGCATGAACCCCTCGTTCTCCGAGCGGAACCCCGCGTCGGCGGGGACGTGCCCGTCGGCCGTCGACTCCGTGATCGGCAGGGCGTCGATGTCGACGCGGAGCCCGATCACGGGGCCGTCGCCGCGTTCGACGACGGCGACGCAGCCGGTGTTGCCGCCGGCGAGCCGATCGAGGACAGACGGGTCGGCGCCGCCCTCGCGGGCGCGCCCTTCCCACTCGGCGAGCTCGTCGTCGTCCGGGACGTTCCGGCGTTCCGCCGTCGCCAACGCGTCCGGGCCGACGTGGAGCGCGGTCAGGTCGCGCTCGCGCAGCTCCTCGACGATGCGAGCGGTCGTGTAGAACTCGCACCACGCGGGCTCCGGGTGGCGGTGGAGGTCGCGTCGAAACTCGGTGTACGCGTCGGCGTCTCGCGTGCTCATACGTCCGCATATACCCGACACGTATTAAACGGTCCAGTGGCGGGCTGGTTCTCCGGAACCGGTACCGGAGAACCGCAGAACCGCTCGCCTTTATGACGCGTTCCCGACGATCCCTACATCACGATCCCTACATCACGAGCCCTCACTCACGCGGTGTCGGGGTCTGCGGCGGTTTCCTCGATACGGACGTCCTTCGCGTCGCTCACAGGTTCGCTCCCGACTCTCGGCTCGTCCTCGTTTTCCAACTCCGACCCGGGTCCGTCGAGCAGTCTGACGGGTGCGATCGGGGCGTAGCGCCGGATCCGTTCGACGCCGTCGCGCGCTCCCTGCCGCGAAGCGTATCCTTGGCCTGAATCCAGTAGGATGTTGCCGTTACGGTGTCGAAGCCGGAACCGGTGCTCGCCGGCTCGGTCCGCGTATAACTCGAAGGCCGCGCGGCCGATATCGAGGAGATCGGCGACCGGAGCGTACTCCCGAGCGCGGGCGAACGACTCGCGGACCGCTCGCTCCCTGCCGAAGGACTGAGCGCTACGGGCGACAGGGCGACTGTTCCCCGCACGAAGCCGCCATCGGTACTCGCCCCTGTCGTCTCGCGTTAGCTCCGGTTCCACATCGGGATCCGCGAGACAGTCGCGCGCGAGGGTGGCCCCCTTCACCGCTCCCGAACGGGACGTATACCCCGCCGACGACGTGGCGAGTGCACGACCGTTCGGCCCCACCAGCCGCCATCGCCAGGCGGCTTCCTGATCGCGGTACACCTCGATACCGGCCGGCTCACACCGGAGGTACGCCGCGGGACCGACCAGCTCCCGAAGCGCGGTTATCGCCCGTAAGACTCCCCGACGAGAGGCGTACCCCTCTCCGCCGTCTGACAGTATGTTCCCGTTCTCGTGTCTGAGCCGGAACCGGTGTTCGCCCGCCCGGTCGGTGTACACCTCGAACCGAGCGCGGGTCCACGGCACCTCGTCGGGCTCTCCCTCCCGTAGGGTGGTCGACCCCGCCGCCGGTCGGAGCCGACGCTTCGTCGCCTCCCGTTCCGTCGTTTCTTGCCCTCGCTTGGGCGTCACGTGCCAGACGCCCGGTGCGCCGGCGAGTTGGAGATACAGCGCGTGTATCTGGATCACCCACCCGACGGGGATCCAGAGGTACGCGTGACCCAGCACCCGCACTCGGCGGCCGATACCCCGCGGGAGGACGATCTCGGGGTCCCGTATCGTCGCGTAGCCGATGGAAACGCCGCGTGCGGGCAACAGTAGCAACGCGAGACCGACTGCGACCGCCACGGGCAGCGGACTCGCGAACCCGACGAGTGACAGCAGAAGCAACGCCGGAAACACCGTGTATATCGGTGCACTCACTGAGGCGAACAACAGCCAGCAGACGCCGAACGTACGTTTGACCCCGAGAGAGCGCCACGACCGAACCACGTTAGGGGCGTGTTTGGCCGTTACTTGCGCCCACCCGCGCGCCCATCGGACGCGCTGGCGGATCAGCGCCGGAACGGTTGCCGGATTGAACTCGTATGCGACCATCTCAGGGTCGTAAGCCACCCGCCAGTCGGTCTCTATGAGCAGTCGAAGCGTCAGGTCGATGTCCTCGGTGAGTCGATACGGAGACCAACCGCCCACCGCCGGCGGCACTTCACGCCGGAAGATCGCCGCTGACCCGGCGAAGTGAGCGGCACCGAACACATCGCTCATGAACGGATGTTCGATCCACGTGCTGTGTTGTCGGTCCGCGCTGACGAACCGTGAGAGCGCGTTCGATTCCGGGTATTTCGCCGCTTTTCGTCCCTGTACGACGCCGATCTCTGGATCCGCCTCCAGCCGCGCGAGTCCCCGAGAAACGAACTCGTCGTCGATCGTCTCGTCGGCGTCGAGAAGCAAGGCGTACGGCGTCTCGACGTGCTCCCACGCGGCGTTGAGATCGCCCGCCTTCGAACCCGCGACCCCCGCTATCACTCGGACCCGGTCGGGATACTCGTCGCGGAACTCGTGAGCGACCGCTACCGTGTCGTCCGATGACTTCGCCGCCGGCAACAACAGGAACTGAATCCCCGGCAGCGCTTCCAGGTTGTGCGAGAGGCTATCGGGCAACACCTCGCCCTCGTTTGCCGCGGACACCACAACCGTCACCGGCGCGTCCGGGTCGAGTGGATCCGGCTCCGGCCGGTCGCGCCCGAGCCAGCGTCGGGCGTGGAGAACCATCAAGTACTCAAACGTGACACTGAGGGTCAACAGTACGAGGTATCCGCCGAGAAGCGGAAGGAACACCCGAGTGTCCGCCAGAAGCAGCGCGAGGGCTAACGTGTTCAACGCCACCACCGTGGCGACCGCGTGCTGAGTCGCCGTCGAACCCACGCTCGTGAGAACTGCCGGTAGTTCTGGAATGCGCGGCACGGGCGTCTGCACCGCGAGTGCCCCCACGAAGCCGACACCGGCGACGACCGCCGCCGGCCGCGTCGCCCAAGACGCGGACACGATCGGATCGGATCCCGCGGTGAGCGCGACGAGAACCGCCGAGAGCGCCCCGGCGCCGACCGCCGTGAGCAGCACCGTCTCCCAGTTACTCGGTACGGTATGTGAACGCGGCGGAGAGACGCCGGACACCCGTTGGCGCATCCAGAACACGTGAACCGACAGAGCCGCGAACCCGGCGGTGTACGCCAGCAAAGCCGCTCGCGGGGCGAAAAAGCCGGACTCCAACACGAGCGCCGACCCGAGCAGTACCGCGACGTGACCGCTAAACGGTACGGCGACCCGCTCGCTTCGAGACGCTCCGGAAATACGCACGTCGATCGCGACGAAGAACGCCTGCACGCCGGCCGTCAGCGAGACGATACGCACGGTCGTCGGCAGCTCGACGATTGCCTCTCCGGCCAGAAGGAGGGCGACGAGGAGCGCGACGGTCCCGAACACGATAGTTACCGCCCCGCCAATCGGTCGGGCGGCACGGGCCCGCGTAATTCGCCAGGCGTCCCCGAGTGCGGCGACCGTCAGCACCGTCATCCCGACAGCAAGGAGCGTCCAGCCGATCGGGTGCTCCCACAGACCAACGGCAACGACTCCGACGGCCGCGACGGAAACGCACACGAACCAGAGAATATCATATAATCGAGAATGTATCATTCAAGAGAATATGTTCGGTGAGGATATATATGTGACTCCTAGCGTGCGGGAACGGAGCCTCGCCGTGCAGAAGGTGGTCAGTCGCGTCGGTGGCCGAGCGGCTTCTTCTGATCGACCTCGACCTCGACGTGGATCGAGTCGGGAAAGTCGCGGCCGACGATGTCGCGAGCGATGTCGTCGGCCCCGTGGATCTCCATCGACCGTTTATACACCGAGTAGCTCCACGGCGAGAACTCGTCGCCAGCGCGGAGCTGCTTATAAAGCGGGACGCGGACGGTTTCGGTGGGGGTCGCGTGCGGGCCCTTACACTCGGCGCCCTTCCGTTCGATGGTCGTTTTGAGCTCCTGGACGGTCTCGGCGAGCACGTCGCGGTCGCCGGACGCGAAGGAGAGTTTCGTGACGAAGGTCATGGCTGGGGGTCGTGCGTGGATGGTCGCCCGACGCCTAAAAACGCATCTACCGCGGACGACCCGCGGCGTCGGGGTCATTCTGGCGGTTTATATCCACCGGTTCAAGCGATCAGCGGCGCGCAAAACGGCGGATGGCGTCTGAAACGGCCGGTGTGTTAGCCACTCCGACACCCTCTTTAGGGGTGATGGCTTACCTGACGCTAATGACGGTCGAAGCGACCAGCGCTGGAGCCATCCTCTTCCGCGACACCCGCGGCGAACGGGAGTACTTACTCCTGAAGAGCCGACCGGGGGACTGGGAGTTCCCCAAGGGCGGGGTCGAGGGGGACGAGGAGCTCCAGCAGACGGCGATCAGGGAGGTGTCGGAGGAGGCCGGAATCGAAGATTTCCGGCTGATCGACGGCTTCCGCGAGGAGTACGACTACGTGTTCGAGGCGAACGGCAACACCATCCACAAGACGGTTCACCTGTTCATCGCGCGCTCGTTCGAGGCGAGCGCCGAGATCTCGAACGAGCACCGCGACCTGCAGTGGCGCGACTACGACCAGGCGCTCAACACCATCACCCAGGACGGGCCCCGCGACATCCTCGAAGGCGCCCACGAGTACCTCGACGAGCGGAAGGACGACGAGACGGGCGAGTACGTGTGAAGTGCCGGCGGTGACCGGCGATTCGTTTTTATTCAATCCCCTACAACCGCAGCCGTGACCCCGGACGCGGAATTCGGCTACGAGCTCCTCGTTTGCCGGTACGCCGAGCTGTCGTGGCACCCGAGCGACGGCGTCCGGCCGGCGATCGTCTCGCGTCAGCTCGGAACCGCGAAGCGCCGCTGGGACACGGTCGTGATAGAGGTCGATCCCGAGGCGTTCGCCGCCCGTCGAGCGTTCGGCGACCGGACAATCGACTCCGACCTCCTCCACGTCGTCCGCCACGCGCCCGCCGACTGGGCGTGGTACCGCGACGCGCTCCCTCACCCCGGGTACCCGTGGCGATACGTCCGGCAGGCGGTCCACCGCGCGGCGGGACGGGACCTGATCGAGAAGCGGCGGCGGAACAACCGCATCCAGCTCCGCCGGAAGCGACCGTATCCCGACTGGGTGGCGCGGATCGTCGCGGTCGAGAACAAGCCGGACCTCGACCGGTCCGCGGCGGATCGCCTCTCGGACCAGCTCGCGCACGACGTCGAGGTCGCCCTCGCGGACGAGGCGTGGCTCGCGACGGAGACCACGGGGGAGCGCGTCGAACCGGCGCTCCTCCGCGAGATGCCGGTCGAGGCGGGCATCCTCGCGACGGATTTCGCGGGGGGCGTCGGGGGCGACGACGCCGACGTGGCGTGGCATCCGAGCGACCTCTCGCCCGCGAACGGGGCTGTCCGCGACCCAGAGACCGAGACCCGTCGGCTGGAGATCGCCGAGCGCGCCTACGGGAAGGGGTGGCGCTCCTTCCGAGACACGATGCGACCGGACTGCAGGCACTTCGAGCTGCGCCGCGAGGGGCGGGCGCTCGTGCCGTACTGTGCGGCCAAGGAGACGCTACCGACCGCGAGAGAGTGTTCGGGCTCGTGCCCGTCGTTCTCGCCCGAACCGCCGCAGTGGCGCACGAAGGGGTGGCCGATCGAGGGCGGTCCCGGGAAAGCGCTCTCGAAGGTGCTCGATCGGCGGTGGGAGCGCGAGCGCGATCGGTTCGCCTCCGGCCGCGACGACTGATTTCTCAGTTTAACGCCGCAGCCAGCTTCTCGATCGGGTGCGGCGGCTCCGGCGCGCCGTCGTCGCGCTCCTTCAACTGACTCCGGCAGGAGGCGCCCGGCGCGACGACCTCGTCGCCGTCGCTGGCGTCGACCTGATCGAAGAGGATCCGACCGATCGCCTTGCTCATGGAGTAGTGCTCCGCCTCGTAGCCGAACGAACCGGCCATCCCGCAACACGACGAGTCGAGTGGGTCGACCCCGTAGCCAGCCCGGCGAAGGACGCCGACCGCGTGGTGGTCCTTCTTCGTCGCTTTCTGGTGGCAGTGCCCGTGGTACGTGAGCGACTCGGTCGGCGCGTCGAACGAGAGCGTCTCGTCGAGCCGGTGGGCGTCGACGAACTCCATGATCCCGTAGGTGTGCTCCGAGACCGCGGCCACGTCCGCGTCCGGCACGTCGCTCGCGTCGCCGTCGAGCAGATCGTGGTAGTCCGTCTGCAGCATGACGGCGTCGGAGGGCTCGACGACGACGACCTCCCACCCGTTCTCGACATCGGGCGCGAGCGTCTCGACGGCCTCCCGGGCGACGGCCCGTGACGTGTCGAGCATCCCCTTCGAGTGCGGCGGGCGGCCGCTGCCGTCGACGTCCGGAATCTGCACGTGGCAGTTCGCGGCCTCCAGCACGCGCACCGCCGCCTTTCCGGCCCCGGGGTTGGTGTAGGTCGTGTACACGTCGGGGAAGAGTAGGACTTGCCGGTCGGCCGCCTCGGGCGAGACCATCGCTCCGCCGCGCGCCTCGAACCAGTCGGTGAGACTCTCGGAGCGGAAGGTGGGGAGGTCACGCTCGCTCGCGAGCCCGAGCGTCTTCTCCATAACGAGGCCCGCTCCGGGGATCTTCCCGGGGAGGTTCGAGAGCGGAGCGAGCGCCGATCCGAGCGGCGCGAGTCGCTCGAAGTTACCGAGGAGACGAGTACGCAGGTCGATCCCGTGTTCCTCGTGGTGCGCGTGTTCGACCTCCGCCTTCAGCTTCGCCATGTCGACGCCGCTCGGACAGTCCTTCTTGCAGCCCTTACAGCCGACACAGAGGTCCATCACCTCGGTGACGAACTCGTCGTCGGTGGGGTCGTCGGGGAGCTCGCCCGAGATGGCCCCTCGAAGCATGTTCGCCCGCCCCCGCGTCGCCTGAATCTCCTCTTCGGAGGCGCGATACGTGGGACACATCACGCCGCCCGTGGTCTCCTGCGGACCGCGACAGCCGCCGCAGCCGTGACAGAGCTCGACCATCCCCTGCATCCCGTTGTCGACGGCCCACTCCATCGCGGGATCGAAGCCCGCGTCGTACTCGTAGTCGGCGTCGAACCGGAGGTTCTCGCTCATGTCGAAGTCGCCGCAGACGTTGCCGGGGTTCAGCAGCCAATCGGGGTCGAAAGCGGTCTTGAGGCCGCGGAACGTCTCCCAGAGGTCGTCGCCGTACAGCTTCCGGTTCCACTGGGTCCGCGCCCGGCCGTCGCCGTGCTCGCCGGAGACGCTCCCGCCGAGTCGGACGACGGCGTCGGTGACTCGGTCCGCGATGTCGACCATCGCCTCCACGTCGTCGACGTTCTTCGTGTTGATCAGCGGACGGATGTGGAGCACGCCCGGCCCGGCGTGCGCGTAGAACGTCGCGAACGTGTCGTTGTCCGCGAGGATCTCCTGGAACTCCCGCGTGTACTCGGGCAGGTGCTCGGGCGGGATCGCGCAGTCTTCGATGAAGGAGATGTGCTTCTCGTCGGTGGTGCGCGACAGCAGGATCGGCAGCCCCGATTTGCGCATCTTCCAGAACCGGTCGCGCTCCGCGGGGTCGTGCGCCTCCATTGCGGTGACGGCGCGTCGCGGCTGGCTCGTGATATCGGACGCCCCCTCGCTCGGGGCGGCCTGGGTCTCGGGACGGGTTCGATCGTCGGTCGCGCCAACCCGGTCCGCAATGAGGTCCGCGACTTTCTGTCGACCCGCCTCGTCGGTGTCGGCGTAGAACTCGATGAGGAGCACGGAGTTGGTCCCGTCGGGGAGCATTCCGACGACGTCCTCGAACTCGGGCGTCTCGGCCGCCAGTCCGAGCAGGACGTCGTCCATCACCTCGACGGCGGCCGGATCGTGTTCGAGCGCCGGCGCCACGTCTTCCATCGCGTCGAGGAGGTCGTCGTACGTGAGCAGCGCGACGGCCTTCGTCTCCGGAATCTCGACGAGGGACACGGTCGCCTCCGTCACGGTCGCGAGCGTCCCCTCGCTGCCGGCCATCAGCCGTCCGAGGTTGACGACGCCTTCCTCGCCGTACTCGCCGCGATACTCGGCCAGCAGGCGGTCGAGGTTGTATCCGGAGACGTTCCGCTTCATCTCGGGGAACCGGTCGTCGATCTCGTCGGCCTCCTCGTCGAGTATCCGGACGATCTCGGCGTGGATCCGCGGGAGGAGGCCGTCGGCGCCGGGGTCCGCGGACTCGCGGAGCTCCGACACGGCGACCTCGCCGAACGTAGTGACGGTACCGTCCGCGAGCACGACCTCCAACTCCTCGATGTAATGGTCCGTCTTCCCGTACTTCAGCGAGTGCGATCCGGTGGAGTTGTTGCCGATCGCACCGCCGATCGCCGACTTGTCCCGCCACGCCGGGTCCGGAGCGAACTTCAGGCCGTGGGGCTGGACGGCCGCGTTGAGATCGCCGACGTACGCACCGGCCTGCGCGGTGGCGACCCTCGCTTCGGGATCGGTCGAGAGCACCGCGTCCATCGAGTCCGTGAGATCGAGGACGACCGCCTCGTTGACCGTTTGTCCCGCCAGTGAGGTGCCGCCACCTCGGGGAAGCACCGGGATCCCTTCCGCGAAACAGTACTCGTGAACCGCGGCCACGTCCGCCGTCGACTCCGGGACCACGACCCCGATCGGCGTGACTTCGTACGCTGAGGCGTCGGTCGCGTACAGCCGCCGCGAGTATTCGTCGAATCGCACGTCGCCGTCGACGCGCTGCTCCAGTGCGTCGACCAGATCCGGGCGCTCAACGTCGCCCCCAGTGTAATCGAAGTTCGCCCCCTCCAGTGGATCTGGATCCGGCGTGTTAGTTGCCATGTGAGTGTGTCACGGTCGAAGTATGAAAAATCCCCTGACCCCGCCGGGAGTGTGAGAACCCGCCGAGATGTCGACAGCCGGTCGGGTACTATCTCCTTGCTCTGTCGAGCCCTCGACCGAGGAGTCGGCGGGTTCGGTCACCGAGCGGTGATTGTGCGGATTATCGTCAGCAGAGGCGCAGTGTCTGTGCCGTACGGTGCGGAGACCCGATCGTCGTATACTCTGTCAGCGGTGAGTGAGCACTGGGCTGCGAGAAGTACGTCAAAAAAGAAAGCCGTCAGTACGCCCGACGGGCGTACTCTTTCGCGGAGTCGTTCTCAGTATCTACTCTCCGCGCTTTACTCGCCGTCACCGTTTTCGTCACCGTTTCCCGGCGAGTCGTCCTCTCCGTTTCCCTCTTCTTCCTCTGCGTCCGCTCCGTTCTCTTCTTCGCCGTTCTCTTCGTCTTCATCTGCGTCCGCTCCGTCCTCCTCTTCGCCGTTCTCTTCGTCTTCATCTGCGTCCGCTCCGTCCTCCTCTTCGCCGTTCTCTTCGTCTTCAGCCTCCTCTTCGCCCACGATGAACGGGGCTGCGAGCTCAAGCACTTCCGAGCGGGAGCGGGCCGCATCGAACGCCTCCGGGTAGCCGGTTTGGTTGGTCAACGTGCGAACGAAGGACGCGTGTCGCGCCTCCACGCTGTGAATACTGAGCGCGGGTGCGACCAGGTCCTCGTTCTCGATGTGCGGTGCAGCGCCGGCGTACGCAGAGACGCCGATGTCTTCGAGCATGGCGGCGGTCGCGAGGAACGGCTCCACGTACTCGACACGCAGTCCGAAGTCGAACTCCAGATCCTCGACGGGTTCACCGCCCAACTCCTCGATCGTCTCACCGAGCACCTCCGCGTGCGTCTCCTCATGTTCCTGTATCGTCTCCAGTTCTTCGTACGCCCTGTCTGCCAAGGCGCTGTCCTCCTGGAGCACGTTGCAGGTGCAGAGCTCCTCCTCGCTGATGTTTTCTAGCGCCTGCCGGTAGAAGTCCGCTTCGAGGAGTTCGAGCGTTCGCGCATAGTTGAGAATCTCGATGTCGTCCTCGAACTCGTTTTCGGCGGCCTCCGGTTCCTCTTCCTCGGTTTCCCCCTCCTCCTCTTGTTCCTCTCCGTCCTCTTCTTGAGCGCTAACGGGGGCTACGATCCCCACGCCAGCCGCGAGCCCACCGAGAGCACCGGCAGTCCCGGCGACGAACTGTCGTCGTGTGTTGTTTGGGCTTTTCCTCAGCAGATTGTCGCCGTCTGAATTTACCACATCACCGCTTCGAAGAGACTCGTATTTGTTATGCGCAGGCACAATTCTACGCCGAATTAGTTCATAAAAAAATTCATAAGGATTACCCGGAACTCCACGCCCGCACGGAGAGCCATGGTCTAGTGGTAAGGAGATATTTTCTGCAGTAATACATTTATATATGGTAATTCACACTGGACCTCACTTTCACACCAATCCGCGTACCCGACCCTAGTGAATCGCCAGACCGCGTTTGATTTCACGGTTTTACGGCTCGCTTAATGCTGTAGACCGCACACGTCAGGACAGTTTCACAAAACTCGCAGTCCCATCCGTGCGCTCGGTCGGCTAATCCGGACAGGTGTGACAGCAGTGTTGGGCGCTTCGGTCCTCGAGTGCTGATTATCGCGCGGCATCGCCGATACGGACGCAGTCTAGCGATTCAGTGGATGGCGGCGAGAGACCGTCGCTGGGAATCGACACAACACACAAATACTCTCCGACTGACCGTTCGGTATGTCACTCGCCGACAGATCGACGTTCAAGCGTCGCCTCGACGACCTCGGCGTGACCATCAGCGAGGGTCCCGAGAGTGCGTGCGCCGAGTTGGTTTCGGAGGCTGCAGGCGACCCGGCGGTCGGGATCCCGCTCGGCCGGAGGGACGAGGAGTCCGGTGAGTCGGACGGCCAGACGCCGTCGCTCCCCGACCGCGTGGTAACGGATCCGACGACCGCCGAGCTGCGCGCGGCCCACACCGGCGTCACGAGCGCCTCGCTGGGTATCGCCGAGTACGGGAGCGTCGCGATCGAGGCCGACACGGCCGGCACCGAGCCCGTGAGCCTCTTCGTCGATCGGCACGTCGTCGTCCTCCGCGAACGCGATATCGTGCCGGACATGCCCGACGCGTTCGCGTGGCTCGGTCCCCGCGCTCGCGACGAGTCGGTCGACGTGGTGCTCGCGACCGGCCCGAGCGCGACCGCCGACATGGGTGGGCTCGTCCACGGCGCGCACGGACCGAAGGAGGTCCACGTGGTGTTGCTTCGGGAGGGGACCGACGCGGAGGCTCGGGGGGACGGCGACGCGTCCGAGTCGGAGGTGACCTCCGATGAGTAGCGACGCCGAGACGGGCGACCAGACGGAGACGGCTAATCGGGCGGGGACGGCAGATCGAACTGCGAAGGCCGACCGGATCCGCGAGCTGATGGCGACCGAGGGCGACGCCGTCGCGGCGAATACCCGCGGGTTCAATCAGGGGCGCTACGAATCGACGGCGCGGCTCACTGACTACGAGGAGTTGAAAGACGAAGCCCGAGCGATCAAGGAGGACGCGATCGCGCAGCTTCCCGAGCTGATCGAGCAGGTGAGAACAACCGTCGAGGCCAACGGCGGAACCGTCTACCTCGCTGACGACGCCGAGGACGCGAACGAGTACATCACCGAACTGACGGCCGAAAAGCGGGACGCGGATCGGCTTATCAAATCGAAGTCGATGACCTCCGAGGAAATTGAGGTGAACGGAGCGCTCGAAGGCGCCGGCGTCGAGGTGGTCGAGACGGACCTCGGCGAGTGGGTGCTTCAGCTCGCCGACGAGGCGCCGTCGCACATCGTCGCTCCCGCCATCCACAAGTCGCGGGAGGGGATCGCGGAGCTGTTCGCGGAGCGGTTCGATCCCGATGACCCCCCACAAACCGCCGAGGAGCTCACGATGTTCGCCCGCGAACGGTTGGGCGAACTAATCGAGGGCGCGGATGTCGGAATGACCGGCGCGAACTTCATCGCGGCCGACTCCGGCACCATGCTGCTGGTCACCAGCGAGGGAAACGCCCGAAAGACGGTGACCGCGACCGACACGCACGTCGCGGTCGCCGGGGTCGAGAAGATCGTTCCCACCGTCGAGGATTTCTCGCCCTTCGTCGAGCTGATCGGCCGGTCGGGGACGGGACAGGACGTGACCTCCTACATCTCGACGCTGACGCCTCCGGTCGACTCCCCCGTTCCGGACTTCGAAGACGACGGCCCGCTCGCCGACGGCTCGGGCGACGACCGCGAGTTCCACCTCGTGTTGATCGACAACGGGCGGCTCGCGATGCGCGAGGACGAACAGCTCCGGGAGACGCTGTACTGCATCCGCTGTTCCGCTTGCTCGAACTCCTGCGGGAACTTCCAGAGCGTCGGCGGCCACGCCTTCGGCGGCGAGACGTACTCCGGCGGTATCGCCACGGGCTGGGAGACGGGAATCGAAGGGCTCGACGTCGCCGCGGAGTTCAACGACCTCTGTACCGGCTGTTCGCGCTGCGTCCCGGCCTGCCCGGTCGGCATCGACATCCCGTGGATAAACACGGTCGTCCGCGACCGGATCAACCGGGGAGAGGCGGACCCCGGGCAGACCGACTGGCTGTTCGAGGAGCTGGTCCCCGACGACGAGCCCGCGGGACTCGACCTGTCGACCCGGCTCGTCGGCAACTACGAGACGCTCGCGAAGTGGGGCAGCCGGACGGCCCCGCTTGCGAACCGGCTCGCCGATGTCGGGCCGCTCCGTGCGGTCGCGGAGCGCGTCGCGGGTATCGACCGTCGACGCGATCTCCCCGGGTTCGCCTCGGAGCCGCTGGTCGACTGGTTCGAGGCGCGCGGCGGGGCGATGGTCTCGCCCGAGGACGCGGAACGCGAGGCCGTGGTGTACCCGGACACGGCGACGAACTACGTCGATGTCGACCGCGGGAAAGCGGCGGTCAGAGCCTTGGAGGCGCTCGACGTCCGCGTTCGTGTCCCCGACCTCCCGGGTAGCGGTCGGCCGCCGCTCTCACAGGGGATGATCTCGACGGCCGAATCCGCGGCCGAAGACGTGTACGCCGGGCTCGCGACACACGTCGACGCCGGGCGCGACGTGGTCGTGATCGAACCGAGCGACCTGGCCATGTTCCGAAGCGAGTACGAGAAGTTCCTTCCGGAGGCCTCGCACGAGCGGCTCGCCGAGGCCAGCTACGACGTGATGGAGTACCTGTTCGGGCTGTTGGAGAACGGCGGCGACCCCGCCGGACTGCGGGCGCCGTCGGCGGGGACCGGTCCCGTCGCGTCCGGACAGCGGGTCGCCTACCACCCGCACTGTCAGGCCCGGACGATCGGCGTCGGCGAGCACGCGACCGCGGTGATGGAGCGGCTCGGCTACGACGTTCGCGTCTCCGACACCGAGTGCTGCGGCATGGCCGGCTCGTTCGGCTACAAGACGGACTACTACGAGCTGAGCATGGACGTCGGCGAGCCGCTCCGCGAGCAGTTCGGCGACACCGATCGAACCGTCGTCGCTGCGGGGACCTCCTGTACCGAGCAGTTGGACGCGCTGCTCGGCGCCGCGCCGATGCACCCGGTGGAGCTGGTCGCGCCGCGGGAGTGAGCGACCGAGAGCTCGGCGTCTCCCGCGGGCTCGGCGTCTCCCGCGGGCTCGCCGTTGATTCGTCTGACGGGCGTCGTTCGACAACGAACGCTTAATAGGCGCGCTCGTGACCGTATTCCATATGAACGCAGTCCCGCAGGAGATCACGTCGCTCGTCGGTCGTGAGGTGTACTCGAACAACGGCGTCTTCGTCGGTGAGATCGAGGATGTCAGGCTCGATCTGGACGCGGAGGCCGTTACCGGGCTCGCGCTCGCCGAACTCAACCGCGAGCTGTTCGCCGGGCGTGTCGATCGGAACACCGGTGTCATCGTCCCGTACCGCTGGGTCCGGGCCGTCGGCGACGTCGTGCTCGTCAACGATATCATCGAGCGGTTCGATACCGGTACGGACGAACAGGAAGCCGAGGTTGGGCAGTCGGTCCAGTAGGCTCAGTAGTCGGTCCAGCAGTCGTGCCGGACTGCGTCGGCCCGCCGCAAAAACCGGGAACGGCTCGCGCTCAGAAGGGAAGCGCGTCGCGCAGGCTCGCTAAGAATCCGCCGTTCTCCTGTCGCTTTCTGTCGAACACCGGATACAGCGCGTCGAGCAGTTCGGTCTCGTTCTCGAACGACGTCTGCGGCACCTGGTCGAGCGCCGCGGACAGCGTCACCGTTCGACCCTTGGCGTCGTACGGGATCTCCTGATCGCCGAGCGCGTCAAGTAGCTCCTCGCTCGTCGCGGGAAACGACACGTCCGCCTCCTCGACCCGCTCGTCGAGCACGGCGATACCGAACTCGATCGCTTCGGGCTCTGAGGATCCGCCGCCGCCGGGTGGGCGTGCTGCCATTGGGTCGTGATACTCCTCGGGAAGCTTTAAACTCCTGCTCGTCAGCCGACGAACGGATCCGCCGCAGAGTGACGCGTGGGAGCGGTATGGGGTCTGTGACTACTCCGGCACCGACTCTTCCGGCGGGGCCGCGTCGACGACCGCCAGCTCGACGCCGTCGCCGGTACGGTCGAACGCGGCGACGGTATCTCCGTCGTACGGAGGGACGGCGACGAGCACGACCGCGGCGAGGTCGTCCGTCTTCGACACTCCCAGGAAGCCGTCCGGGTGCGAGACGAAGCGCGCACTCCCGTGTCCCGCTGGCGTCCCGAGTTCGACGCCGAACACGGCGTTCACCGATCCGCCGACGCCGGTGAGCGTGAAGTGCGTCAGCACGGGAATCGCCGGATCGAGTCCCGTGGGTTCGTCGAACTCCCCGGCTCGTGTGGCGGAGAGTCGCAGATTCGTCTCCTCGGGGTCGCTGTCGGCGGCGTGGTCGAGCAGGACGGTCAACAGATCGCGGGTGATGTGGATCACGGGAGCGACCGAATCAGATCCCGAGCGCCGAGCGCAGGGTCTTCGCGTACAGTCCGGGAGCCTTCCGCCGGGAGCCGGAGAGCGCGTCCTCGACGGCGATCGCGGCGTTGTCGAGGACACCGACGCCGTGGCCGACGAGAACGCGGTCGGGGTTCAGTCCCGAGAGCGCCTCGTGCGGCGGGGTTAACCGGAGCATCGGGTGCACGCCGAGCCGCTCGCGGTCGCCGCGGAAGTACGAGGACGACCCGAGCGACTCGGGGACGATCAGCGTCTCGCCGTCGAAGAGCCCGACCTCCTGCCACGGCGGAAGCGAGGAGTCGCGGATCCGAAACGCCTCGAAGCCGGTATCCGCTAGCCGTGAACCGAAGCGCTCGACTGGGACGTCGAGCTCGTCGGCGACGCCGTTCATCCATTCCGGGACGTAGACGGGAACGTCGTGTCGCCGCGCGATGGCCGCGCTGTCGCGCGTGTGGCGGTCCAACCCGACGACGACGCCGGCGACCGTCCCGAGATCCGCGAGGAGGTCGTCCACTCCGGGAGCGTCGACGGGGTCTATCACCCACACGTCGTCGCTCTCGGTCTCCTCGTTCGACACGCTGACCGCGTGGCTCGCGCGCTCCATCGTCTCGTCGGGATACGCGATCCAGCCGACGCCGCCGCCGAAGCGATCGATCTCGTGGAGATCGGCCTCGCCGTCCGCTTTCATTGGCATACTGACCGTTCGGCCTGCACCCCTTTCAACCCGTCTCTCGGATCGATCGTCGTCGGCGGCTCAGGACTCGACCACGACTCGACCACGATTCGACCACCGTAACGCGCGCTCGCGGGCGCTACTCGTCCGGCCACTTGATCGAACAGCCCCGAGAGGGCCGGTCGGGAACGTCGACCTCCTCGCCAGCGAGAACCGACTCGACCGCCTCTCGGACGTAGAACTCGGTCGGTTCCTCGTCGGGGTTGAGCGCGTCGTCGAGGCGCCCGTGGTACCGGAGGCGCCACGCTCCGTCCTCGCGACCGAAGAGGAATGGGTCGGGCGTGCACACGGCCCCGTACGCCGCGGCGATCTCGCCGGTCTCGTCGCGGAGGTACGCGTCGTAGGCGACGGTTCCGTCGGCGACCCGCTCGCGCATCGCCTCGAACGAGTCCTCCGAGTACTCCGTGTCGTCGTTCGGATTGATCCCGACGACGTCGAGCGCGTCGTACTCGTCCGCGAGCTCGTTGAGGAGCCCGAACTTCGCTTTCGCGTACGGGCAGTGATTGCAGGTGAACACGATCAACAGCGCCTGCCCGTCGAACGACTCTAAGGTGTGCGTCTCGCCGTCCGTGCCGGGGAGTTCGAACTCCGGTGCGGCGTCGCCGCGTTCGAGATCGGAATCGGATTCTGCTGCGACCATACGCGACGGTAGCGTCGCCGAGGGCAAAACCGTTCGGTGGCCCGCGGCGGGCGATGCGAGTCGATCGTCGCGTCGTCGCGGTCGGGTGGGACCTCGGCCCACACACGGGGCTTATCTGTCGTCACGCGTCCGTCTTCACTTCCGCCTCGCTGGCGGTGCGTTTTTAGGTGCTTCGGTGAAAGGGAGGGATACCGAATGACGTCCTTCCAGTCGACGATCGGCGACGAGGAGGGGATCGCGGAGGAGCTGGCCGAGGGCCAGCGCGAGATCTCCATCGCCGAGTTCTTCGAGAAGAACAAACACATGCTCGGGTTCGACTCGGGCGCCCGCGGGCTCGTCACCGCCGTCAAGGAGGCGGTGGACAACGCCCTCGACGCGACCGAGGAGGCCGGCGTCCTCCCCGATATCTACATCGAGATCGAGGAAGTGGGCGACTACTACCGGCTCGTGATCGAGGACAACGGGCCGGGCATCACGAAAGAACAGCTCCCGAAAGTGTTCGGGAAGCTTCTGTACGGTTCGCGGTTTCACAAGCGTGAACAGAGCCGCGGCCAGCAGGGGATCGGGATTTCAGCGGCTGTACTGTACTCTCAGCTCACTTCCGGCCAACCCGCAAAAATCACGTCTCGTCCGAAGGGACAGTCGCGGGCGCAGTACTTCGAGCTCATCATCGACACCGACACGAACGAGCCGGAGATCAAGGCGGACGAGGAGACGACGTGGGACCGCCCCCACGGCACGCGGATCGAGTTGGAGATGGAGGCGAACATGCGCGCGCGCAACCAGCTCCACGACTACGTGAAACACACCGCCGTCGTCAACCCGCACGCGCGAATCGAACTGCGCGAACCGGGGCTCGACGAGCCGCTGAAGTTCGAGCGCGCGACCGACGAACTGCCGGCGGAAACGGAGGAGATCCGCCCGCACCCGCACGGCGTCGAGCTCGGTTCGCTGATCAAGATGCTGGAGGCGACGGAGTCGTACTCGGTCTCCGGGTTCCTCCAGGAGGAGTTCACGCGAGTCGGCAAGAAGACCGCCGACAGCGTCATCGACAACTTCCGCGACGTGTACTACGGGCGCGAGCTGTCGTGGTCGCCGCCGCGGGCACACGACGATCGCGACGTCGAAGCCGCGGTCGCAAACGCCGTCGCCAACAAGGGAAAAGACGCGACCGCCGCCTTCGCTGAGGGCGTCGCCGAGACGGTCGCGGGCAACGACCGCCTCTCGCGCGCCGAACTCGCGGAGATCGTCGAGAATATCGCGGAGAACGTCGAGGACGGTACCGGGCGGACCTTCGGCGAGACGGTCCGCGAGAACGCGGTCGCCGCCGCATGGACCGCGATCAGCGGGGCGGGTGGCGACGCCGACAGCGCCGCCGACGCTGACGGCGACGGGGGTTCGACGGACCCCGTCGAGGCTGCCATCGCCGCGGACGTGTACGCCTTAGTCGACGACGCGACGTCGACGCGAAAGGACGACGCGGCGGTGCAGGCGATGACCGACGCGCTCGTTCGACGGTTCGCGAACCTCGACGGGGACGCGTTCAGGGTCACCCGTGACGACCTCGAACGTCTCGTCGCCGACGCCGCCTCGTTCGTCGCCGAACAGCACGACGCGACGTTCGGGGAGACCGCTCGAGAGAACATCGTCGAGGCGCTCTGGTCGCGAGCCCGCACGGTTCCGGACGACCCGCCGAAAGTCCGTGACGTCGCCGCCGACCGCGACGCCTCGGCCGACCTCCTCGAAGCGATGCGGGTGACGGACATCCTCGCGCCGCCGACGGACTGCCTCGCGCCGATCACGGCCGAACTGGTCGAGGCCGGGCTCCGGAAGGAGTACGACGCCGACTTCTACGCCGCCGCGACGCGCGACGCGGAGGTCCACGGCGGTGACCCGTTCATCGTCGAGGCCGGTATCGCCTACGGCGGGGAGATCCCCGCGGAGGGCTCGGTCGAGCTGCTTCGCTTCGCGAACCGCGTCCCGCTCGTCTACCAGCGCGGCGCGTGCGCGACGACCGACGTGATCAAATCGATCGGCTGGCGCAACTACGGGCTCGACCAGCCCGGCGGCTCTGGGATGCCGAACGGGCCGGCCGTCATCTCGATTCACGTCGCCTCCACGAACGTGCCGTTCACGAGCGAGTCCAAGGACGCGCTCGCGAACGTCCCGGCGATCGAAGACGAGATCGAACTCGCGGTGCGGGAGGCCGCCCGCGAGCTGAAGTCGTATCTCAACAAGCGGCGGTCGATGCAGCAGCGCCGGGAGAAACAGAACGTGCTCGGCACGATCCTCCCCGAGATGGCCGACAAGGTCTCGGAGGTGACCGGTCGACCGCGCCCGAACATCGACGGCGCGTTGGCGCGGATCATGAACAACGTCAGCGTCGAGCGCGAAGTGAACGGCGAGACGGTGACGTTGATCGTGGAGAACCACTCGGACGTGAGCGAGCGCCTGGAGATCACGGACATCGTCTCGACGGAGCCGACGGACCTGTCAGACGGTACCGTCGTGGACATGGACGGCGAGTGGTTCGTCCAGTGGAAACCCGAGGTGGGTTCGGGCGACGAGCGGGAACTGACGTACACGACAGCCGACGACGCCGACTTCGAGATCAGTGTCGGCGGCGTCGAGACGGAGAAACTCACGGTGAACGCGTAAATGACGACAGACAGCGACGCACGAGACGAGCTCATCGATCTGGCCGCGGACTTCTACGACCAGTTCGCGGGCGGGAATATCCCGGAGATGACGCTCCCGACCCGGACGAAGAGCAACATCGAGTACGACACCGAAAGCGGCGTCTGGACGTACGGGGACCGTACGTCGACCCGGAGCGCGAACTCCGTACGGGGCGCTCGCAAGCTGCTCAAGGCTGCCTACACGATCGAGTTCCTGGCGAACCAGCTCGACGACGGTCGCTCCTCCACGCTGCGGGAGCTGTACTACCTCTCGGAGTCGTGGGACAACAACGAGGCGCAGTTCGGCTCACAGGACGAGTCCAACGACCTCGTGGAAGACCTCGAAATCGTCACGGGCGTCACCCGCGAGGACTTCCACATGCGCCCGGAGGAGTCGGGCGCGACGCTGATGGGGCCGCTGCTGCTCCGCGAGCAAACCCGCCGCGGCGAACGCGAGATCCACTGTCAGGAGGACGTCGGCACGGGGGGCTACCAGATCCCGAACAACCCGGACATGATCGACTTTATCGACGACGACATCGACTTCGCGCTCGCCGTCGAGACGGGCGGGATGCGCGACCGACTCGTCGAGAACGGGTTCGACGAGGACTACAACTGTCTCGTCATCCATCTCAAGGGCCAGCCCGCGCGGGCGACCCGCCGGATCACGAAGCGCGTCCACGACGAGCTCGACGTGCCCATCGCCGTCTTCGCCGACGGCGACCCGTGGTCCTATCGGATCTACGGCTCCGTGGCGTACGGCTCGATCAAGTCCGCACACCTCTCGAAGTACCTCGCGACGCCCGAGGCGCAGTTCGTCGGGATTCAGCCGGAGGACATCGTTGAGTACGACCTGCCTTCGGATCCGCTTTCGGACTCCGACGTGAACGCTCTCGAATCGGAGCTGGAAGATCCCCGATTCCAGACGGACTACTGGGAGGAGCAGATCGAACTGCAGCTCGACATCGGAAAGAAGTCGGAACAGCAGTCGCTCGCGAGTCGAGGACTCGACTTCGTCACCGACACGTACCTCCCGGAACGGCTCGACGCGATGGGCGTGATCTGAGGGCGGTCACCGGCGCGGGCGTTGGCGCGGGACGTCGGCGTCCCGCTATTCGTCGGGGTCGTCCAGTTCGCCGACCTCGCGGCGCTCCCCGCCCGCGCTGTCGTTCGCGTATTTATACACGATCCCGTCCTCCTCGTCCGCGGTCGCGTTGTGTGCGCCGTCACAGAGCGGCTTCGAGTCGGAGAGCCCGCACTGGCAGACGTATATCATATCGTCGTCGCCCATGTCCGACTCGTCCAGTTTCGCCGGTCCGCGCTCCGCGTGGGTGATCTCGCGTGCCATACCCGTCGATCGGTGCGTAGCCGAATACGGCTTGCGCCGACGCGTTCGGAACGGCCACGCGACCGCCGCAACCGCCTTGAGCGTGGGACCCGTATCTCGCGTATGAGCGAAACCGACGACCGAAAGCAGGACGACCCCCGGGAACTGAGCGACGAGGAGTGGCGCGAGCGCCTCTCCGAGGAGGAGTACCGCGTGCTCCGCGAGAGCGGCACGGAAGCGAAGTTCTCGGGCGAGTACGTCGACCACCACCCCGACGACGGGGAGTATCGCTGTGCGGCCTGTGGGACGGTTATCTTCGAGGCAGAGACGAAGTTCGAGTCCGGCTGCGGCTGGCCGGCCTTCTACGCCGCCGAGGAGGAGTCGGTGACGACGACGGTCGACACCAGCCACGGGATGCGACGGACCGAGGTCCGCTGTGCGAACTGCGACTCCCACCTCGGACACGTGTTCGACGACGGTCCCGAGCCCACCGGCAAGCGGTTCTGCATCAACTCGGTCGCGATGACGTACGACGACGAGTGAGTGTCCGGGGCGCTGTCGCCCGCGACTGCGCCCGCCAGACCCGCCGAAGTCCGTCGGTTCAGAACCCCTCGTCGAGCAGTTCGCGGGCGACGATGTTCTTCTGAATCTCCGTCGTCCCCTCGTAGATCTGGGTGATCTTCGCGTCGCGGTAGAGCCGCTCGACGTCGTGGTCGTTCACGAAGCCCGCGCCGCCGTGGACCTGGACGGCCTCGTTCGCGACGTCGACGGCGACCCGCGACGCGAACTCCTTCGCCATCGACGCGAGCGCCGTCAGGCTCTCCGACTCGTTGTCGACGGCCCACGCCGACCGGTAGGTGAGCCAGCGCGCCGCCTCGGTGTCGGTGTGCATCTCCGCGAGCTTGTGTTTGATCGCTTGGAAGTCCGAGATGGAGCGCCCGAACTGCTCGCGCTCCTCGGCGTATTCGAGCGCTCGCTCGGCCGCGCCGCGGGCGATCCCGACTCCCTGTGCGGCGACCGCGGTGCGGGTCTCGTCGAAGAAGTCCATGAGCTGGAGGAACCCCATACCGCGCTGGCCGATCAGGTTCTCCTCCGGCACCCTGACGTCGTCGAAGCGGAGCTCCGCGGTGTCGCTCGCGCGGATCCCGAGCTTCCCGGTGATCTTGTCGCGCGTGAGCCCGTCGCGGTCCGCCTCGACGAGGATCTGCGAGAAGCCGGTGTATCGGTCCTCGATATCGGGGTCTGTCTCGCAGACGACGACGAAGTAGTCGGCGACGGTCCCGTTCGTGATCCACATCTTCGAGCCGTTGATCACCCACTCGTCGCCGTCCTTCTCCGCGCGTGTCGCGATCGAAGTCACGTCTGATCCCGCTTGCGGCTCCGAGATGGCCGAGCCCATGATCGCGTCGCCCGCCGTGACCTCGGGGAGGACCCGTTCTTTCTGTTCGTCGGTGCCGAATCCCATGATCGCCTCCGCGCCGAAGCCGGCGCTCGACACGGAGAGCCCGATGCCGGGGTCGGCCGCGAACAGCTCCTCCGTGAGGATGGCGTTCTCCAGCGCGGAGTACC
Source organism: Halorubrum marinum (assembly GCF_048381195.1). Classification (NCBI taxonomy): domain Archaea; kingdom Methanobacteriati; phylum Methanobacteriota; class Halobacteria; order Halobacteriales; family Haloferacaceae; genus Halorubrum; species Halorubrum marinum. Next base: position 211,980 of record NZ_JBLWMM010000004.1, on the reverse strand, counting down.
CCACACCGCCGTATTCGACGGGCACGTGCGGTGCAAGTAGCCCCATCTCGGCCGCCTTCTCCATCACCTCGTAGGGATACTCCTCCTCCACGTCGTACTCGGTCGCGACGGGACGGATCTCCTCGTCGGCGAACTTTCGTACCTCCTCGCGTAGCTGTCGTTGCTCGTCGGATAGCCGGAACTCCATAACCGACCGTTTCGCCGAATATATCATAATCGTTCGCAAACAATATGAAATTCAGATTGCGTTTATAATTCTTAATTAGGCGGCGTGATCGATAGCGGGAGTGATTATCTCGGGTTGACTGAGTGAGTGTTTATAAGTGAACGACTGGTGTTGCTGTCGGCTGTTTATACGTAATTGAGGAGTCCGCGTTGACTACCTCCAAAGCCCCAGCCGCTCGCTTATAATCGGTTGTCAGCGGACCGACGGCGAACGCCTCCAAAGCCCCAGCCGCGACGACTCGCGACTGCCCCTTTAACTCCCACCCGACCGCCCGCAACCGCACCTCACGCCTCCCCAGCCTCGTCGGTGGTCCTCCGCTTCGCTCCGGACCACCGACTCCCTCGCACCGTCGGCTCGCCACCGCACCGTCCCTTATGAGTGATCGTCGCCGTCGCTCGCAATTGGTTAAATACTGTAGCGCCATTGAGTTCTGTACCACTCACTCCCGCAATCGATCACGCGGTAAGCCCGCCAGCAGCCACCACGGCCGATACGGATCAGAATTTTCTCGCCGATCAAATCCGAGCGAGTCCCGTCAGTTCCGCCCTTCGACGAACGTCGCGATCCGATCGGTCGCCTCCTTCAGCTCGCGCATCGACGTCGCGTACGACACCCGGAGGTGGCCCTCACCGCCGGCGCCGAAGACGGATCCGGGAACGACGGCGACCCCCTGCGCCTCCAGCAGCTCCTCGGCGAACGCCTCGTCGTCGCCGCCGCAGTCGGGGAACGCGTAGAACGCGCCGCCGGGCTCGAAGGTGTCGAGTCCCATCTCGTTGAACCGCGAGACGACGAGCCGTCGCCGTCGGTTGTACTCGTCGACCATCTCCGCCACCTCGTCGTCGCACCGGTCCAACGCCTCGATTGCAGCGTACTGCGGCGTCGTGGGAGCGGAGAGCATCGTGTACTGATGGATACGGTTCATCGCGTCTATCACCTCGGCCGGACCGAGCGCGTAGCCGAGCCGTAACCCCGTCATCGCGTACGCCTTCGAGAAGCCGTTCACGACGACGGTCCGCTCGCGCATCCCGGGCTGAGTGGCGATCGAGGCGTGGTCGGCCCCGTACGTGAGCGCCGCGTAGATCTCGTCGGCGACCACCCGGAGGTCGTTGTCGCGACAGAACGCGGCCACCTCGGCCATCTCCTCGTCGCTCATCGTCGCCCCCGTCGGATTGTTCGGATAACAGACAACGAGCAGGTCGGCGTCGGCCGCACCGGCCGCTTCCAGCTGCTCGCGCGTCAACGCGAAACCGTCCGCGGCGAGCGTGGGCACCGTGAGCTGCTCGCCGCCAGCCAGTTCGATTCCGGGACCGTACGAGATGTACGTCGGCTCGTGGACCGCGACGGTGTCGCCGGGATCGACGAGCGCGCGGAACGCGAGGTCGACCGCCTCGCTCGCACCGGTCGTCACGATCGCTTCCTCGATCGGGTCGTACGACTGGTCGTATCGCTCGTGATGGTCCGCGATCCGCTCACGAAGGGCGGCCATCCCTCGATTCGCGGTGTAGGACGTCTTGCCGCGTTCCAGCGAGTCGATGGCGGCGGTCCGGGCGGCCCACGGCGCGGAGAAGTCCGGCTCGCCGACCCCCAGCGAGATCACGTCGTCGCGCGCCTCCGCCAACTCGAAGAACTTCCGAATCCCCGATTCGGGGAGATCACGGGCACGTTCGGAGAGCCTCATGGCGATATCGAGAGCCGATCGTCGTCGTCGCCGTCCTCGAATCGAACCCCGCCGTCCTTGTAGGTCTCCATGATGTAGTGCGTCACCGTCTGGGTGACCTCAGGCATGGGTGCGACCTGTTCGGAGATGAACCGAGAGACGTCCTGCATCGTCTCGCCGAGCACCTCGACGGCGAAGTCGTAGTCGCCCGAGACGAGGTGGAGGGCGTCGACGGCGGGGAACTTCGCGATCCGGTCGGCCACCTGCTCGTAGCCGGTCTCGCGGTCGAGTTCGACGTTGATCTCGACGACCGCGCGGATCTTCCCCTCGTCGACGCGGTCCCAGTCGACGACCGCCTGGTAGCCGTGGACGACGTGGTTCGCTTCGAGCGCTGCGATGGCCTCCGCTACCGCGTCGGCATCGAGGCCCGTCTGGGCCGCGATGTCGTCGATGTCCTCGCGGGCGTTCCGCGCCAACACGTCGAGTACCTCGCGCTCGGCGTCCATACCGGTTCATCACACGGGGACGGTTTATGAGTAGCGACGCGCGCAAGACGAGCGATCGGGCACGACCGCTGCCGACTACGCCGGCGGAACGACGCTCAATCCGACGTATCGCTCTCTAAGCGACCACACGGAAGTCTTCCAAGTCGAGTTCGATCCCGACGCGATAGCGTATCGAGACCCTCTCGAGACGGCGTTCGAGGGGCACAACCCGCAGAGCCAAACCGGCAACACGCAGTAGCAGAACGTCGTCTCCGCTGCGACGGCGGCCCAACGAGCTGACCTCGATGAGCTTCTCACTACGCGAGGGCTCACGGCCGAGGGAACTGCAACCCGCGTCGAACGGCTCTCACGGTTCTACCCCGCTGAGGACTCCCACCAGAACTACAACCTCTGTTCTGTCTCCTCAGTCACGGACGCGTTTGAGGCGGTCGGATACGGCGATGTCGAGTTACGCGAGTCACCGATCGCTGCCAAGTTGAACGGGTACGCCGCTGGACACGATGTCGCCATTGACGAGGACCGTTCGACACCCGATCGCGAGACGGCATAGACGACGCCAACTCGTTGAGGACACGGTCACGCGTCGCGCTCGAACGCCGGATCGAACATCTGTGCCGACATCGGCACCGGATCGCCGTCGGTGAGGTTGTACGTCGAGAAGTCGGTGACTCCCGCCTCACGGAGGAGGGCTTCGTCGTAGAAGCTGTTTCCCGTACACGCTGACGGGTCGCGCGCGAGGATTTCGAGCACCGCGTCGGAAACGACCGCCGGGGTGCGCCAGTCGTTCTCGGTTCCGAGTCCGAAGTAGCGGGTCGCACGGGTGTCGATCGCCGTCACCGGCCAGAACGTGTTACAGCCGACATCGTCGCTGGCTAACTCCTCAGCGAGCGAGAGCGTGATGAACGACATCCCGAGCTTCGACCACGCGTACGGCGCCTTCCCCGGCGAGCGGTCAGTTACGACCGGCGGCGAGTTCGACAGCAGCCACGCCTCTTCGAGCCCCGCGAGGTGGTCGGCGAACGCACGCGCAACGAGGTGGGTCCCGCGGACGTTCACCTCGGTTAAGAGATCGAATCGGTCAGCCGGTATGCCAGCGATATTCGCCAGTTGGATGGCGCTCGCGTTATTGATGACGATGTCGACCTCGCCGAAGCGATCGATTGCCTCCTCGACGACCGCCTCGACGCGGGTCTCATCGCGGAGGTCGAGTTCGAGCGCGAGGGCCTCGGGCCCGCGGTCGCGCACCTCGCGGGCCGTCTGCTCGATCGACCCTTCGAGCTCGGTATCGTCGTCGTCGGTCGTCTTGCCCGTCGAGACGATGTCGCAGCCGTGGTCGGCGAGCGCGAGCGCGAGCTGTTTGCCGATGCCGCGGGTCGTTCCGGTGATGAACGCCGTCGAGCCCGAGAGGTCAGGAGCCGCAAGTGCCATGTTCGTGGTTCGGCCGACCGAGGTATAATCCCCGGTGGCTAAGACGTGAACTCAGCGCTGCCGGTCCCGAACGGCTCCGTTCAGACGAGCACGCACGTCGGCACCGTCTCTCGTTGTGATCGAATTCATCCGGCGTCTGAAAGGTGCGAACTGACTGAGTTAGCCACGACACCACATGACCACCACGACACCACATGACATTCACACCACAGCAGACGTACACGAATATAACGGGTTCACCAGCTGTAACTCACTTAATCAGAAACCGATCTTGAATAAAACTGTTTGGGGTTGATTCCTGTTCGCCGCGTACTGGATAACGCAGAGACCGAACGTCGGTTCACAAACAACAGATATGGAATACTCAGATACAGAGCAGATCGTCGAGCAGTCGCTCGAATTCCCAGCGACGCATACCGCTGTGGTCGAACAGATCGGTGCCATTGAAATCACATCTCCATCCGGCGACTCGGTGACAATTCGAGAGATTTTAGACCCAGTCGAAGAAGAGAGTTACCTGAATTCGGACTCTCTCTACGCCGCAATCGTCGGCAACCTCGACGAGACGTTCATTGGACGCAAATATTATGATGACCGAGGCGGCACGACGTTCGGAACCGTAACAGATGACGAGTCTACCGTCTCCTTCTGACGATTTTCCTCGAACGAGTACCGTCGCGCAGTGGGGCAAACTGTGCGAGGAGACGCTCGCAATCGAGACACCGGATCCCTTCGTGCAGGCGGTCTCCGACCTGACGGTGTCCCGGGTTATTCGTCCTCTATTTCGACGATCACCAGACTGCGGCGGGTTCGATACACCTCGCGAGTCGAATCGCCCGCGAACATGGATTTTCTCCGGGTCACTCACGGCGAGAATCGAGAGAACGCGTCGGGGTAGGACGCTCCGATCGGGATTCGAGCCCTGGTCAGTGCCGTTCGAAGGCGTCAGCTTCCGCCATCCCCCACGGCTTTCCGCGTCGCGCGTGATCGTTCGGCCATGGCTTCAGACACCACCAGCCGAAGCGGCACGTTCGACATCGGCGGCGACCTGAGCGTCAACCGCCTCGGTTTCGGCGCGATGCGGGTCACCGGCGAGGACATCATCGGTCGACCAGACGACGAAGCGGAGGCCACGCGAGTTCTCCGGCACGCGGTCGAACTCGGCGTCGACTTCGTCGACACAGCCGATTCGTACGGTCCCGGCGTCAGCGAGCGGCTGATCGGCGAGGCGCTCGGCGACCCCGACGATGTGGTCGTCGCCTCGAAGGCCGGACTGCTCCGTAACCGCGAGGGCGACTGGCTCCCCCACGGCGACCCAGATTTCCTGAAGAATCAAGTCCTGTGTAGCCTCGACCGGCTCGGGACCGACACGATCGACCTCTATCAGCTCCACCGCCCCGATCCCGACACCGACTTCGAGGAGTCGGTTCACGCGTTCGCGGAAATGAAAGACGCCGGTCAGATCGCTCACGTCGGGCTCTCGAACGTCACCGTCGAACAGCTGGAAACCGCCACGGAGATCGTGGACATCGCGACCGTCCAGAACCGGTACGACGTCGGCCACCGCGACGACGAGGACGTGCTCCGCGCCTGCGAGCGCGACGGCGTTGGGTTCGTCCCGTGGGGGCCGATGTACGCGGTCGACGACGAAGGCCCCGCCGAGGTGCTCGGCGACGTCGCCGACCGTCGCGACGCGACTCCCCGGCAGGTCGCGCTCGCGTGGTTGCTCGAGCACTCAGACGTGACGCTGCCTATCCCTGGCACGTCGAGCGTCGAGCACCTCGAATCGAACCTCGCGGCCGCGGAGCTGTCGCTGACCGACGAGGATATAGTCGCGTTGGACGAGATCGATCCGCAGTAGGAACTAAACGGATCGTCGTGCGACGAGCGGTCAGCGAACCGCGTCGATCCCCGCCATCTCGACGACCTTCAGCGCGGTCGCGACGTTGAACGCGAGCCCGAGCGGCGCGGCCGCGATCGCCGCGAGCACGCCGAAGAACGGACCGGCGCGGGCGAGCAGGCTCAGCGGAACGGAACAGAGGGCGGTCGCGACGGCGACGGCGAGAAAGAATCCCAGCGGCTGGTGGCGTGTGACCAGCCCGTACGCTCGTCGAGCCGCGGACCCGATGCCGCGGTCCTCCAGCGCGATGAGGTACACCGTCGGGAAAAACAGGTACCCGGCGACGAGGAGCGCGAGGATCGCAAGCACGAACAACGGCGGGACGACGAGAAGCGGGAGGAAGACGACCGCGAGCGCGACGATGACGAGCGCCTCGAGCGCGATCATCCGGACGGCGAACCGACGAACGCTGGGGACGAAATCGAACTGCCCGGTCGTGATCCCGTCGGCGATGCCGCCGAAATACCCCGCGCTCAGGGCGCCGGAGACGACGACGTAGGCTCCGAGAAGCGGGACGATCAGCGCCAGCGATTCCAGCGTTCCGAACGGGACTGACACCGAGAGACCGTCGCTCCTCGGCGGATCGACGAAGCTCCACAGGTCGTACCGGTAGACGGGAAACGACGCGTGAATCGAGATCCCGTCCGCCTCCCCCACCGCCAGTAGATCGCCGATATTGAGAAGGGCGGTCACGAGCGGGACCAGAGCGAGGGCCCGTAGCCGAGAGGCGTGTGTCACGGTGCGATCGAGGAGCGGTTCGGCGGGAGACGCTCCGCTATCGGAGGCCCCGTTGGAGGGCTGGACCATACCTCCGGTTCGAGTCCGATCGTGAAAATAGTCCCCGTTCGGTCGATATGGCGTCCGTCCGGCGGCCTACTCGTCGAACGGGTTCGTCAGCTCGACCGTCTCCTCCCGGTCCGGGCCGACGCCGACCGCGTAAACGGGCGTGTCGATCTCGTCGGCGATGAGATCAAGGTACTCGCGGGCCGCATCGGGGAGCGAGTCGTAGCCCGCTTCGGCGACCGCGGTCGAGTCGAACTCGTCCCACGTCTCCACCGTCTCGAACACCGGCTCGCAGCGCTCCCACCGGTCGGTCGTCGTGGGAACGGTGTCTCTCTCCTCGCCGTCGAGCTCGTAGGTCGTACACACCTTCAGCTCGTCGAGGCCAGCGAGCACGTCGACGTGGTTGACCGCGACTCCGGTGAATCCAGAGACGCGCGCAGCGTGTCGGAGCATGGGGAGATCGAGCCACCCGATCCGACGGGGGCGACCGGTGACGGTCCCGAACTCGCCGCCCTTCTCGCGGATCTCGTCGGCGAGCGCTTCCGCCTCGGCGTCGCCGTCGAGTTCGGTCGGGAGCGGGCCCGAGCCGACCCGCGAGAGATACGCCTTCACGATGCCGACGACCTCGCCGTCGCCGACGGTCGTGACGCCGAGCCCGGAGCCGACGGCGGCACCGCCAGCGGTCGGGTTCGAGGACGTGACGAACGGGTAGTTCCCGTGGTCGATGTCGATGTGGGTCCCCTGCGCGCCCTCGAAGAGGATCTCGTCGCCCGCCTCGTGACGCCGGTAGAGGTAGTCCGAGCAGTTGACCGTCATCCCCTCGTCGACGAGCCGCTCACCGATACCCGTGAACTCCTCGTGGAGCGCGTCGACGTCGAACGCCTCGGCGCGGTCATCGCCAGCTAGGTCGAGGCCGTACACGTCCTCGACGAGCGCGCGCTTCTGCGGCACGGCGTACTCCAGCTTCTCGCGGAGCACGTCGGGGTCGAGGAGATCCGCGACTCGGATCCCTCGGCGGCCCGCCTTGTCCTCGTAGGTGGGTCCGATTCCCCGCCCGGTCGTCCCGACCTCGTCGCCGGCGTCGTCGTCCGCCTTGACCTCCTCTTCGATCCCGTCGAGCGCGCGGTGGTACGGGAGGATGACGTGTGCCCGGCGCGCGACCCGCACGTCCGGATCGAGGCCGCGCTCGCGCAGGTCATCGATCTCGGTGAACAGCGTTCGCGGGTTGACCACGCAGCCGTTTCCGAGAATGCCGACCGTGCCTCGGACCGCGCCGCTCGGAACCAGCGAAAGCTTGTACTCGACGCCGCCTTCGACGACGGTGTGGCCGGCGTTGTCGCCGCCCTGATAACGGACTACGACGTCCGCGTCCCCTCCCCACCGGTCGACGAGCGCGCCCTTGCCCTCGTCACCCAGCTGGGAGCCGACGATGGTGAGTGTCATACGGCCTGCCAGTTTCCGCCGGGGGGTAAAACAGATTACGGTCCAGCGTCGCACATTGCCCACGTACGTGCATCAATCTCGGAGCGTCAACCAGAGTATATCCCCGTTCATGTAGCACATTCGTTGTGAAGCGAGTGTCTCTAGCGGCTCGGCTGACGCTTCAAACTGCGTTCAGAGACGAATTTCCGGCGAGGAATCCGAAAACTCACCGGCCGAACAGAGGGCCGGTCCCGTCTCACCACGCCGCCCCGGGCGGCCGATACCGTCTCCCGTCAGGCTGGACCGATCGAACACGTTAACTACTGCCACGTCAAAGCCTCGGATCGAGCGACGCGGTGGCGGCCGTCGACAGCAACTTTTAAACGGGGGCATGACAAGTTAACATGTGCCATGATAGATCGACTAGAGAAGGAGGTAGACATGCTTGAACGGCACCTCCAAGTCCTGCGGATGGTTATCGAGAACGAACCGATTGGCATCGTGAAGATGTCGAACGAGACGGGATACCCGCACCACAAGGTCCGCTACTCGCTCCGCGTGCTCGAAGAGGAGAACCTCATCGAGCCGTCCAGTCAGGGGGCCATTACGACGGAGCGCACCCACGAGTTCGTCGACGAGCTCGACGAGAAGCTCGACGAGACGGTCGAGAAGCTCGGCTCGATGCGCATCGACGACGCCGCTGAACTCGAGAACTGAACTGGATCGACTTTGTCCGTGTCGACGGTCGCTGACGGTTGATTTGCGTTTCGTTTGACCCTGTCTACACCGGTACCAGTGACGCGTATCCGACGCCGACAGAGGAATACCCCTCGGTGAGCGACGGAGCTGCGTCGTTTTTCAGCTTCGAGGCGTGATGACGCCCGACTACAGATCGGGAACGGTCATGTGGAATCCGCCGTCGCGAGCCTCGACGAGACAGAGGTGATACCCCTGCTTGCGCGAGAGCTTCACGAAGCTCGAGCGCTTCGACCGACTGAACAGTCCGCCACCGACCGCGTCGCTCGCGGTCTCTAGCGCTCCCGGCTCGAAGAAGCTCTCCGTCACCGCGAACGCCGCCGCGAAGGAGTCGTTCGACTCGGCGATATCGCGGCCGTTGGAGACGAGCGACTCCAGCGTCCCCTCCGCCGTCGGATCACGGCTGTCGTTGAGGTCGGCGACGAACAGGGGGTTTCCCATCCGATCGCGCAACACCAGATCGAACGTGCGCTGTTCGCGCATCTCTTCGCCGTTCTCTCGGATCGTGATGGAGACGGAGCCGGCGATTTCCGCGCGGTCGATCTCCGGAATCGCGTCGTATAGGTCGCGGAGCACGCTCTGGTTCCCGGTCGAGCTCACCTCGAACGGCAGATCCTCGACGAGCCAGCGCGTGAATCCGTACTCGATCGTCTCCCGCAGGAACTCCTCGTAGGGACGGCCGTCGACGAGGAGCCCGTCCGTCTCGAAGCTCGTGTGGTGTTCGATCTGGAGGTTCTCGCGGAGCGCGTCGCGGTCGATGGCACCGTCGTGCGCGTCCTCCAGCGTCGCGCCCCCCTTGGAGTCGTAGCGGACGAAGAGGTTCGTCCCGCTGCGAGCCTCCGACGGCGAGATCGTTCGCTCGCCGTCCGGCAGCCGAGTGCGTGCCTGAGAGAGCTCCTCGCGAAGTCGGTCCCGCTCGGACCGAAGGCTCTCGAGTTCCCGTTCGAGCGCGTCGAGGTCCTCGGCGATCTCGTCGCGTTCCGCCGCGATCGCATCACGCTCCGCTTTCAGCGACTCCCGCTCCGACTGCGCCTCGTCGAGGGAGCGTTCGAGCTGTCGAAGGCGCTCCGACCCACTGCCCTTCTGCGTCTCCGAGGCGGTCTGTGACACTGCCGACCGTCGTTCGGATCGTCGCCCCGTCGCCCGCGGCTCCGGTGAGTTCCTGTCGTCGCCTGCGGCGCTCGTGTTGGCGTCGGAGCGGTCCGCGTTCGATTCGGATCCCTGTCCCGGCGGGTCACTCGCCTCGGAGGGGTCGAGCGCGGGGATCGACTTCTGCTCGCGCCACTGCTCCTCCTCGGAGAACACGTCGTCGTCAGCGACGCCGCCGTCGGAATTTTTCGCGCCACGGTCGTCGCTTTCGGCGGACGAGATGTCGTCGGCTTCGCGGGGTGAGGGTCCCGCGTTGACACCAGCGGATTCGTCGTGCCGTGACGCCGCCGCGTCGATGGCCGTCGCGTCCACAGCCGCAGCGTCTGCGGTCTCCCGGTACGCGGGATCTGCTTCCGGTTCGCGAGTCCGTTCCCCCTCCTCCGCCGCTTGCCCTCCCTGGTCGGCGTCGTGGGCGTCGTGGGCGTCGTCGGCGTCGTCGGCGTCGTCGACAGCAACCGGATCGTCTCCGGCGCTCTCGCTCGGGTCGGCTTCGATCCGCTCGGATTCCTCGGCGCCTGTTGCCTCGGCAGCGTCTCTCACCTCGTCGGTGCCCGTCACCTCGCGGGTACCTGTCACCTCGTCGGCGCCCGTCACCCCGTCCTCGGCTGTACCGGACGAAGCGGCTGCGTCGGTACCAGACGGCGCTGTTTCTCCGTCGGTATCAGTTCCCGTTTCGGTCGACCGCTCGCCGCCACTGCTGGTATCATCGGTGTCGCTCGGGATCTCTCGGACGGTCACATCGACCTCGTAGACCGTGTATATCCCGACTTCGTCGTCGGCGAGCGCGAACGCGTCATCGCCGGTTTCGAGCCGACGGGAGTTACCGACGTACGCGGCCGCCATCGACTCTCCGGCGGTGTACGTGACGTAGTAGTCGCCCGATAGGACGTTCTCGGACAGTTCGATGTAGCCGGTGAATCCCCCCCGCGAGAGCTTGCGGTCCGCCTCCGACAGCGGCGTGTCGTTCGTGTAGTACTGCGCTCGGGGTTCACCTCCCTGCTCCTGCATAGCGAACAGGACCGGAAGCGACTCGTGCGGTGCCTCGTAGACGGTCCCCGACGCGTCCGCGAACGCGTCGAGGTCGGCGTCGGCCGTGCCGACGACGCGACCGTCGAACAGGAACAGCCACCCCATCCCGTCGGTTACCGCACCGGAGAATCCACGGTCCGCGAGGGGTCGGAGTCCGGAGAAGCCGCCCGAGAACTCGCGGGCGTCCCACTCGGTGATCTCCGTTCTTCGCTGTGCGTCCATTCTTGGTTTATGTCGCCAACAACGACTCAAATACCTTCCGGAGCGTGAGACGGCCGTCTGACGCCGTACGACGACGTATTCATGTCCTAAACGTGACCGGTTCACCTATCGCGACGACGAGAATTCGTCCTCGACAGCTTCGATCGCTTCCCGTCCGAGATCGACGACGTCTTCTTCGAGGTCGCTCGCCGCCAATTCCGCGGGCGTGTACCATCGCCACCCGTTCGCGTCGACCTCGTCGTTGCCGTTCGGATCGATATCGCGCGAGTCCACGCGGGCGTAGTAGAGGTGATCGACGTGTTGGTGGCCGACCGATCCGTCCTCGTGGACGTTGATGTCGTGTAACATGAGGTGAGCGGGCTCCGGGAGCCCCCGCGTGTTCGGCCCGGTGATCGACGACTCGGTCGCGACGAGATCGGCCTGCAGCCCCGTCTCCTCGCCGACCTCGCGCAGAGCCGCCTCGTGCGGAAGCTCGTCGCGGTCGACGTGGCCGCCCGGTGGCAGCCGAATTCCGAGCCGATCGTGTTCGTGCAACGCGGTGGCGCCGTCGTTGACGATGTACGTGGTCGCCGTGAAGTGGCGAGTCGTCTCCATGCGTTCGGATCGGCACACGCCCCCTTCGCGGTTTCGGCTCGCGGCGTCAGCGTCTCGCGAGTTTCGACACGCTCCACGCGAACACCTTCCACGCGAACACCTTTGTCGGGGCCGCGTGAGATCGACTCACGATGCCGATTAACGCGGACGACCTGTCGTGGACGACGCCCGATGCCGCGGACGCCGCGTGGCGACGAAAACAACTGGGCGAAGCGGCGGATAGCGAGGAGTTGGGCTGTAGCCTCTACGAGCTCCCGGCGGGCCAGCGGTCGTGGCCGTACCACTACCACACGGCGAACGAGGAGGCGCTGTACGTCCTCGCGGGAGCGGGAACGCTGCGACTCGACGGGGAGACCTACCCGCTCCGTCCGGGCGAGTACGCCGCGTTCCCCGCCGACGCGTCCGGCGCGCACCGCGTGGTCAACGACGGCGACGAACCGCTCCGGTACCTCGTCGTCTCGACGATGCGCGAGCCCGACGTGACCGTGTACCCGGACTCGGAGACGTTCGGCGTGTACGTCGGCTCACCGCCGGGCGGACGCGAGCAGCGGTCGTTATCGGGGTACTATCGGATCGACGACGACGTGGACTACTGGGACGGTGAGAACAACAGGTGAAAACGTCGTCAGTTCAGCGCGACGCCGTCCTCGGCTTCGAGCAGCTCGTGGTACCGGTTCCGGATCGTGACTTCGCTGATGTTCGCCACGTCGCTGACCTCGCTCTGGGTCACCTTCTCGTTGACGAGCAGCGACGCGGCGTACACGGCCGCGGCCGCGAGTCCGACGGGCGATTTGCCCGAGTGGATCCCCTGTGACTTCGCCGTTTCGAGGAGCGATCGCGCCCGCCGCTCGGCCTCGTCCGAGAGGCCGAGATCGGAGGCGAACCGCGGGACGTAGCTCTCGGGGTCAGCGGGCTGGATCTCCAGTTTGAGCTCGCGAACGACGTAGCGGTACGTCCTCGCGATCTCGTCTTTTTCGACGCGGGAGACGGCGGCGATCTCGTCGAGGCTGCGCGGCGTCCCGGCCTGTCGGGCCGCCGCGTAGAGGCTGGCCGTCGCGACGCCCTCGATGGAGCGGCCGGGGAGCAGGTCCTCGTCGAGCGCGCGGCGGTAGATGACGCTGGCGGTCTCGCGGACGTTGTCCGGGAGCCCGAGCGCGCTGGCCATGCGGTCGATCTCGCCGAGCGCCTGCTTCAGGTTGCGCTCTTTCGAGTCGCGCGTGCGGAACCGCTCGTTCCACGTGCGCAGCCGCTGCATCTTCTCGCGCTGGCGGCTCGACAGCGACTTGCCGTAGGCGTCTTTGTCCTGCCAGCCGATGTTGGTCGAGAGCCCCTTGTCGTGCATCATGTTCGTCGTCGGGGCGCCGACGCGCGACTTGCTGTCCTTCTCTTTGGAGTCGAACGCGCGCCACTCCGGCCCGCGGTCGATTTCGTCCTCCTCGACGACGAGCCCGCAGTCGACACAGACGGTCTCGCCGTGTTCCGTGTCCGTCGCGAGCTGGCCGTCGCACTCGGGACACCGCAGTTCCTCCGCCGCCGACTCGTCCGATTCGGTTTCGTCGACGTGCTCCGTCGTATACGTTCGAACGTTTTCGCTCATTGGTTAGTTCAAGTGGAGGGAACGAGAGCCCGAGAGACGAATCTCGGTTGGTTTCCTCACTAACAGATAAGGACTGAGAGAATTTAAATCATAGGTCTGATTTCAATTCTGAAAAGCGTGAGTAGGGACCGTCATGAACGGTGATATGGCGATAGTTGCCGGTAATTTCCGGTGCTCGATCTCCGGTTCTGTTCGCCCGCTGTTCGGGCGGTTTCTCCTATATAGATATTTCGTACCGATCGGTTCGTCGATGGCGGCCGCGGCCGGGGCTGAGACGACCGCCCGAGAGGGCAACCGATATGGCCCGCGCCCGAGGATGAGGGGTATGAACCGCGAGCGTCTCGACGCCCGTCTCGCCGACATCGACACGGACGGCTACCTCCTCGACGCGTCACAGGACGACGCCAACCAGCTGTACCTCTCCGGGTTCACCGGTCCCGACCCGTTCGTGACGCTGTACGCCGACGGCTCCGTCCACGTCCTCGTCTCCGGACTCGAGTACGGTCGCGCGACCGAAGAGGCGGCGGCCGACACCGTCGAGCGGCACGCCGACTACGACTACGAGTACGGCGGCCGCGAGGAACGGTACGACATGTACGCCGCCTTCGTCCGCGACAAGGGCGTCGAGTCGGTGTCGATGCCCCCGCGAGGGCCGGTCGGGACCGCCGACGCACTGCGCGACCGGGGAATCGGCGTGACCGTCGACGGCGACGACGCGCTCGCCGAGGTCCGCGCGGTCAAGACGGACGAAGAGATAGACGCGATCCGCGAGGCCCAGGCGGCCAACGAGGCCGCGATGCGAGCCGCGGAATCGCTGCTTGCCGACGCCGAGGTGGCGGGCGAAGACGTGTCGACAGAAGACGTCGAGGACGGCGACGTTGAGCCGGGCACGCTGCTCTACGAGGGCGAGGCGCTCACCAGCGAGCGCGTCGCCGAGGAGATCGAGGTGACGCTGCTGCGTCACGGCTGCGCGCTCGACGAGACGATCGTCGCCGGTGGCGCACAGGCCGCTGACCCCCACAACCGCGGTTCCGGGCCGCTCCGGGCGCACGAGGCGATCATCGTCGACATCTTCCCGCGCTCGAAGGCGACGAAGTACAACGGGGACATGACCCGGACGTTCTGCGTCGGAGAGCCGAGCGAGCGGCTGCGGGAGTGGTACGACCTCACCGAACGCGCGTTCGAGGCCGCGCTCGACGCGGTCGAGCCGGGCGCGACCGGCGCCGACGTCCACGCCGCGGCCTGTGCGGTGTACGAGGACGCCGGTGAGCCGACGTTCCGGACGGACCCCGACACCGAGACCGGCTTCATCCACTCGACCGGTCACGGCATCGGCCTCGACGTCCACGAACTCCCGCGGCTCGCGAGCGGCGGCGGCGAACTGGAGCCGGGCCACGTCGTCACCGTCGAGCCCGGGCTCTACGACCCCGCGGTCGGCGGCGTCCGGATCGAGGACTTGGTCGTCGTCACCGAGGACGGCTACGAGAACCTCACGGAGTACCCGATCGCGTTCGAGGTCTGACCGGTCCCGTCGAGTTGCCGCTCCGTCGGGTGGCCGCTCCGTCGGGTGGCCGCTCCGTCTGGTGCCGTGCGTGTCCCGATCGCACACCACAGCCGGTCCCGCTGGCCGCGACCGGAAGCCGCTTTGATACCGGTCGAATACGACGACCGTGAACTGGCGGTACAAACACACGGCGCTCGCGCTCTGTACGCTCGCGTTCACCGCGACGATGGTGGCCCGACTGGTCATCAGTCCGCTCGTTCCGCGGATCACCGCCGAGTTCGGCGTCACGAACGCGACCGTCGGGCTCGCGCTCTCCGGGATGTGGCTCGCGTACGCGCTAGCGCAGTTCCCCTCCGGCGTCCTCGGTGACAGGTACGGCGAGCGCCTCATCATTTTGACCGCCGTGGGGGCGACCGCGGTCGCCTCGCTGCTGATCGCGCTTTCGCCGTCGATCGCGGTGTTCGCGCTGTTCACCGTCGTTCTCGGTACGGGAGCGGGGCTCCACTACTCGGTCGCGACGACCTTCCTCACCAAGCAGTTCGACGACATCGGCCGCGCTATCGGCGTCCACGTGGCCGGGGGACCGCTCGCGGGGCTCGCTGCGCCCCCGTTGGCCGCGCTCGTCGGGTCGCGATACGGGTGGCGCGTCGGGATCCTGCTCGGCGTCGCCGCCGCGGTGCCGGTGTTCCTCCTGTTCGCGTGGCGTGTGCGACCGACCGAGCCGGTCCGCCCCGACCAACCGATCCGCGAGCGGTTCGCGCTCGGGCCCCTCGTCGAACTCCTCTCCCGGCCGCGCATCGCGTACACCACCGCGCTGGCGACGCTCGGCGCGTTCACGTGGCAAGCGACCGCCTCGTTCCTCCCGACGTTCCTCGAGATCGGCGGGGGATTCTCCACGGCGCTGTCGGCGCTGCTGTTCTCGCTGTACTTCGTCGTCCACGGCGGGACACAGCCGATCACGGGATCGGTATCCGACCGAATCGGACGAGACGCGACCGTGATGGGCACGATGGCGGCCGGCGTCGTCGGCTACGGGCTGCTCGCCGCGACGGCGGCGTTCGACCTCGGACTCCCGGTAACCGTCGTCGCCGTCGGCTTCGTCGGTCTCGCGATGTCGTGGGGGGCGCCGCTGCAGTCGCGGTTCATGGACCTCCTGTCAGAGGCCGAGCGCGGGGCCGGCTTCGGACTGGTCCGGACCGCCTACATGGTGATCGGTGCCTCGGGCAGCGTCGTCGTCGGCGCGATCTCCGATATCGCCGGATGGACCGTCGCCGTCGGACTGCTCGCCGTCGTGATGGCGCTCGGCCTCGCGACGCTGGCGGCGAACCGGGCCCTGCGGCTCGGGTACTAGCGGCGGCTCGTAGGGGTCGGCTCGGCTGTCGTCACTCCGCGGCCGACAGTTGAGATAACAAGGAGAGCGACGCCGACTTACAGCCGGTCGTCTTCGAGGCTGCCGGGGTCCTGTGCCGTGTCGAACATGTTGTTCTCGGCGCCGTCGAGCATCTCGTCGCGCGGGTCGTCGTCGACGACGCTCACGTTGTACGCCTCGATACCGGACGCGATGAGGTCCTCTGCGGCCTGCTCCTCGGAGACGAACTCCTGGTCGGCGAGCTGCTGGAACTCCGCGTAGACGTCGTCAGACAGGTTCAGCTCGAAGGTGGGCATACCCCCAGTTCCGGCCGGACGCTTTTAAACGTTCGCTCGTCTGCGGTGGGCGGGCTTACAAGTCGCTCCACGCGCCGAGGAACCGCTGGAGCGCGGTGAGGTGGCCGACGACGGCGAACAGCGCGAGCAACAAGCCGACGACGTTCAGCCCGACGACGAGCGGGGCCGAGTACACCGCGGCGACGACGCCGACGACTCCCATCAGCGCGAGCCGGTCCGCGCGCCCGAGGAGCCCGCCGTACTCGCGGCCGATACCGACCGCCTGGATCTGCGTTCCGAGGTACGAGGTCATCAGCACGCCCGTGACCGCGGCGAATCCGAGCGCGTACGCGTCGATCCCGGCCGTGAACCCGGCGATGATCGCGATGTCGGCGTATCGGTCGAGCACGTGATCGAGGAGGTCGCCGCCGTCGGAGGACACCCGCAAGTGACGAGCGAGCGCTCCGTCGACGAGGTCTAACCAGCCGTTGAGCAGGACGAGGACCGCGCCGAGTAGATAAAACGCGGGCTCGCCGACGGCGAAGGCGACACCGGCGGCGACGGCGACGCCGAAGGCGATGACGCTCACTTGGTCCGGCGAGAGCCCGATCTTCGCGGCGGCGCGCACCCACGGTCCGAGCAGGCGATCCGCCACCGATCGGTACTGGTCGAGAGTCATCTATCGATCCGACCCTCTCGTCCGGCTCATATATAATCGATGAAGTCCACGGTGCCGGCGCTCGGCTCGCGCTCGCCCTCGATCGCCGCGCGGATCGCGTCGGCGACGGCCTCGGGGTCGCGGTCGGTGGTGTCGATCTCGTAGACGTTCTCGACGCCGTGTTCGGCGACCGCCTCCGAGAGGATCACGTCGAGCGCCTCGCTCTCCGAATTTTCCGCGACACTCGCGTCGGACTCCCCGCGCTCGCGGAGCCGCGCCTCGATCGTCTCGGGGTGACACCGCAACACGATAACGCGGTCGACGTCGAAGCGGTGCGCGAGGTGGGAGTCGAGCACGCCGGACCAGTCGTCGAGACGGTCCCGGACCGCGTCGAGGTCCGCCACGAGCGTGTCGCGCTCGGCGTCGCGCTCGGTCCAGAGGTCGTCGTCCCCCTTTATCAGGTCGTTGAGGTGAATCACGTCGTACTCTCCCGCGAGGAGCGCCGTCGCCGTCGACTTCCCCGTTCCGGGGGTGCCGGTGACGGCGACGCGGGTCGGCGGGGAGTCCGAACCGGACCGATCCGTACCGCTCACGCCCGAACACCGAGATCGAGGTCCGCCAGCGTCTCGTTGAGTATCGCCACGGCCTCGCGCGTCTCTTCGCGGGTGCCGGTCGAGATCCGGACGTGGCCCGGGAGACCGAAGGAGGTGCAGTCGCGGATGATAACGCCGCGGTCCTGTGCGGCCTCGGCGACCGCGTCGGCGTCGCCGACCTCGGCGAGGACGAAGTTCCCCGCGGATTCGACTGTCGGTGCGTCGAGTTCGGCGGCGATGTGCTCGCGGGCCCACCGAGCCGTCTCGACCGACTTCGCGACGTGTTCCTCGTCGTCCAGCGCCGCGAGCGCGGCCCGGCACGCCAGCTCGTTGGCGGCGAAGGGCGTGTTGACCCGCGCGTAGGCCTCGCCCCACGCTTCGGGGACGACGCTGTAGCCGATCCGGAGTCCGGCGAGCCCGTACGCCTTCGAGAACGTGCGGAGGACCGCCACGTCGTCGCGCTCGTCGACCAGCGGAATCGCGCTGTCGACGTCCGAGAACTCCCCGTACGCCTCGTCGACGACGACGAGCGTCTCCTCCGCGGTCGCGTCCGCGACGGTCGCTATCGCCGACAGCGACATCGTCGATCCGGAGGGGTTGTGCGGCGAGGTAACGTAGACGATTCGCTCGCCGCCGTAGGCGCTGAGGACCGTCTCGGCGCTCTGCGCGAAGCCGTCGTCCGCGGAGAGCGCGTACTCGGTGACCTCACCGTGGTGATAGCGGGCCGACATCGCGTAGTACGCGAATCCGGGACTCGGCACGAGGACCTCGTCGCCCGGCTCCAAGGCGGCCCGCGAGAGGTAGTCGATCGAGCCGTCCGCCCCCGGCGACACCCACACCTGCTCGGGGTCGACGCTCCACGTCTCGGCGATCTTCGCGGTGAGGTCGGTGTGCGACGACTTGGGGTACTGGTGGACGCGATCGGCGTGGTTCCGGATCGCGTCGACCGCGTCGGGGCTCGGTCCGTGCGGGTTCTCGTTCGAGGACAGCTTGATCAGGTCGTCGGGGTCGAGCCCGCGCTCGCGGGCGACCTCCTCGACGCCCCGACCGGGCACGTACGGAGAGTGATCAGAGAGATCCCGTGGTTGCATGGAGAGGTATCCGGGTCGGTCAGTCTTAAGAGTGGCCGAACTCGCTGGTCGTGCGAGTCCGTCACGCGAGAGCCCGGACAGCGGGGACGGCGAACCGTTCATCGGAAACCCGGTGTGGAATCGGCCCGTGCGGCACCGGGTTGCCGGTCTGGTCGTCTCTCGCGGTCACTCCGTCTCAGGGGTCGCAGCTTTCGCGTCGTCTCACGGGACCCGCACGTCGTGTTCGAGGGTGCCGACGCCTTCGACCTCGACCTCGACGGTGTCGCCGTCGGCGAGCGCACCGACCCCCTCCGGGGTGCCGGTAGAGATCACGTCGCCCGCTTCGAGGGTGAGGTACGAGGTGACCTCCTCGATCAGCGTCGGCACGTCGAACATCAGGTACGAGCGGTCGCTCGACTGTTTCGTCTCGCCGTTCACGCGGAGTTCGACGCTCGCGTCCGCGGGAACCTCGTCGGGCGTCGCGAGGACGGGTCCGAGGGGGGCGGCGTTGTCGAACGCCTTCCCGCGCACCCAGTTCTGCTCGCGGTTCTGGTCGTCTCGGTTCGACACGTCGTTCATGCAGGTGAACCCCGCGACGACGTCCATCGCGTCGGCGGCGTCGACGTCCTTACACTGCTCGCCGATGACGACCGCGATCTCGGCCTCCCAGTCGATCCGGTCTTTGCCCTCGGGGACCGTGACCGTGTCGCCGTGGCCCGCGAGCGCGTTCGGCGGCTTCAAGAACAGGAGGGGCCGATCCGGGACCTCGTTGTCGAGTTCGGCGGCGTGGTCGGCGTAGTTACGGCCGATACAGACGATCTTCGTCGGCTCGACGGGCGGGAGCACGTCGATGACGGGGTCGTCGAGCGCGTACGCCGCCCCGGCGAACGAGACGGTGTCGGTCTCGGGGTCGTACGTTCCCTCGCGGATCGAGCCAGCCGGGTCGCGGAACCGTGCGCGGTGCATACCGCCCCGTCGGACGGACTGATAAAAGGATTGCCGGAGGGCGCTCAGCGGAAATCGACTGATCAGCGCTTCCGCTCCGTCTCCCCATCCAGTTTCGTCTCCCCATCCAGTTTCGTCTCCCCGTTCCGTCCGAACTCGGAGTCGTCGAGGTCAACGTCCGGATCGATCTGCGTTTCGCTCGCGTCGCGGCCGAACAGTTCCTCGCGGGCGCAGTCGGTACAGTAGTGGTTGTGACGGATCGAGTGGGTCCGAATCGGGACGCCCGCGACGACCGTCTCATCGCGGCGCCGGCGGACGACCCCGCGCTCGAAGTCCTCGCCGCAGACGACGCAGGGGGCCTCAGTCCGCTCCGTTGCGGGGGTGATCCGGTGGTCGACGGTTCGGATACGGCCGAATCGGGAGAGACCGTGTCGACGATCGAGCCGACGCTCTGCAGGCGGTGTCAGCCACAGCCCGATCGCGGCGAACGCGAGCCCGAACAGCGCGCCGAGGACCGCTCCCTCTCCGATCGAGACGGAGGCGATTCCCAGCCCGATGAACAGTAACAGTCCGCCCAGGAGATAGCCGGAGAGCGTGACGAGCGGGTCCGCATCGCGGGGCGTCGCCAGTTCCCCGTCCGGGAGCGGACCGTCGGAGACGCTGAGCCGGCGCGTCTCCGCCAGCTCCGAGTGGTGGTACCACCCGTACAGCAGGTTTCCGACGCCGCCGGTCGTCAACAGGAGAAGGACGTGGATCGAAATCGAGCCGATGTCCCTGTCGACGAGTACGACCCGATCGCCGTGGTCCTCGGTGAGCTCCCACCCCGTGTTGAGGTGGTCCCGTACTCGGGCGCGGAACTCGCGTCGGGCGTCCGGATCCGCGGTGTCGTCGGCGTCGGTAGTCCGCGAATCGGGAGTCGGGCTCCCGGTGCTCCCGCACGCCGCTCCGCAGTTCGCGCAGAACTCGTCGCCGGGCGCGACGGGCTCGCCGCACTCCGTGCAGTACGCGGGCGGGGCACCGCTCCGCGGTTCCGCCGCGCGCAGATCCGCGCCACAGCCCGGACAGAAGTTCGCGTCGGGGGCGACCGCCCCATTGCATTCCCGACACCGCTCGGTCTGCGGCGGGGCGTCGTTCCGCTCGGAGGGCATCGACAGACGGTTCGCGCGGCGAGCGCTTAATTCCTCTCCCGACGGCTGGGTACGGTGCCGGTGTCGATCCCGTTCGACCAGATCGCGGCGTCGGTTTTTATTACGACTCGCTGAGAGATCCAACGCGTATCATGGAACTCACTTGGCACGGCCACTCGACGTGGCACGTCGTGGTCGACGACACCGAACTGCTGATCGACCCCTACTTCGACAATCCGAAGACCGACGTCGATCCGGAAGAGCTCGACCCCGACTACCTCCTCTTGACGCACGGTCACACGGACCACATCGCCGACGCCGATCGGTACGAGGGCGCGACCGTGGTCGCCACGCCCGAACTCACGAGCTACGTCCAGGACACGTTCGGCCACGACTCCGCGGTCGGCGGCATGGGGATGAACATCGGCGGCACCGTCGAATGCGGCGACGCGTGGGTGACGATGGTCCGTGCCGACCACTCCAACGGGATCGACACCGGCTACGGCACGTCCGCGGGAATGCCCGCCGGATTCGTGATCGGCGACAAGAAGCCGACACAGGAGTCCGACGCCGACTGCACGACCTTCTACCACGCCGGTGATACGGGGATCATGTCCGAGATGGTCGACGTGATCGCGCCGTACCTCGAACCCGACGCCGCGGCGCTCCCCGCGGGGGATCACTTCACCATGGGACCGGCCGGGGCCGGTATCGCCGCCGACTGGGTGGGTGCCGACGTCGTCTTCCCGATGCACTACGACACGTTCCCGCCGATCGAGATCGACACGCGTGAGTTCGTCAACGAGGTGAAAGCGGCCGGTGCGGCCGCCGAACCGGTCGTGCTCGACGGCGACGAGACGTACACGCTGGAGTAGCGTCCCGCGACCGCTCCGAGCCTCGTTTTCGCTCGCGGCGTTTCGGGTATGGCAACCTTTAGGCCGGGGCGAACCCACCACGTACACGTATGTCGGACATCGAAACCACCACCGTTTCCGAGGAAGGATACGCCTGCACGAGCCAAGTCGGCGACTTCGACCTCCAGATCGACGCGACCGACGAGACCGGCCCCAACCCCAACGCCGCGCTCATCGCAACCTACGCCTCCTGTTATCTCCCCGCGTTCCGCGTCGGCGGCAGCCAGCGCGGCGAGGAGGACCTCGGGAAGGTACAGATCGACGCGAGCGCCGAACTCGACGAGGACGACGACCTCTCGGCGATCGCCTTCGACGTGCACGTCGAGGCCGATCTCGACGACGAAACCGCGAGCGATATCGCCGAGCGCGCGGAGGGCATCTGCCACGTCCACACCGCGCTCCGCGACGAGCTCCACGCCGACGTCAGCGTCTACCCCGGCGCGTTCTAACTCGCGCTTTCAGATCCCCTCTGCTTTTGCCTTTTTGCGAACCGAACCGGATCGGATCACGAACCGGACCGAGGGCCGTCCGACCCGGCGGCCGCGAAGTCGACGACCACGCTGGAGGCGACGTACCCGATCGCTCCAACGATCGCGGCGACGACGAGCGCGCCCGCGAGCTGTTGTCCGGCGACGAGCGCGAGGAGGAACCCGGCCATACCGGCTGCGTTCGCGCACAGCACCCGCAGCGTCCGGTAGGTCGGCTCGGGGGACGACATGGAGTCCGTAAGCCGTCGTGCGGCAAAAACCCCTGAGTTGCTCGACAGACGGGCCCGATCGACCGGACGGCGATCGGGAGGCGAGCGTTTACCACCGGTGGCGAGGCCACCGGCCGTATGCGCCCGCGAAACCGGCGACCAGAGCGTAGGGGGCGGCGATCGACCGGTCGAAGCCGCCGTCCCGGAAACCGCGACGGCGAACCCCCGGCCGTACGGGTTCGATCCCGACGGAATCGGCGATCCACCCCATCCGAGACGACGATCTCACGAGAGAGTCGGCGCCGCCGGGCGAGAGCGGCTTCAGTGGCCGCCTGGCTCGGGGCCGTCGCGGCTATCGCCTCACTGACGAGCGTCGTCGCTTGGCAGGCCGACACGACGGCGGCCGCGGCCCGGGCTGCGTCGCCGCTCGTTCGTCGCCCGGTTACCGTTCCGGCCCCCAGTGCGCTCGGTGATTTGTCGGCGGTGATCGGTGTCTTCGCGGCCATCACCGGCTGTCTGATTGTCACCGTCATTTCGATCCGGCTCCTCGTCCGCCTCCACGCTCGGCGCGTCGTGAGGAAGGCGTGATGTGCCCCCGCAAGCGGTACTGCTCGGCGAACTTCCGGCGTCGCTCGCGGTGTACGCCCTTGCGTCTACGCGGAGAGTCGGCGGACAAACAGACAGCGTCGTCGCTCGGCGCGTCGACAGGGCCGTCGCTCGGCGCGTGAATATACGCGAGATATGTTTCGAGAGCTGTTCGGTATCGTCGGGCGCGGATGCTGCCGTCGGAGCTACAGTCGAGTGAGGTTCTTCGCGCGCGGACCTTTGTCCGCCTCCTCGATATCGAACTCTACCTCCTGGCCTTCCTCGAGGTCCGGGCCGCCGACGTCTTCCATGTGGAAGAACACGTCCTCGTCAGCGTCGTCACTCTCGATAAATCCGTAGCCGCCGGTGTCGTTGAAGAAGTCGACCTTGCCTTTCGCCATCGCGTCTGGACAGACTCCCGACTCCATGATAAGTGTTGTGTGCGTCACTCGCGCCGCGATCTGTCGGCGTACGTCCGGCGAAACCGTCGATACGAGGCGCTGTACCCACGACGCACCGACCAAAACGCCAAGGCAGTTCGGTGACAACCGATACGTATGTCGACCCTCCTCGTCGTCGGCGGCAGCGGGTTCATCGGCCGCGAGATCTGCCGGCTCGCGGTGCGCGACGGTCACGACGTGCGGAGCGTCTCGCGACGCGGCCGTCCACCGACCGACGCCCCTTGGGCCGACGCGGTCTCGTGGACCAGCGCCGACCTCTTCCGTCCCGACGCGTGGCGAGACAGACTCGTCGGCGTCGACGTGGTCGTTCACTCCGTCGGGATCACGGAGGAAGTACCGGGCGACGGCGTCACCTTCGAGCGGCTCAACGGCGACAGCGCCGTGATCACCGCCTTGGAGTCGGAGCGGGCCGGCGTCGAAACCTTCGTGTTTCTCTCATCGGCGATGAAACCGCCCGGCGCTCGGAGCGCGTACCTGACGGCCAAGCGGCGAGCTGAGGCGGCGATCGCCGGACTCGACATCGCCCTCGTGACGCTGCGTCTGGGTCCGGTGTACGGCGCCGACCAGCCGCACTTCTCGGCGCTCGTTAACACCGGACTCAGGCTCGTCGACTCCGTAACACCCGTCGCTGACCGCCTCGGAGAGGCGCGCCCGCTCCCCGTCGAGGTCGTCGCGCGGGCGGCGTACCGCTCGGCGCTCGACCCGGACGAGCCGCTGTTAGACGTCGCGGACATCCGTCGCGCGGGTCGATGACGCCGCGGATCGAGGTCGACCGTGGGCCCACCGATCCCCTTCGAACCCACCGGCTCCCGAACCGTTAGGGGCGTGCCCCTCGTGTGCCCTCGTAGACTGAACCGTGGGAAACGACGACGCCCGGGTCGACATGACGACGGGAGCGATATCCCCGAAGCTGTTCGAGTTGGCGTGGCCGCTCGTGCTCGGAAACCTGCTACAGACCCTCTACAACCTCGCGGACATGTTCTGGGTCGGCCGCGTGAGCACCGAGGCCGTCGCCGCGGTCTCGCTCATGTTCCCGCTGTCGTGGCTGTTCGTCTCGACGGCGATGGGACTCACGGCCGCGACTATCGCCCTCGTCTCCCAGCACGTCGGCGCCGGCAACGACCGGCGCGCCGACGAGATCGTGGCCCAGACGATACTGCTCGCGGTGGTCGTTTCCGTCGCGCTGGCGCTCGTCGGGTTCGCCGCCCGACACTGGCTGCTGTACTGGATCGGTGCGCGCGACGCGGTGTTCGTCGAGGCGCTCGCGTACATCGAGGTCATCTTTCTGACGCTGCCGCTCACGTTCCTCTTCTTCGCGTTCCGTTCCTCGTTGCAGGGGGCCGGTGACACGAAAACGGCGATGTGGCTCGTCGGGATCTCCGCCGGGATCAACATCGTCATCGACCCGGTGTTCATCCTCGGGTGGGGGCCGGTCCCGGCGCTCGGCACGCGGGGGGCCGCGGTCGCGACGCTCATCGCGCGGCTGTTCGCGACCGGAGCGGGAGTCTGGATCCTCCTCCGCGGGGACTGGGGAGTGAAGCTGTACCTGGGGGACCTCAAGCCGAATCCCGCGATCCTCCGGAAGCTCATCGACGTCGGCTACCCGGCCACCCTCGACGGGTGGGCGCGGTCGTTCGCGGCGGTGTTCATGGCGGCGCTCGTCGCGCGGTTCGGCCCGGCCGCGACCGCCGCGTACGGCATCGGCGTCAGGCTGATGTCGATCTCGTGGTCGGTCGCGGGCGCGGTCGGACAGGCGACCGCGACCGGCGTGGGACAGAACCTCGGCGCGGAGACGCCCGAGCGCGCCGCCGCGGTCACCCGGGTCGCCACCCTCGGAACGATGGCGCTTTTGGGAGTCGCCGGGGGCGCCGTCTGGCTGTTCCCCGCGACCGCGATCGGCGTCTTCATCGACGATCCCGCGACGATCGCTGAGGGAGTCGTCTTCCTCCGCGTCATCGCGCTGTCGTGGGCGTTCTTCGGCGGCCTGATGGTGATTCAGGGCGCGTTCCGCGGCGCCGGACACACGAAGGCCGCGCTGGTGCTGTCGCTGCTCTCGCGGTGGGTCGTCAGGATCCCGCTCGCCGCGCTGCTCGCGTTCGGCGCGGTCGGCGTCACGCTCGGTGGAGTCGACGTCGGCCCAGTTGCGGTTCCCGCGTTCGATATCGGCTACACCGGCCTCGACTGGGGCGTTGTGGGCCTGTGGTGGGCGTACGCGACCGCCGCGGTCGTCTCCTTCGTCGTCGGCGCGGCGTGGTTCCTCCGCGGGACGTGGACCGAGGGGGTCGTCGAGGGCGGGTCGGAGGCATCAGCCGACCCGTCTGCCGACGCACTCGACGACTGACCGCCTCGACGACCGACCGACTCGACGGCCCGGCACGGTAAACGCCGAACAGCATTGGCGGCTTGGGCGCTACCGCTGTTCCCGCGCCATGTCCAACGAGATAAAGAAGCCGAAGTACGCCGGGATTCCAGCGAGCATGAACATGTAGTACGCCCACGTCGGCGCGTTCACGAAGACGTAATCGAACAACAGCGACACGAGTGTCACCCACGCCAACGCGAACACGAGGTCATGTAACATGCCTCGCCGGTTCTCGGAGACGTGCCTGCGGAGCCGATCGCCGAGACTCGGCTCGCTCCCCGAGTCGTCTGGTGCGGTCGTGTCGGTCATGAGTGTGCGTCCTCGTGCCGGCGGCTTGGATGTTCGGGATCGGTCCGGGTATCGGTGTTTCTCGTCGACGGCGACAAAAAGATTCGAGTCCGAGTTCGACGGCCTCAGCGCCCCTCGACGTAGTCGACGACGAACACCGGAACGTGGGTCGATCGGAGGGTCCGCTCGGTGACGCTCCCGAGGAGCGCGCGACGGACGCCGGAGCGACCGTGGCTCCCCATCACGATGAGGTCGATATCGTGGTTCCGCGCGTAGTCGGCGATCACGTCGTGCGGCTGGCCCCCCGCGTGTCGTTCGAAGAACTCGAGGCCAGCGGCCTCCGCTTGGTCACGGACGAAGCCCGTCGCTTCTGCGGCGTCCTCGGCCAACTCGGTCATTTCACCGAACTTACCCTGGCGGATTCGGTCCACCTGCTCGGTCCCGAGGCTGTACGCGACCATGTCCGTGTCGGCCACGAACAGGGCGTGGATCTCGGCGTCGTACTTCTCGGCGAGATCGATCGCGTGAGCCACCGCGTTGTTCGCCACGTCGCTTCCGTCGGTCGGAATGAGGATCTTTTCGTACATCGGTTAGTCGTCAGCAGGCGCGTTGTTGTTCTTTTCGGCGACGACCTGCGCGGCCGTCTTGTCCTTCGGCATCGGGTCGGGACTGTGACACTGCCGGACCATCTGTTTGGTCCGCAGCGGCGGCTCGTCGGTGACGTACGAGACGAAGATCGTCACCGCGAAGACGATCGGGACGCCGATGAGCGCCGAGCCGATGGCGGGCATCCACGTGTTGAGCACCGGGATGAAGGCCGTCTGTCCCTCCGGCGTCGTCAACAGCCCGAAGTTCGCCTCGTTGAACATCGGAATGAACCAGACGACCAGTCCGGTGATCATCCCGGCGAGCGCGCCGGGCCGATTGGTGTTCTCCCACCAGAGCCCGAGGAAGAACATCGGGAACAGGACGATAGCAGCGAGCGAGAACGCGAAGGAGACGAGCGCGGCGATCGGCTGCTGCGGGTCGAGCGCGAAGATGATCGTGAGCAGGCCGATGGCGACGATGCTGAGTCGACCGACGAGCACCTGCTGGCGCTGCGTCGCGTCCTCGTTGATGATGTTCGCGTAGATGTCGTGCGAGATGGCGGACGACGCGGCGATGAACAGCCCCGCGGTCGTCGCGACGGCGGCGGCGATGCCGCCCGCGGCGACGAAGCCGACGAGCCACGTCGGCAGGTTCGCGAGCTGTGCGGCGAGCACGACGATCACGTCTCCGGCCGCGCTGGTCATGCCGGGGTCGCCGTACGCCGGACGGACCGCGTCGCTGTAGAGGTCAGTCCCGAAGGCGGCGAACGCGGGTGCGGACAGGTAGAGCACGGCGATGAATCCGAGCCCCCACGTACACGACCAGCGGGCCGTCCGCTCGTTCTCGACGGTGTAGAACCGGACGAGCACGTGCGGGAGTCCGCAGGTCCCGAACACGAGGCTGAAACAGGTCGCGATCCAGAGGTAGTAACTCCCGCCCGCGAACGGCGCTGAGAACTCGCTCCCGAGCTCGCTTATCAACATCCCGTACTCTATCTGGGGGAGAATCGTCGAGTACCCGGACGCCCAGCCCGTCGCGAACAGCCCGACGATGAACGCGCCGATGAGGATGACGTACTGCAGCGCCATGTTCTTCGTCGCGCCGAGCATCCCCGAGAGCGTCAGGTACGCGACGGTGACGACCATGAACAGCACCATCATCGCCTGATACGCGCTCAGCCCGGGGAGCGCGATCACGTTGTTGATATCGCCGAGGACGTACATCCCGACGAGTCCCATCCCGCGAGCCTGTCCGAGCGCGTACACGAACCCGATGAGGAAGGTGGTGATCGCCGCGAGCGCCCGCGCCGTGTCCGAGTTGAAGCGGTCACCCACGAAGTCGGGCGCCGTGTACTTGCCAAACCGACGCATCTGCGCGGCCATGAAGATGAGCAGGACGAAGTAGCCCGTCGTCCAGCCGACGACGAAGGCGAGTCCGTACACGCCCGACAGCGCGATCAGCGCGGCCATTCCGAGGTACGACGCCGCGGACATCCAGTTGGCGCCGATCGCCATCCCGTTCTCGACGTTCCCGATCGACCGCCCGGCGACCCACATGTCGTCGGTGTCGGCGACCTTGAACACGAAGCCGACCGCGAGGAACAGGCCCATCATCGAGATGACGATGATCGCCGGAACGAGCTTGAAGCCGATCTCCAGCCCTTCCGGGAGCAGCTCCTCCGACTGCATGAGCACGGATGTCGGGATCATTCGGCGGCACCCCCGTCGGCGGCGGCAGCCCCTTCATCGGCTGGGTCGTCGGCGTCCAACGCCGCGTTGTCGACCTGTTCGATGCCGTACTTCTCGTCGATCGCGTCGCGCTTCTTCGCGTACCACACGGAGAGGAGCAGCGCGGCACCCGGCGCACCGATCGCGATCGCGAAGTAGTGGAACGGGAAGCCGATCACCGGCATCTCCGTCGTCATCGCGCCCGGGGCGATCCGCGTCGCGGTTATGGGTCCGAACGTGGTCACGACCCAGATCGCGAAGCCGATCCAGATCACTCGGAGGTGATCGCGCATGAACGGCGTCGCGGGTTTCAATAGGTTGATCTCGACGTCCAGGTAATCCGTCTGCTTCTCTCGTTCGACATCGGTCATTCCTCCGTCGGTTCGGGCAACCCCTTCATCGGTTGGGGCGGCCGCGTCTGCCGTCGAATCGTGTCTGTCGTTATCTGTCATAGCTCGTGTGCGTGTGTCTCGGTTGTGGTTCGTGCCGTCTCCTGTCACTTAACCGCGCGTCTTCGGCCGAAAATGAGACCGAGCGTGGTCTCAGTTGTTCGCCTGTTTCTGGATATCTTCGACGATCTCCGGGTTACGCAGCGTGCTGGTGTTGCCGAGTTCCTTGCCGTCGGCGATGTTCTCCAGCAGGCGGCGCATGATCTTTCCGGACCGCGTCTTCGGCAGGTCGGGCGTGAACACGACCTGTTCTGGTCGGGCGATCGGACCGATGGCGTCCTCGACACCGGCGATGATGGCGTCTCGGAGCTCGTCGTTGCCCTCGTAGCCGTCTTCGGTGGTCACGTACGCGTATACGGCCTCGCCTTTGATCTCGTGGTCGCCGCCGACCACGGCGGCCTCGGCGACGCCCTCGACGCCGACGATCGCCGACTCGATCTCCATCGTCCCGAGCCGGTGGCCCGAGACGTTGAGCACGTCGTCGACGCGGCCGAGTACGGTGATGTAGCCGTCGTCGTCTATCTTGGCACCGTCCTCGGGGAAGTACACCCAGTCGTCGGGGTCGTCGCTGTCCGTGTCGGAGTACTCCGCCCAGTACTCCTCGATGTAGCGTTCGTCGTTGTTGTACAGCGTCCGGAGCATGCCGGGCCACGGCTTCTGTACGGTGAGGTAGCCGGCCTTCCCCGGACCGACTTCCTCCCCGAGCGTGTCGAGGATCTGTACGTCGAGTCCCGGCAGCGGCGGTCCGGCTGCCCCGGGTTTCATGTCCTTGATACCGGGGAGCGTCGTGACCATCATCCCGCCCGTCTCGGTCTGCCACCACGTGTCGACGATCGGGCACTCCTCGTCGCCGATGTGCTGGTAGTACCACTTCCACGCGCGGGGGTTGATCGGCTCGCCGACCGTCCCGAGCAGTCGCAGGCTGGAGAGGTCGTGCTGGTCGGGGAACGTCGAGCCCCATTTCATGAACGCGCGGATCGCCGTCGGAGCCGTGTACAGCTGCGTCGCCTCGTGTTCCTCGACGATCTCCCAGAGCCGGTCACGCTCGGGGTGATCCGGAGTGCCCTCGTACATCATCGTCGTCGTTCCGAGCGCGAGCGGCCCGTAGACGATGTACGAGTGACCCGTGATCCAGCCGATATCGGCCGAACAGAAGTACGTGTCGTCCGGCTTGATGTCGAGGACCGCCTGCGAGGTCCACGACACCCACGAGAGGTAGCCGCCGGTCGTGTGTTTCACTCCCTTCGGCTTCCCTGTCGTTCCCGAGGTGTACATCAAAAAGAGCATGTCCTCGGCGTCGCGGGTGACCGGCTCGACCTCGGCGCCCTCGTGGTCCGCGACGACGTCGCCGTAGTCGAGCTGGTCGTCGTCGAGCTCGTGGCCGAAGTCGTCGCCGTTGGGGCCGAGTCGGTCGACGACGACGGTGGTTGTGTCGTGCTCGACGCCGGAGAGCCCCTCGTTGGCTTTGTCCAAGTGATCGAGGGGATCGCCGCGGCGGTAGTAGCCGTCACAGGTAACGAGGTACTCGGAGTCCGCGGAGTTCATTCGCGTCGCGAGCGCGTCGGCCGAGAACCCGGCGAAGACGACGCTGTGTGGCGCGCCGATTCGCGCACACGCCAGCATCGCGACCGGTAGCTCCGGGATCATCGGCATGTACATCGTCACGACGTCGTCCTCCTCCACGCCCATGTCGCGGAGCGCGGCCGCGAACTCGTTCACTTCGCGGTGGAGCTCCGCGTACGTGTACGTGCGATCGTCCTCGTCGACGGGCTCGCCGACCCACTCGATCGCGGCCTCGTCGCCCCGCTCGTCGAGGTGTCGGTCGAGACAGTTCGCCGACGCGTTCAGCTCCCCGCCGGTGAACCACTCGTAGAACGGGGGGTTGCTGTCGTCGAGCACCTGATCGTAGTCAGACTCCCAGTCGAGGAGGTCCGCGGCCGCCTCCCAACATCCCGGCCAGTTCTCGTTGAACTCCTCGTAGATGTCTGGGTCGGACACGTTCGCCTGCTCGGCGAACGACGCCGACGGCTCGAACACCTCCTGCTCTTCCAATCTCGCTTCCAGTTGACCGTCACCCTCTGTCATGGTACGGGCGTACCCAACCGATCTCGGCATATAAACGCTAACGCTAAATACGAAAAATCGTGATAGATCTCCGGTCGAATCGGCGCGGTCATCACTCTCTTCAGGGCGCGTATCGGTTGCTCGGGTCGCGTCGCTGCTCCTCCTCGAAGAGCCCGTCGAGCAGCGCCCGCTGTGCCTTCCGGAGATGGTTGTGGAACGTCGGCGAGGAGACGCCCATCGCGTCGGCGACTTCCTCGGCCGTGCTTCCCCGCGGCCAGTCGAAGTAACCCCCGTGGTACGCGGCCGACAGAGCGGCCCACTGTCGGTCGGTGAATCGATCGGTGACTCCCTCCCGGAGCGACGATTCGGTGACCGGAGGCCGTGAAACGGACTCCTTGCTCGTGAGGCGAGCGTCGGGAAACCGCTTCCTGAGCCCGTCTGCGACGGGTCGAATACCCGCGCCCTCGGGGAGATCGGCGACGACGCGAACGGCGCCGTCGCTTCCGGTCGCGTCTCGGACCGTCGCCCCGTGTTCGGTCAGGGCTCGCACCGCTGAGCCGCCCTCGACGCGGACCGAGACGGCGCAGCCGCCCTCGCGGGTATCGACGACTCGCAGGTCGCTGACGCCGTCCGCGTTGGCGACTACGTCGGCAATTCCCTGCGGTCGGGCGTCGTCCACGGTGAGATAGAACCGGGAGGCGTCGTCGTCGACGGAGACGGTCGAATCCAGTTCGATGCGACAGCCGAGCGCCGCGCTCGTCCGGGCGATGAACGCCCCTTGGTCCGCGGTTCTGAACTCTACCTCGGTGACGGCGTCGGAGTGGAGCAAGTCGTGCCACCGCGCCGCGGTCACCGCCCAGCCGAGACAGGTCCCGAGCGTCGACAGGGCCCGTCGCTCGTCGTCGGTCACGGGAGCACCGTTCGCGGCGACGACACACAGCGCCCCGTGCGTGGCCTCCCGATAGCGAACGGGAACCGCGAGCGACGGGCGACCTCCCGTGGCCGGGTGGCCGTCGCTCGCGACCGGCTCCCCATCAGCGAGCGCGTCGCGCCACGGGCCGCCGTCGGCGACGCCGCGGTCGACGAGCACTTCTCGGTCGACGCCTGCCGCCCCCACGACCTCCGTGCGCTCGCCGTCGGTCCACCCGCGAACGACCCACGCCTCGGACCAGCGCTCTGCGTCAGTCAGCCGGTTAGGGACCGCCGCGATCGGCGGGTCGATCTCCGCGTCGCTTGCGTCCGCGATGCCTTCGAACCCGCTCAACACGGCGGAGACGTGGCCGTCGATCGGATCGGCGGTCTCGTCTCCGTCGGAGCCGTCGGCTACTGCCTCGGCGATCGCGTCCCCGTCGAGGGGGTCGAGGTACTCGTCGAGCGACCCCATCGTCTCCCACCCTCCCGCCTCGCGTACGACGTGCGGACTCACACCGCGATCGACGAGGAGTCGCCGCGCGAAGGTCGCGCGAAGGTCGCTCGGCGTCACGTCCGAGGGGACCGCACCGCCGGTCCGCTCGGCGGCACGCGCGGCCGTCTCGCTCACGATCATCTGCACGCGGCGGGGGGTGACGTCGACGAACGGCTCGTCCTCGTCGAGCCCCGTGTTCTCGGCGTATCGGCGGAGTTCCGCCGCGAGCGACGCGGGAACGGTCGTCTCTCGATCCGCCGCGTCTCGACGGTCTCGGCCATCGCCGTCGCCCGCGCCTCCGCTCTCGACCGGCACGGAGAGTAGACCCGAACCCGTCCCGGTGTCCGGTTCGCGGAGGTGACCCGGCGCCACACGAGTGATCTCGGCGGTTCGGAGGCCCGCTTCTCCGGCGAGTCTGACGACGATCCCGGCGCGGTACGTCTCCGCGGCGGTGACGAGCGCGTCGTACGCGTCGGCGGTGAGTCCGTCCGGCATCTGTTTCGTATAACGAAGATAACCCGAAATATAAGTATTGGATAGAACGACGATATGAGCGCGAAACGCCGGTGAACGGCCGTCAAGTGAGAACATTACGGCCACTATGGTTGACACTGCCGTCTATCTGGATCGCTTATAAACAAAAATACGAAACAACTACCCGCAGCGTGGATCGACCGGTACCGCGGCTTGTCCGCAACAACCGCGGCTTCAGTCGCAAGAGGATGGCAGCTCCGAGCTCACCGCCTGTCCCTGATACCCCACGTAATGTGGTCCCAGAACCGTTCGTACCCGTAGTACGTCGCTGTTTTCACCAAGTTAGTCACGATACCGATATGCAGCGCGTCGCCGATGTTGCCGACGACCGCCCACGCGACGAAGACGGTAATCGTGACCATAACGAGTCGATAACAGAGCGTCTTGACGAGCGCCCGCTTGCGGTGGTTGAGGGCGGACCGCGAGACGAGGGTGCGCATACCGCTACTACGAGCGGGGTAATATGAAACCGTATTATGTTTCTGTGTGCTTTAATAGTAACTTTCTTTGGTTACTCTTTTCGAACAGCCGACTCGATCTCGCCGACGACCTCGGGGTTACGGAGCGCGCTCACGTCGCCGAACTCCTCGCCGCGCGCAATATCTCCTAACAGACGCCGCATGATCTTCCCCGACCGCGTTTTCGGGAGCTCCGGAGTGAACACGATCCGGTCCGGCCGCGCGAGGTCGCCGACCGACTGCGCCACTCGATCCGCGATCGTCGTCCGGAGATCCGCTCCGGGGTCGACGTCGCCCCTGGTCGTCACGTACGCGACGATTCGGCCGCCGTCGTCGCCGACCACTGCCGCCTCGGTCACGCCGTCCGTGCCGACGATACTGGCCTCGAGTTCCGCGGTGTTGAACCGCCGAGCGCGGACGTTGATGACGTCGTCGACGCGACCGAGTATGGTGACGTATCCGTCCTCGTCGACGGCCGCTCCGTCTCCGGTCCGGTACCGCCAGCCGTCCTCGGCGTCGACCCAGTACTCCCGCAGATAGCGCTCGTCTCCCTCGCGGAGCCCGCGGAGCATTCCGGGCCACGGCGACGCGATGGTGAGGTAGCCGGGGGTGCCGGGATCAGCTCGCTCGCCGTCCTCGTCGACGACCCGCGCGTCGATTCCGGGCAGCGGCGGCCCCACCTTCCCGGGCTTCATCGGCGTGACCCCCGGGAGCGTCGCGAGCGCGATGGCGCCCGTCTCCGTCTGCCACCACGTGTCGACCACCGGCGCTTCGCCGCCGCCGACGTGTTCGCGGTACCACCGCCACGCCTTCGGCGTGATAGATTCGCCGACGGTCCCCAGGAGGCGGATCGACGAGAGGTCGTGGCGCTCTGGGTACTCCGCGCCCCACTTCATGAACGAGCGGATCGCGGTGGGCGAGGTGTAAAAGACGCTGACGGCGTTGCGCTCGATGAGGTCCCACACTCGATCGCGGTCGGGATAGTCCGGCGAGCCCTCGTAGAGGACGGTCGTGGTCCCGACCGAGAGCGGGCCGTACACCCCGTAGGAGTGACCCGTGATCCAGCCGATGTCGGCCGCACACCAGTAGGTGTCGTTCGGGCGCACGTCGAGGACGTTCCGCGTCGTCCACGAGACGTGCGCGAGGTAGCCGCCGGTCGCGTGCTCGACGCCCTTCGGCCGCCCCGTCGTTCCCGACGTGTACATCACGAAGAGCAGGTCGGTGGCGTCCCGTGCGACCGGCTCGACCGTCTCGCCGTCGTGCGCGTCGACGAGCGACTCGTACTCGTGTTCGTCTTCCCCGAGGGGCACATCGAGGGCGTCGCCGAGCCGGTCGACGACGACCGTCGCGTCGAGGTCGCCGTCCATCCGTAGCCGGGCGTTATCGGCCTTCGATTTCTGGTTGAACGCGTCCTCCCGGCGGTAGTAGCCGTCGCAGGTGATCAGGTACTCGGAGTCCGCGGCGTCGAGGCGGGTGGAGAGCGCCTCCGCCGAGAGCCCCGCGAAGACGACGTTGTGCGGCGCGCCGATCCGCGCACACGCCAGCATCGCGACCGGTAGCTCCGGGATCATCGGCATGTACAGGGTCACGACGTCGTCCTCCTCGACGCCGAGTTCGCGGAGCCCGGCCGCGAGTGCGTTCACCTCTCGATAGAGGTCGAGGTAGGTGTACGACCGGCGCTCGCCGCGTTTGCCGAACCATCTGATCGCGAGCTGGTTGCGGCGGTCGTCGAGGTGTCGATCGACGCAGTTCGCCGCGGCGTTCAGCTCGCCGCCGGCGAACCACTCGTAAAACGGCGGGTCGTCGTCGTTCAAAATCGTCTCGTACGGGCGCTCCCAGTCGAGCAGGTCAGCGGCCGCCTCCCAGCACTCCGGCCAGTCCGCCTCAAATCTCTCGTAGACCCCCCTGTCGCTCGTAACGGCCCGCTCGCGGAACGCGGCCAGCGGCTCGATAACCGCCTCGCCGCCCACACCGTCAGCGTGGCTCGGCTCGTCGAACCGCCGGCCGTCGGATCCGGCGTTATCCATGATACGTGTTCGCAAGTGGAGGAATGTATACTTTGTCCGCGCTCCCGCTGACCGACGACGGTCGCCGGGGCACCGCTCCGAAGGCACTCACGGCGAGGCGAGAGGGAGATCGCCGGTCACGTCGGCTCGTCAGGCCGAGTCGGCGGCCGATCCCGTCGCCGCGAGGTCAGCCGCCTTCGACCGGGCGCGAGCGACGATAGACGGCTTCGCCTCGAAATCGACGGTTACCTGATCGTCCGCGTACGCCTCGTCGTCGACGTGGCCGTGGTCGTGGATCCACGAGACGAGGCTCATCGCTTGGTCGGAGACGGGGAGGACCAGTCGCTCGCGCTCCAAGTCGGGGAGCTCCGCCTCGACGCGGTCGCGGAGCTCGGCGACGCCAGCGCCGGTCTTCGCCGAGACCGCGACCGGATCGGGCGCGACGCCGGACAGCGCCCCGCGCTTGTCCGCCAGCTCACCGGGAGCCAGACAGTCGACCTTGTTGAAGACGGTGAGGATCGGCGCCTCGTTGCGCTCGTAGAGCGTGTCGTGGCTGGTAACGAGCTTCTCGCGCATCACCTCGACCGGCTCGCTCGCGTCGACGACGAGCAGGACGAGGTCGGCGCGGTACACCGAGTCGAGCGTCGACTCGAACGACTCGACGAGCCAGTGCGGGAGGTCCGCGATAAACCCGACCGTGTCCGTCAGGAGTACGTCCCGCTTCTCCATCTCGGCGCGGCGGGTCGTAGTGCCGAGCGTGGTAAAGAGCATGTCCTGCGACTCCGCGGTCCGATCGAGGTCGGGGTGGCGGTCGGCGTTCTCGTCGACATCGATCTCGGCGGCGAGCCGCCGCATCAGCGTCGACTTGCCGGCGTTCGTGTACCCCGCGAGTGCGACGAGATCGAAGCCGGAATCGCGGCGTTGCTCGCGACGGTCCTGCTCTTTTTCGGCGATCGAGTCGAGCTCGTCACGGATCTCGGAGATCTGTCGTTTGATGTCGCGCTCGACGCTCTCGTCGTACTCGCCGAGCCCCATGAATCCGGGTCGCTCGTCGCGTTTCGCGAGACTCGCTTTCGCCTCGGCGCGCGGGAGCTCGTACCGGAGCTCCGCGAGCTCGACCTGGATCTGGGCCTTCCGGGTGTTCGCGCGCTGGCCGAAAATCTCCAGAATGAGGGTGAACCGGTCGATCACCGCGACGCCCTCGGGAAGCTCGCCGCCGATATTGAACGTCTGGTAGGGTCCGACGTCGTTGTCGACGATCACGGCACCAGCGTCGGTCCGGCGGACCAAGTCGCGCAGCTCCGCGACCTTCCCCTCGCCGAACATGAACGCGGCGTCCTCCGTGCGAGTCTGCGAGAGCTCACCGACGACTTCGTAGCCCGCGGCGGCCGCGAGCTGACGTATCTCGGTCAGGTCGGCGGTCCCGGTGTCGACGCGCTTCGCGACGACTGCCCGCTGCTCCCGAGGGACCGATTCTGCGTCTCCGTCGGCGTCCGCCCCCGCGACGTCCCTCGTCATAAGAGGAGGTCGCGAGCGGCGTACGCGGCGTAGTGTGCTGCCTGCACTGTTTCGCGTTCCCCTATGCTCTCGACATATTTAAAGTCGGGTTGGAAGCTCAGTCCGACGCGATCCGCCGGCTCCTCGTAGAACTCGCCGTTCTCGGCGACGATTGGACCGTCCGGCGGCTCGGGGAGGTTCCCGATCGCCGACGCCGTGACCTCGAGCGTCGCGTCGAGAGTCGGGCCTTCGCGGGCGGCGGCGAATCCCATCCCCTCGACCGACCGGATCCGCGTCGAATCGATCCGCGCGTGGACCGCGGCCGCGACCATCAGGTACCCGTCGTCTTCCTCGTGACGGCCGCTGATGTCGACCCCGACGACCTCAGGGAAGGGAGCCGTTCACCTCTGTTCGCCCAGGCTGCGGCTCCGCGCCGAACCGTCTCATGTCCATGCCGCCGTGTTGATCGCGCGTCAAATTGAAGGTTTCCGTGAGAACGGAGCCCGCCGACCCGTCGATATCAGCTGACCGCTGCCTGCCGTTGCCGTCTCACGTCGACAGCGCGGCGACCGCGTCGCCGATCCGTTCGACCGCGTCGTCGACGTCCCCGCGGTCGACGTCGAGGTGCGTCGTGAACCGCGTCGCGTACTCGTCGAACTCGACGCAGCCGACGCCAGTCGCCTTGCACGATTCCACGAGGTCCGCGGCTCGGATCCCGGCGGCCTCGGTGTGCGCGACCACGATGTTCGTGTCCGGCGCTGGCGCGTCGATGCCGTCGATCGCGCCGAGCCCGGCCGCGAGCCGTTCGGCGTTGGCGTGGTCCTCGGCGAGCCGGTCGACGTTCTCCAGCGCGAGCAGTCCGGGAGCGGCGATCATCCCGGCCTGTCGCATCCCGCCGCCGAACAGCTTCCGGACGCGACGAGCGGCCCCGACGAAGGCCTCGTCGCCGGCGAGGATCGAGCCGACGGGCGCGCCGAGCCCCTTCGAGAGACAGAATGTGACGCTGTCGACGGGCTCGACGATCTCGCTCGCGTCGACGCCGAGCGCGACCGCGGCGTTGAACACGCGCGCGCCGTCGAGGTGGACCGGCACGTCGGCGTCGCGGGCGACCTCGGCGGCCGCGGCGGTCTCCGCGACCGGGACCGCGATCCCACCGCGGTAGTTGTGGGTGTTCTCCAGCGCGAGTAGCCCCGTTCCCGGTCTGTGGAGGTCCTCGTTCACGAGCCCCTCGGCGACCGCGTCCGCGGTCGGCACGCAGCGCTCACCGGCGTCGATCGTCCGGGTCTGGACGCCGGACAGCTTCGCCGCGCCCGCGAGCT
This sequence comes from Halorubrum marinum, assembly GCF_048381195.1. Classification (NCBI taxonomy): domain Archaea; kingdom Methanobacteriati; phylum Methanobacteriota; class Halobacteria; order Halobacteriales; family Haloferacaceae; genus Halorubrum; species Halorubrum marinum. Next base: position 173,816 of record NZ_JBLWMM010000004.1, on the reverse strand, counting down.
CCCAGCGGTAGATGTGCGACTCCCGCTCTAAGAGCAGCTCTTGGCCGGGCTCGGTGTGGACGTGGACGGCGATCTGATTCGCCATCGTCCCCGAGGGGACGTAGAGCGCGGCCTCGGTGCCGACCGCCTCGGCGGCCCGGCGCTCCAGCTCGTTGACCGTCGGATCGTCGCGGTACACGTCGTCGCCGACCTCGGCGTCGCGGGCGGCCTCGCGCATCTCATCCGAGGGCGTCGTGACGGTGTCGGATCGCAGGTCGATGGTGTCCTCGTCGGTGTCCATTCGTTGTCGACGCTTCGGCGGCCGGTCTGAAATAGGTCGCGCTCGGGGCGGGTTCGCCCGGCTCCGTGGGGCGACCCGCTCGCGGTCGACCTGCGGTCGGTCCGCCGCCGCGTCCGCTGGACGGCGAACTCGGCGGTTCCGCGTTCGGTCCCTTCTTAACCTGCGCGACCGATCCGTGGCGTATGGCAACGGAAGCCGAAGCCGACGACACGACCGACGCCCCGGACGCGTACGACGCCCTCCTCGACCGCGTTCGACGGTGGAACACGGTCGGAAGCGCCGCCGGCGTGCTCGGGTGGGACCAGCAGGTGATGATGCCCGCGGGCGGCACCCCCGCCCGGTCGAAACAGCTCTCGACGCTCTCGTCGATCCAGCACGAGATGGTCACCGACGAGGAGACGGCCGAGCTGCTCGGCGAGCTCGACGAGACCGATCTCACGGACGAGCGGGCCGCGGTCGTCCGCGAGGTCCGCCGGGAGTACGAGCGCGCCGACGCCGTCCCCGTCGAGCTCGTCGAGGAGATCTCGGAGACCGGCTCGGAAGCGCTGCAGGCGTGGGAGGAGGCGAAAGCCGAAGACGACTTCGAGACGTTCGCTCCCTACCTGGAGAAACACGTCGAGCTGAAACGCGAGTACGCCGAACAGATCGACCCTGACCGCGACCCGTACGAGGTCCTCTTCGAGGAGTACGAGCCGTGCCTCTCCATCGATCGCGCCGAGTCCATCCTCGAGGAACTCCGCGAGACGCTCGTTCCCATGATCGACGCGATCCGCGAGTCCGACGCCGACCTCGCCGTCGACACCTTCGAGGGGACCTTCCCCGAGGACGATCAGGAAGCGCTCGCGCGCGACGCGCTCGACCTCGTCGGCTACGACTTCGACCGCGGGCGCCTCGACGTCTCCTCGCATCCGTTCACCTCGGGCAACCAGTTCGACTGCCGCGTGACGACCCGCTTCGACGAGTCCGACCCGCTCGGCGCGATCGGCTCGACGATCCACGAGTACGGCCACGCGCAGTACAACCTCGGACTTCCGCAGGAGCACTGGGCGACCCCCCTCGGCGAATCGCGCGACCTCTCCGTGCACGAGTCCCAGTCGCGGCTCTGGGAGAACCACGTCGGCCGGAGCCGCGCGTTCTGGGAGCAGTTCCTTCCCGCGTTCCACGAGCGCTTCCCGGAGACGGCCGACGCGACGGTCGAGGACGCCTACGAGGCGTTCAATCAAGTACACGAGGACAACCTCATCCGCGTCGAGGCCGACGAGCTCACCTACCACCTCCACATCATCGTCCGGTTCGAGATCGAACGCGACCTCGTCCGCGGCGACCTCGCCGTCGAAGACGTCCCGGAGACGTGGAACGACAAGTACGAGGAGTACCTCGGGATCCGCCCGGACACCGACAGCGAGGGCTGTCTGCAGGACATCCACTGGAGCCACGGGAACTTCGGCTACTTCCCCACCTACTCGCTCGGTTCCGTGATGGCCGCCCAGCTGTTCGACGCCGCCGAACGCGACATCGACGATCTCGACGGGAAGATCGCCGACGGCGAGTTCGGGCCGCTCCAGGAGTGGCTCGGCGAGAACGTCCACCGACACGGGTCCCGTTACGAGACGAACGAGTTGGTGCGCCGCGCCACGGGTGCGGACTTCTCCGCCGATGCGTTCACCGACTACGTCGAGGAGAAGTACGGCGAGCTGTACGGGATCTGACCGCAGACCTCCCGAATACACGTACCGCGATCACCCGTCGAAACCGAGGAGCCGCAACCCGATCAGGCTCACGAGCACGGTCGATCCCTCGTGGCCGACCACCGCGAGCGGGAGCGGGATCCCCGCGGTGAGGATCGCGGCGATCATGATCGCGATCGCGCCGAAGGCGATGGCGAAGTTGATGTACAGCGTCTTCTTCGTCTCGCGGCTCAGGGCGAACGCGTAGGGCAGCTTCTCCAGTTTGTCGGACATGAGGACGATGTCGGCCGTTTCGAGCGCCACGTCCGTCCCCGCTCCGCCCATGCCGATACTGATGTCCGCGGTCGCCAGCGCGGGCGCGTCGTTCACGCCGTCGCCGACCATCGCGACGCCCTCGTGACGCTCCTTGAGCCGCTCGATGTGCTCGACCTTCTGTTCGGGAAGGAGCTCGGCGTACACCTCGTCGATGCCGAGCTCGTCGGCGATGTGGCGCGCGACGCGCTCGTTGTCGCCCGTGAGCATCACGATCTGTTCGACGCCCTGCTCGCGGAGTTCCGCGATCGTGGCGGCCGCGTCCTCGCGGATCGTATCGGTGAACGCGAGCCAGCCGAGCACGCGGACCGGTGCCGCGCCGTCGCCCTCGGCGGTGGTGTTTCCGTCGTCCTCCGGTTCGCTATCGTGAGGCTCGCTCGCCACGAGCACGGCGGTCTTCCCGTCGGATTCCAAGTCGTGGACCGCGTCGAGACCGCGGTCGAGCCCGTGGATCGACCGCCCGTCGAGCACCGTCTCGAAGTACCGCGGATTACCGATGTGTATCGTTCTGCCGTCGACGACCGCGTGTACGCCCTTCCCGACGACGGCCTGGAACTTCGTCGCCTCCGACGGATCGAGCGAGCGCTCTGCCGCGGCCTCGACGGTCGCCTCGGCGAGGTGGTGTTCGGAGCGCGACTGGACCGCCGCCGCGATCGCGAGGAGCTCGTCGTCGGTGATGTCGGCGGCGGCGACCGCGACGTCGGCGTCGCCTTCGGCCCCTTCGCCAGGGGCGACCCCGCCGTCGAACGCGGCGCGGTCGAGCGCCGTCGCGTCGGTCAGCCGGGTGTTCCCCTCTGTGAGCGTCCCCGTCTTGTCGAACGCGATCGCGTCCACGTCGCCCGCGGTCTCGATGTGCTCGCCGCCCTTAAACAGGACTCCCTGTCGGCCGCCCGCCGAGATCGCCGACAGCACCGCCGCCGGCGTCGAGATGATCACCGCACACGGAGAGGCGGCCACCATGAGCGTCATCGCGCGATAGAACGTCGGGTCGAAGGCGTGATCCAACAGGAGGATCGGTGCGGCGATCGCGACGACCGTCATCGCGAGCACCGCCAGCACGTACGGCTGCTCGAAGCGGTCGATGAGCTGCTGGGTGGGTGCCTGTTTGCTTTGGGCGTCCTCGACCATGTGAATGAGCCGCGAGATCGCGGACTCGTGGGCCTCACGCGTGACGCGCACCTCCAGACTTCCCGTCTCGTTTATGGTCCCGCTGAACACCTCGTCGCCCGGCTCCTTCGTGACGGGGACCGACTCGCCGGTAAGCGACGACTGGTCGACCGTGCTCTCGCCGGACTCGACGACGCCGTCGAGCGGGAGCCGGTCGCCCGGCCGGACGACGAACACGTCGCCCACCTCGACATCGTCTATCGGTACCGACACGGGCTCGCCGTCGCGCGTAACCCGGGCAGACTCCGGTCGCATCTCGATGAGCGACTTGATCGCGGTGCGCGACCGTCCGATCGCGTACTCCTCTAACACCCCGGACAGCGAGAAGAGGAACAGCAGTAGCGCTCCCTCGAACGGCGCACCGATGATCAGCGCGCCGAGCGCCGCGAGAACCATCAGGAGGTCGATCTCCACGGCGGGCTCGCGGAGGGCCGTGACGCTCCCGATAAGCCCGTGCCACCCGCCGGAGACGTACGCGACCGCGTAGCTTCCCCAAACGAGCCACGAGGGCGCACTGAGCCATCCACCGAGCAGACCTACGATCATCCCCAGGAACGTGAGCGCGACCGATATCGCCCGTGCTCGAACCAAAGGGCGATCGAGCGGATCCTTGGTTTCGATCGGCCCTTCGTCCGACGAACCGACCGAGCCAGGTACGCCCGTCTTGGGCTCGGCTGGCGTGTTCATACGGTCAATTCGTTCTCCATCGCCGATAAGGGTTCGCGTGGATTGTCAGTTACTGACTCACGAAAACCGATTAGATCCTGCTACAACAGCTCTCGTAGGTATACGATCCGCTCAATTCAGAGTGGCACTTAAAAGAACACTCACGGGCCACAGGCCCGCTCCGTTATACTGGCCTCCCGTGCGGTCGGCCACTCGGCTCGCGGCTGCGCCGCTCGCATACGGGGCCTCGCGCTGCTCGGCCCCGCTACTTCTCGATGATACTCTCTTCGACCGCCTCGCCGAAGTGCCGCGCCACGTCTTCGTAGTACACGAGCGTCTCGTCGCCCGCTTCGAGGTCGGTCACAGCCTTCTTGCCGTCGCTGGTCGCCACCTTCACCGTCTCGGCGTTCTGGATCAGCGTCTCCACGCGGTCGGCCCCGTCGTCCGTCTCGACCTCCGCCTGAACCCGGAACATCGGCCGTTTCTCGATCTTGACGCGACCGACGATCGCCTCCCGCGTGTGGCCGGCGGTGTCGACGATCTGCACCTCGTCACCGCTCGACAGCTCCGCGAGGTAGTTCGTCCCGCCCTCGGCGTTCCTGACGTACGCGTGGACCGCCCCGGCGTTCACGCGGAACGGGCGCGACTCGACGTACGGCGACTCGGCGGTCTCGGCGTGGACGAAGAAGAGCCCGCGCGACATCGACCCCACGAGCATCCCCTCGTCGTCGTCCATCAGCGTCCCGGTGTCGATACACACCCGGTCGGCCATCCCGGTCTGCTCGACCGCGGTCACCTCCGCGTACCGCAGGTCTAGGGATTCGCGGTCGGCCGCGTCGCGGGCGTCGACCGCGCCGCGGATCTCGTCCGGCGAGTCCGTGTCGAGGAGGACGCCGTCCGCGCCGATCTCCAGCGTCTCGAAGGCGGTCTGCGCCCCCGCGGCCGTCGTCGCCCCGGCGATGAGCTGCGTCTCCTCCCCGACCCGAGCGATCAGGTTCTCCAGCGGGATGATCGACCAGTCCTCGCCGACGACGATCGTGAACTCGGCGTCGGTCGCCGCCTCCTCGGCGAACCGCTCGTACTCGGTGCCGAGCACGCGGACGTACACCCCCTGCGCGCGGTCGTCGCGTCGGCGGACCGTGGTGAGGTCGGCGGAGCCGGAGAAGTCCTCGGGCATGTCGATCGTTCCGTCGCCCTCGCCGCCCTTGCCGACGAAGTACGCGTCGGCTTCCGCGTCGCTCTCGGCGTCGTCGATGACGTCCGCCTCGGACCGGAACGCGGCGATCGAGATGTCGCCCAGCTCGCGGACGCGCCCGACGTCCGCCTCGTCGACGAGCACCCAGTCCGCCCCGGCCTCGATGGCGGTCGTGATCCGTCGCTTACGCGTCTCCCAGTCGCCGACGCTTCCGTCGGCTTTGATCCAGACCGTGCGTGTCATTGTCGGAACCTCACGGCGGGCGGGCTTGAAAACTGCGGAAGGGTCGCGCGTTGCGAGCGGCAGGCGAAACGACGACAAAGCACTTATCACTGAGATCGTATCGTACAACTACTATCACCGAATGACGACACCACGCCAGCGACTCTCGAAAGCGGGTTCCCGATACGCCGCGACGCGCGAATCCCTCCGTGAGCGCGGCACACCGTATTTCGGGATCGATCCGCGAGCGCTCGGCGCGTTCCGGATCGCGTTGGCGCTCCTGCTTCTCGGAGATCTGCTCGCCTACCGACTCCCGGGGCTGAGCGCGTTCTACACCGACAGCGGAGTCCTTCCGCGTTCGACGCTCGCCGATGTGTACCCCGTGTTAGAGGCCCTCTCGATCCACGCGATATCCGGCTCGGCGTGGGTGCAAACGGGGCTACTCGCAATTGCGGCTTGTGCCGCTGCCTGTCTGCTCGTCGGCTATCGAACCCGGATATCGACGGCTCTCTCCCTCGTTCTGCTCGCGTCGCTGTACGCTCGAAATCCGTTCGTGATCAACGGCGGGAACACGATCCTAGTCGTGGTCCTGTTTTTGAGCCTCTTTCTCCCGCTCGACGCCCGCTGGTCGCTCAGTGCGGACCGTCCGGACGGCCGCAACGATCGGGACGACGTCGACAGACGAACGGGTGAGGAACGAGAGGATGCCGAACGAGGAAACCGGATCGACCGACGGGTCTGTTCGCTCGGGACGGCCGTCATCCTCCTGACGCTCGTGTCGATCTACGCGGCGAACGTGATCTCCAAATATCGGAGCGACGCGTGGATGTCGGGTATCGCAGTCCCCCGGATCTTTCAGCTGGAGGAGTTCGTCGTGCTACTGGGTCCGTTCGTCTCGGAGCACGCCGCGGCCCTCACGGCGATGAACTGGCTCTGGATCGCGCTCCTTTCGGCGTCCGTATTGCTGATCGCCCCGCTCGAACGGCTCAGGTTCGGGGTCGCCTTCGCGTTCGTCTCCGCGCACCTCGGGATGGCCGCGACGATGCGGCTCGGGGTGTTCCCGTTCGTCATGGTCGCGGTCTTGCTTTTGTACTTCCCGCCAAGGGCTTGGGACGTCGTCGAGGCGATCACGTCGAGGCTCCACGGGCCATCCCGGTTCGCGGGGCGTGTGTACCGAAGCGACGGCGGAGAGACAACCGAATCGTCGGTTCCGGCCCTGTCCCGGCTTGGACGCGGAATCCGAACGGGAAGCGCTCTTCTGCTCGTGGGTGTCTTCCTCGCGCTCGTGGGCTGGCAGGCCGTGGGGGTCGGGCTCGTCGACCTCCCGGAGTCGGAACCGGCCGGCGAGCTGTCAGAGGTGAGTTGGTCGTTCTTCGCGCCGAATCCGCCGGACACCTCCAGTTGGTACGTCGTCCAGGCGACGCTCGAATCCGGTGAGTCAGTCGACGCGCTCAACGGGGGCACGGTCGCGTTCGATCGCCCACCAGACGCGGCGGAAACGTATCCGACGACCCTCTGGCATCAGTTCGGACACAGGGTCCGGTACGCCGACGAGTCGCAGTACCGGCCGGTGGTGGCGTACGTCTGTGAGCAAACGGATCGGAGCGTGGAGTCCGTGACGGTCTTCCACGTCGAGCAGGAGGTCGATCCGAACGGGCCAGTGGGGGGCCCGGAGCCACAGGAGCGGATCAGCGCCGCCTGTTAACTCCTATCGGTCCGCCTCGCGGCGTCGCTCACTCCGATCGTATTAGTATTGACGGCCTGTCGTACGGGGCATGCCCGACTCACCACACGTCGTCGGCGTTGCTGGCAGCCTTCGAGACACGAGCTACACCCGACTCAGTGTCAGTCGCGCACTCGACGGCGTTCGCCGTGCGGGGGGTACCGCCGAACTGCTCGACCTCCGGGAGTACGATCTCCCGACGTACGACGCCGATCGGAGCGCCGCGGGCGATGCCGACGCCTTCACGGCACGGATCCGCGAGGCCGACGCGGTCGTCCTCGGGACCCCGATGTACCACGGGTCGTACTCCTCGACGCTCAAGACGGCCCTCGACTACTGCGGGTTCGACGAGTTCGAGGACGAGACCGTCGGGCTGCTCGCGGTCGCGGGCGGCGGTTTCCCGGTCACCGCGCTCGAACACCTCCGCTCCGTCTGCCGAGCGCTCAACGCGTGGGTGATTCCGCATCAGGTCGCGCTCCCGAACGCGAGCGATCAGTTCGAGAACGGCGAGTTCGTCGACGACGGACTCGAGCGACGAACCCTCGTCCTCGGCCGTCGAGCGGTCCAGTACGCGGACATCGAACCCGACCCGGACTCGTTCGAAAGCGACCAGAACGTCGGCGCGGAGTGACCGTCAGGCCTCGACGAATCCGCCCGCCGCGAGCGCCTCGTCGACGCTCGCGTCGTCGTGGATAACGGCGGACACAGCGCGAGCAATACCTTCGGGGTCGTCGTGCTGGAAGATCGATCGCCCCATCGACACGCCCGCGGCGTCGCCGTCCATCGCGCCGCGGACCATTTCGACCGTCTCGCGGTCGGTGCCTTTCGAGCCGCCGGCGATAACGACCGGGAGGCGAGTCGATTCCGTGACGCGCGCGAAGGAGTCGCCGTCCCCGGAGTAGCCCGTCTTTACCACGTCTGCGCCGAGCTCCTCCGCGAGACGCACCGCGTGCCCGAGCGATTCGGGGTCCGCCTCGTCGACGCCCGGTCCGCGGGCGTACGCCATCGCGAGCACGGGCAGGCCGAGCCGTTCGGCGTCGGCGGTCAGCTCCGCCAGCTCCTCGATCTGGTCCGGCTCGTGGTCGGAGCCGACGTTGATGTGGAAGGAGACGGCGTCGGCGCCCGCGCGCACCGCGTCCTCGGCGGTCGCGGTGACGCGTTTGTCGTTCTCGTCCGGGCCGATCGTCGTCGAGCCGTTGACGTGGACGATGTAGCCGGCGTCGTTCTTGTTCGGGTGAACCCGCGGGGCGATCCCGCGCTGGGTGAGCACCGCGTCGGCGCCGCCCGAGGTGACGCCGTCTATCGTCGACTCGATGTCGACGAGGCCCTCGACGGCGCCCATGGTGATCCCGTGGTCCATGGGGACGATGAGGTAGCGGTCGTTCGTGGAGATGCGGTCGAGTCGTGCCGAGAGTCCTGCTGTCATGATATGGTCGGTCGTTGTGTGAGTGTGTGGCAATCGGAGGTAAGTGGGTTTCGTTCGGGGACGTATTGGCTCGAACTCCGCGAGGGGCTGCCGCGTCGCGCTGTTGGGCTCGCGCGCCTCGCGAGGCGCTACTGTACCTCGGTCGTTTCCGCGCGCGTCGCGTACCCCCGCTCGGCACCCGCTTTCAACTCCCGAGACAGCGACTCCAACCGCTCGGCGACCTCGTCGGTCGACAGTTCGTCCTCGACGCCCTCCGCGATGATGTCGACGAGCGCGGAGCCGACGATGATCCCGTCTGCTCCGCCCGCGACGATGCGCTCGGCGTGCTCGCCGGCGGAGATCCCGAACCCGACCGCTTTCGGCACGTCGTACTCGCGCAGCCGGTCGAGGCTCTCCGTGGTTTGATCGGACACGTCGCTGCGCGCGCCCGTCGTGCCGAGCCGCGCCTGCACGTACACGTACCCCGACACCTGCCCCATGATCCGATCGAGCCGTTCCCCGACCGTGGTCGGCGCGACGATGAACACCAGATCGAGACCGAACTCGTCGCAGGCCGCCCGCAGCGGGTCGGCCTCTTCGGCCGGCAGGTCGGGAACGACGAGCCCCTCGATGCCCGCCGCGGCGGCGCGCTCGATGAACGACTGCGGACCGTCGCTCTCACCATACTGATAAATGAGGTTGTAGTACGTCATGCAGACGAGCGGTGCCTCGACGTCGAGATCCTCGGCGAACGCGAAGAACCGGTCCGGCGTCATCCCGGCGTCGAGCGACCTGACGAGCGCACCCTGAATGGTCGGTCCCTCGGCGATGGGCTCCGAGAACGGGAGGCCGAGCTCGATGATGTCCGCGCCGCCGCGGTCAAGCGCTCGGACGTACTCCAGCGAGGACTCGTAGTCCGGGTCACCGACGGCGAGGTAGGGTATATAAGCAGGACCGTCGGCGAAAGCGGCGGCGATGGCCGCGGAATTCCCGGTCTCAGCGGCTCGGTCCGCCACTCAGATCCCCCCCGTGAACATCGACATGTCGGGCGCTTCCGCGATGTCTCGTTTGTCCGTCTCCTCGATGGCCGCGTCGAGGTCCTTGTCACCGCGTCCCGAGACGGTGACGACGACGCGGTCGCCGAGTTCCTCGTAGTGCTCTTCGAGGAACCCGAACGCGTGCGCCGTCTCCAAGGCGGGAATGATCCCCTCCGTGTGTGAGAGCCGGTGGAACCCCTCCAACGCCGCGTCGTCGTCGACGGCGACCGGATTCACGCGCCCCTCGTCGACGAGGTACGCGAGTTCGGGACCCACACCGGCGTAGTCGAGTCCGGAGGAGATCGAGTGGCTCTCCATGATCTGTCCGTCGGAGTCCTGCAGGAGCTTCGTGCGCGCGCCGTGGAGGACGCCCTCCTCACCGGTGTACAGCGAGGCCGAGTTCGGGGCGACGCCGGCGTCTTCGTCGACTTCCAGCGTCGAACCGCCGGCCTCGACCGCGTGGAGCGCGACGTCCTCGTCGTCGACGAACGCCGCGAACGACCCCATCGTGTTCGACCCGCCGCCCGCGCAGGCGACGACGTCGGTCGGGAGCGCCCCGGTCTTCTCGATCGTCTGTTCCCGCGCCTCCTCGGAGATGACGGCCTGGAAGTCGCGGACCATCACCGGGAACGGGTGCGGACCGACGACGGAGCCGATCACGTAGTGAGTGTTCTCGACGGTCGTCGCCCAGTCGCGCATCGTCTCCGAGATGGCCTCTTTAAGGGTGCCGCGGCCCGCGGTAACGGGGTTCACCTCGGCCCCGTTGAGCTTCATCCGGAAGACGTTCGGTCGCTGCCGGTTGATGTCGCGCTCGCCCATGTATATCTCGCAGGGCATGTCGAGGTGGGCCGCCGCCATCGCGGTCGCGGTGCCGTGTTGGCCCGCACCGGTCTCCGCGATGATCCGCTCTTTGCCCATGTACTTCGCCAAGAGGACTTGGCCGAGGGCGTTGTTCAGCTTGTGCGCGCCGCCGTGGAGGAGGTCCTCGCGTTTGAGGAACACGTCGCGACCGTACCGCTCCGAGAGTCGGTCGGCCCGCTGGAGCGGGATCGGACGGCCGCCGAAGTCCGCGAGTCGCTCGCGAAACTCGTCCATGAACCCGTCCTCGTTGTCGAGGACGTACCGCTCGTAGGCGTCTGTCAGTTCCTCGATCGCCGGCATCAGCGCTTCGGGGACGTACTGACCGCCGTAGCGGCCGAATTTCCCGTCTCCGCGTCCGCGCTCGCGACCGGGTCGTCGCGTCGTCTCCGTTCGATCCGTCGTCTGTGTGTCGGTTTCGCTCATGTTGGATGGTCCGTAGTTGCGTCGTGTTCCGTGGCGTCGCGTTCTGCAGCGTCGCGTTCCGCGGTCGCCTCCGCCCGCACCAGTTCGCGCGTGTTCGCCTCGACGTCGCCGTCCATGATCGCGCTGCCGACGAGCAGCGCGTCCGCGCCGGCCGCCCGCATTCGGCGGACGTCGTCGGGCGATCCGATCCCGCTCTCGGCGACGAGCGTCACGTCGTCCGGAGCGTCGGGCGCCACCGACTCGAAGGTTCCGAGGTCGACGACGAGTTCGGCGAGGTCGCGGTTGTTCACGCCGACGAACGTCGCGCCCGCGTCGAGGGCGGCCGCCAGCTCCTCGCGGTCGTGGACCTCGACGAGCACTTGGAACCCCCGGTCGCGGGCGGCGGTCAGCAGGTCCGGGAGGTCGTCGCCGACGAATCGGGCGATGAGGAGGACCACGTCGCTCTCGACCGCGTCGAGCTGCGACTCCGCGACGACGAAGTCCTTCCGGAGGACGGGCACGTCGACGGCGTCGCGGACGCGTTCGAGCGTCTCGACGCTCCCGCCGAAGTGCTCCGGCTCAGTGAGCACCGACAGCGCCGCGGCCCCGCCCGCGACCATCGATCCGGCCAACTCGACCGGGTCGTCCTCGCGGGTCCCCGCCGTCGTCGGACTCGTCGGCTTAATTTCGGCGATGACCGGAACGCGTCCCTCGGCCTCTGCGGCCTCGAAGGCGGCTCGCAGATTCCGCGGACCGACCGCGACGCGGCCGGACCGACCCTCTGATGCCCGGCTCTGCGCGGCCGATAGGATCGACCGGACGGCCGGGGCCAGCTCGGTTGTGTCCTCCATTAGTGTACACTAATGCACGTATCTGTACATAAGGCTTGCGGGGAGTCATCTCGGTCGACGTTTCGGACGACCGTCTCTGCCGACACGGCTCTCGCCGAGCGCGGTGTCGGAGGGAAATTGGCGCATTCAGAGCGAAATATTGATTGTGTCCGCTCGGAGAACACGGGATATGCTCGGTCGCCTCGGCAGAGCCGTCGAGCTGACGGGGTACGTCCTCACGGTCGGGGTCGTCCTCGCCGTCGGTACGTATCAAGCGATCCAGATGGAGACGTTCGATCTCTCCCTCCCGTGGATGATCGTCCGAGTCGCGACGATAGAGGCAGTGACGACCGCCGTCGTCTTCTCGGTCTTGGTCTCGATCAGCGGGCTCCTGTTGGCCCGCGAGGTACTTCGGAAGCGCGACCCGGACGAACGGCTGCTCGACGGTCCTCGGGTGGCGGCGATCGTGCCCGCGTACCGCGACGCCGACGTGGTCGGCGAGAGCGTCGAGACGCTGTTGGCGTCGAACTACCGGAACCTCGAGATCGCCGTCGTCACCGAACCGGAGGACGGCGCGACCCGCGAGGCCGCCGAGGAGTACGCCGCTCATCCGAACGTCCGGGTGCTCGCGAGTCGGGTCCCCGGGTCGAAAGCCGGCGCGATCAACGACGCCGTCGCCCGGCTCGACGCCGACCACTTCGTCGCCTTCGACTCCGACGAGCGGGTCGACCCCGACTTCGTGCCGACCGGGGTGTACCACCTGACCGAGACCGACTGCGACATTTTTCAGGCCCGCCGCGTGCCGCGGGTGACCGGCCCGGTCGAGGCGCTCGCGTACTGCGAGCGGCTCCTGTTCCACGCCGGCTACAAGCTCGTCGAACCGCTCGGGTTCACCTACTGTCGCAGTTCCTCGGTCGCGTTCACGCGAGCGGCGTTCGAGTCGGTGGACGGGCTCGATCACCTCCTCACCGAGGACATCGACTTCGCACACAAGTGCTTCCGCGAGGGACTCGACGTTCGACAGGCACGTAACGTCACCAACGAGATGGAAGCGCCCCACTCCGTGCGCGACCTCTGGGGGCAGCGCAAACGCTGGCGGCTCGGCCACATCGAGGTGCTCCACAAGGCGCTCCGCGGCGGGTTCGACCGCGGCGGCCTCCGCGGGTTCCTCTCGACGGTCCGCATCGCGTCGAGTCTCCTCGCCAGCGTCTACCTGCTCGCGCTCGCCGCGAAGGTCGTGGTGCTGCTCGTCGTCGACCTCGAGGCGTTCTTCCTGCTGCCGTTCGCTGCCGTCGCGCTCTCCGTACTCCCGGCGGTGTACGCCGACTACCGGGACGGCCACGTCACCGAGCTCAGCCCGGGACTGGCGCTCGTGCCGCTGGTGTACCCCGGCTTCGGTCTCTTGACGGTACGGTGTGCCTTCGAATACCTCCTCGGCTGGGACGGCGAGTGGTACCAAGTCGAGAAGAGCGGAGCCTGATCGAGCCCCACCTCCGGAGCCGTCGCCGACGCGTCTTTTAACCGACGGGGCCTCGCAGTTCCGGACATGGATTCGACAGGGACTTCCGGAGTGTTCGCCCGCGACTACGCCGAACTCGACCGGGCGGTACAGGTCGGCGTCGCCGGCGGCCGCGTCATCTCCGTGTCGTTTCCGGCGACGGTGCCGGACGACGCGACCGAGGACCACGAGCTGCTCGACCGAATCGAGGCGTACCTCCGCGGTGAGCCGGACGCGTTCGACGACGTCGTCGTCGGTCTCACGGTGCCGACCGACCGGCGCGGCGTCCTCGAACCGCTCCGATCGGTGCCGTACGGCGAGGAGGTTTCCGTGAGTCGACTGACGCGACTGGCCGGACTCGATGCCGACGACCCGAAGGACCTCGAACTGGTGACGGCGGCGCTGAACGAGAACCCGGTCCCGCTGTTGCTCCCGGACCACCGCGTTCGCGGGGGGCCGTACGCGACGCCTTCGACGGTCCGTGACGCTTTCCGACGCGTCGAAGGACCGTAGCTCGCGTGCGGTGGCGTAACCCGCTACCCCGACTCCTGGCTGTGACCGTGCTCCTCGATGTTCTCCCAAACGACCGTCATCAGGGCGCCGGTTTTCGCCACGAGATCGTCGACGGCATCGCCGCAGCCCGCGGGTGCACACCCGAGATCGCGGATCGCCTTCGTCGCCGACACGTGGTGGACGTGAACCTGATCGTCGCCCGCTCGCTCGTACACGAGCGTGGTACACGGCAGCATTCCCGCGAGCGTCGGATCGATGTCGATCGCGTCGAACGCGATCTCGGGATGACACACGACGATAAGCGCGGTCCGTTCGACGTCGTCGTGGCCGAGCATCCCCTCGATCATCTGATCGAGGCGAGTGACGCGAACCGTCTCGAAGTCGGCGAGTTCGTGTTCGATCTGGACGAAGGGGACCGCGTCATCGAACGGCATATCGAGGGTCGTGTGGAGCGCCTCGTCGGCGGTCGCCGCGGCGGGCGTTTCTCCGCTTTCGGCGTCTGTCTCGCGCATGTATTATCTGGACCGTGATCGAAGACCACGGGCCTGCGACCAAAACGCTCGGCTGGGCGTCAACGACTGCCGCTACCTCGGACGCGACGTACCGCTTGCCGGTCGGGACGGACTTATCGGGCGGACCCGCCTCAGTGCGACCATGATCGAACTGAGTCGAGCGGCGTACGACGACATCGTCTACCACGCGTACGAGGGCGGCGAGGCGGAAATCTGCGGCGTGCTGGCGGGCACGCACGGCACGGACGGCGGTCCGAGCGTCGTAACCCAAACGTACGCGGCCGAGAACGTCGCGGAGACGCCGGAGATCCGCTACCTGATCGATCCCGAAGAGCAGTTCGAACTGATCGAGCGGGTCGAATCAGACGGACTCGATCTCGTCGGGTTCTATCACTCGCATCCGACGGGGCCGACGCATCCGAGCGAGACGGACGCGGCGCGAGCGACCTGGCCAGAGCACTCGTACGTCATCTGCGCGCTGGACGGCTACCCGTTCGTCGGATCGTGGCGCTGGCGAGGCGACGAGGACGGGTTCGAACAGGAGACGGTCGCCGTCCGAAGCGAGCGCTGAGACTCGCGAACCCCGGGTTAGATGTCGTTGGAGACCCAACCGCTTGCACGGGACTCTCCTTCACGATGCCCACCGAAACGACTGCCCCCGAGACGAACGAGACAGACGCCTCAGGCGAGAGCGGCGGAACCGAGCGCGCCGAGGCCGAGAGCCCGCCCCCGACCGCGGCGGAGCTCGACGAACACCCCGCCGTCCTCTTCGACGGCGTCTGCAACCTGTGTAGCGGGGTCGTCTCGTTTCTGATCCCACGCGACACCGACGGAACGCTCCGGTTCGCGTCGCTGCAGTCGCCGGTCGGCCAACAGCTACTGGAGCGTCACGACTTCGCGACGGAGGGGTTCGACTCGTTCGTGCTCGTCGAGGGCGACCGAGCGTACACCAAATCGAGCGCGGCGATCCGGACCGCGGAGCTGCTCGGGTGGCCGTATAAGGTCGGGGCCGTTGCGCGAATCCTTCCGAAGCGGCTCCGCGACCGGGCGTACGATATCGTCGCGAGCAACCGATACGACTGGTTCGGGAAAAAAGACCGGTGTATGCTCCCGGACGAGGACGTCAGCGACCGGTTCCTCGAATAAAGCGACCGGAGTGCTGGCGATCTGAGGTCGCCGATGTTTCAGACTTCTATCTCGGGCTCGGCCTCGTCGTCCCCACCGACATCGATCGCGCAAGAAGCCGTGTACTCGACGTCCTGGACGGATTCGATGGCGGGGTCGTCGCCACACACCGGGCAGTCGTCCTGCTTGGGGATACTCACCTTGTCGAAATCCATCTCGAGCGCGTCGAAGAAGAGCATGGACCCGTCGAGCGACTTCCCCTCGCCGATGAGGTGTTTGACCGTCTCCGTCGCCTGCAAACAACCGACCGTGCCGGGAAGCACGCCGAGAACGCCGGCGGTCGAGCAGTTCGGCACCATTCCCGCCGGCGGTGCCTCCGGGAACAGACAGCGGTAACACGGGGAGTCGTCGTCGCCCGCGAACGTCGTCACCTGTCCCTCGAACTTGAAGATAGAGCCGTGCGAGAAGGGAATTCCGGCGAGCGTACAGGCGTCGTTGACGAGGTATCGCGTGGCGAAGTTGTCGGTCCCGTCGACGACGAAGTCGTACCCCTCGATCAGTTCCTCGATGTTGTCGGGCGTGACCCGGAGTTCGTGTTTTCGCACGTCGACATCGGGGTTGAGCTGTTCGACGAACTCGGCGGCGGAGTCGACCTTCTTCCGCCCCACGTCGTCGTCGCCGTGGATCACCTGTCGCTGGAGGTTCGATAGCTCTACCTCGTCGTCGTCGGCGACGCCGAGGGTGCCGACGCCGGCGGCCGCGAGGTACTGGATGATCGGCGAGCCGAGCCCACCGGCACCGAGTACGAGCACTTCGGCGTCGAGTAGGGCCTGCTGCCCGTCCGGGCCGACGTCGTCCATGATAATATGTCTGGAGTAGCGATCGAGCTGGGTGGGATCGAGATCGAGGTCACTCATTCGCCTGTTCTTACCGGCTACGAACCCATAAGCCGGTGGTCCACCGGTGTGTACTGCCGCCATCTCGGAGCTGTGTCGCGAACGCACAACCGGTGCCGAATCCGGCGGACGGCCTCTCTGACCCGGGTCGAGGGTGTCGGGTACGCGCGGTTCATCCGCGAATCACCGCAGATCGTCTTCGCGGTGCGACGGCGTCGATCGCCGGTCGTCCGAGACCGTGGCTGACGTTGCCGTCGACGGCCGCCTTTTTGAGTTGGACGACGCATCGCGTGTATGGCCACGATCAAACTGCCAGCGGTACTCGTCGGCGGCTCCGCGACCTCCGAGGTCGACGTGCCGGGCGACACCGTGCGCGAACTGTTCGACAACCACGCCGACGAGCACGGTCCCGAACTCCGGGATAGCGTGATCGGAGACGACGAAATAAAGGAGTTCATCAACGTCTACGTCGAGGGGACCCCCGTGGACGACCTCGACGCCGAGGTGCCCGACGACGCGCAGGTTCGCGTCATCCCGGCCGCCAGCGGCGGCCGATAAGACGACTCGCGGCTGGTCTTTTCACCGCTGTCTCGTTTTATAAGTAGTCTTCCCACAGCGGGATATCCGCGTACTTGTCGCCGCGATCACACAACATGAAAACGACGACGTCGTCGTCGTCGAGGACGCCGTCCTCGTCGAGTTCGGCGACGGCCGCCGCACCGCCACCGGCGGACGTGCCGACGACGAACTGGTCGTCGACGCGGAGGTGGTCACGCGCCGTCTCCTCGTCGTGTTGTCCGGTATCGGCTATCGGAACCGCGGTGTCTTGGTAGCGCTCTCGGAGCGCTCGCGCCCGGTCGTACGCGTCCGTGGTCGTGACGTACGCCGTCCGATCGAGGACCGACTCGTCGTACGTGTCCGGATGGTAGTGGTCGCCCGTTTTCAAGTACTTCAACCCGTCAATCGCGTGGAGCGGTTCGTCCGGCTCGAAGCCGACGATTTCGACGGCCCCGTCGCTCAGCTCCGTCAGCCCCCGTCCCGTCCCGGTGATCGTCCCGCCCGTGCCGACGCCGGCGACGAAGTGCGTCACCGCGCCGCCGGTCGCCTCGTAGATCTCCTGAGCGGTCGTCCGTTCGTGAGTCCCCGGGTTGTCGGGGTTCTCGTACTGGTTCGGGCGGAAGTACGCGTCGGGGTCGGCGGCGATGATCTCCTCGCAGCGCTCGATGACGGCGTCGTAGCCCAAGTTCGCGTCGACGAAGTGGATCTCCGCGCCCGCGTCACGGACGGCCGCTACCTTTCCGCCGGCGGCGTTGTCCGGCATGACGATCTCCACGTCGTATCCGCGGGCGGTCGCGAGCCTGGCGATCTCGCTTCCCGTGTTGCCCGAGGTGGGTTCGATGACGGTGACGCCGGGTTCGAGCTCGCCGCGCGCCTCGGCCCCGTCGAGCATCCCCTTCGCGATACGGGACTTGATCGAGCCGCCGCCGTGCGGGGCGTCGTAGAGGTTGAACCACTCGGCTTTCGCGTACACGTCCGCGTCGGTCTCGAGGCCGAGGTCGAGCTCCACGAGGGGCGTCTCGAATATCGTCGACTCGTCGACGACGTAGTCGCTCATACCAACCGTACATCGGTGTCCAATAAGAGTCCGACGGAAACGGCGTTCTCGACGCCTATCGCGGTCGTGCGCGTCGAACGTCCGTCCGAGATACGGGAGAAGCCTGCCGGTCACGAAAGCGGTTACCCCGATACGCGTCTACCGTGACCGTATGAGTCAACCATCGTGGGACGACGTCGTCGAGATGCCGGACGAGCTCGACGACGAGACCGCCGAGGCGCTCTTGGAGGACGCGACCGAGATACAGGACATGACCGGCGAGGTCTGTCCGTACCCCCAAGTGGAGGCGAAGAAGGCGATCGCGGGCCTGTCTCCCGGTGACGTGTTAGTCCAGAAGACAGACCACGTCCCCAGCACGGAGAACGTCCCGAAGGCGGTCGGTGACGACGCGACCGCGAAGGTGTGGAAATCGGGCGACGGTCGCTACCGCATCTTCATGCGGAAGGAGTGACCATGGTCGAAGAGCTCACCCCTGAAGAGGTCAACGAGCGGGTCCAGCAGGGAGACATCCGCGTCATCGACACTCGTCCGCCCGAACAGTTCGAACAGGGACACATCCCTGGCGCGATCAACGTGCCGCTCGGGGACCTCCCGTCGACGGTCCCGGACATCGACTGGGACGACCGCGACGTGGTGTGCGCGTGTCCGATCGGTCAGTCGTCGAAACAGGCCGCGATGCTCATCAGCAGCTACGAGGGCGTCGAGGACGGCGTCGTCGTCGCCAGCATGTCCGGCGGCTACGAGGAGTGGGACTTCGAACTTGAGACGGGCGCGGCGGCGGACGCCTGAGCGGCGGTCCGTTTTTAAATAAGCGATCAATTTTGCGTGGCTTCGCGGGTGCTGCGAGCCCTTCGGAGTGGCTATTTATAAACGACTGAGCGGCGTCTGCGCTAATATATCGTGACACGCGGTGGCGCGCGCCTCCGAGCGGCCGCCCTCGGTGGCCGGGAGGAGCCCGTGCGAGGGAGTCGGTGGTCCGGAGCAACGCGGAGGACCACCGACGAGGTTGGGGAGGGATGAGGTGCTGTGCGGTTGCAGTCGGGTTTACCGAGACGGATATTGAGAAGAGTCGAAATAGGTTGTTGAAACGGATTAGTCGAAGTCACCTCCAATCGGGCGACCAGGGCGATCAATACGCGAGATGGGGAGCTCAGCCCGACTTGCGTGTTCTCGCACTGCCTCTTCGCTCTCTGCCTTGTAGTGACAGTGTGTCCCAGTCACGTTTCCGTCTTCGTCCGTCAGAACCTCCGACTCGACAGCACGCACTTTGATCCCCTCATCGTCGAGTTCTCGACGGCACGCAGTTGATCGCTCATCAACTGCTTGGAGACGTTCTTGGGTGATCGGTTCCTCTAACTCTCGAAGGATTAGGAAATCCTCCAGATCGGATTCAGTCATCGTAATCACCTTTCGTTCCTTTCTCTGGTGGTGCCCGGTCGAAGGGTAATCCACCCTCATAAGCTATGCGAGAGAGTAACATAAATTCATCTCCTGAACAATCGTCAGAGTCCGACCAGCGGGTGACGTGCCACGGCTCACCCGATTCATGATCGATATACGCCCTGTGTTTAGCGCGTCCGTTTCTACATCTCTGCTGACTGGTAAATACGTCAGTCGTCAATATGCATTCTGTAGCGACTGGCTGTTCCAGCTATTCCGTATCTAAAAAATAGGATTTGAACAAAGACAACGAGTTATCATCAAGCGGCGGAGGCTTTGGAGTGGTTCACCGCGCAATCAGCGATGAATCGTCGAGCGGCTGGAGGTTCGGATGTGGCCACCGTAGCAACTGCTTATAAATGATTATCTGGGTTTCGGGAGACGTCACGTCGGCGAAAACCACACTATCAGCGTCACGGTCGGCGAATTGCTACTCAACCGCGGATCCTATTTAAATCGCGCAGCCGACCTCGCGGTACATGTAGTGGGTCATCACGTACACGCCGAGGATGATCCCCGCGCCGGCCAAGAAGGAGTGAACCGAGAGCAGCGCGACGCCCGAAAAGAGGTTCGCGATGTTACAACCCGCCGCGAGCCGCGAGCCGACGCCCATCAGGAGTCCGCCGACCGCGTAGTTCGGGACTCGATTCAGCTTCGGCTTGCGAATCCGGAAGTCACCGGAGAGATACGCGGCGATAAACGACCCGACGATGAGCGAGGCGATCATCAGCATGTCGATCGTCAGGGCGATGTCGCCGTCGCGGAAGAGGACTGACCCCCAGTAGTCGACGCTCGCGACGTCGTACCCCGTCTGTGCGAGCAGGTATCCGGCCCATCGGGCCTCGCTGCCGGTGATCGCCCAGTGACCGTGGACCCAGAACCAGAGACTCGCGATCAACGCCATCGCCACGCCGGCCGTCCGGGCGTCCCACGAGTCGCGGAGTCTGACTCCCACCGGGCGGTCGTCGTTCAGCAGGCCGCGGACGTACGCGACCGTTCCGTCGGCGATGCCGCGGAGGCCGACGCTCACCGCCGAGAGCAACCGAGACCCGCCTAGGGTGGCCTGCGCTCGGGCGTCCGCACCGACCCCGGTTCCCCCGGTGGGGTCGTCCGGGAGCGCGCTCCGCCCCTTCACGAAGGCGTACGCGAGCGTGCCGACGGCGACCGCCAGCGCGCCCGTGACGGCGGGAGAGAACGGGAGCGAGAGGTACAGCGTCTGTCCCTCGAAGGGGTTCAGCGTCTGGAAGTAGTACGTCTCCGCGACCGGGAACGCGAACGCGAACAGCACGTACCCGACGAACATGAATACGAGTACGAGCCAGAACTGGAGGTACCCCTGTCCGGCGCGATACAAGGTCCCCGAAGCACACCCGCCCGCGAGCGTCATCCCCAGTCCGAAGACGAACCCCCCGAGCAGCGATCCGAGCCCCCACGCGGGCGTCCAGAACCCGCGGAAGTAGCCGAACGTCGCCTGCAGGCTCCAGAACACCGTCATCACGGCGATTCCCGCGAGGAGTCCCTTCAACACGCGGGTGTCTTTGAACGCGACGAAGTCGCGAAAGGCGCTGACGAAGCAGAACCGCGCCTTCTGAAGGAGGATCCCGAACGATAGTCCGACCGCGATAGAGACGACCACGTATCCCGAAGGCGACAGCAACATTAGCGAGACACAGCGTTCCCACACGTAAATCGGCGCTGAACACGGTAACGGTCCCCTTCTGTCGGAGGAAGACGCGATACTTACCGATACGTGGCACACGGGGCAACGAAGGGGGCCTTCGGGAACCATTTACTCCGGACTCCCGTTGACCGGGTATGAGCGAGAACTGCGGCTGCGAACGACGAGACACGGCGGCGCGGCCGTCGAAGGGGAGCGATCTGGCGAACGCGGATCGACGAAACCCCTTCGCGGACGGCGTCGACCGCCGTCGGCTGCTACAGGCGTCGGGCGCGGTCGGCGCGACGACTGCGCTTGCCGGCTGTTCGGACGAGAGCGACGCGGAAGGCGACGGCGATCCGGCTCCGACGATGTTCGTGTTCAACAACGGCGACCGCACGGTCAGCGTCATCGACGCCGACACGGACGAGCTGCTCGACACCGCGTTCCTGGGGACGACGGCCTCGTTCCCGGCCAACCAGTACACGACGGAACTCGACGCCGACTACGACGTGCTCTGGCTCAACGTCTCCGGCGGCGTCCGAGCGATCGACCAGCGGACCCTCGACGAGCTCGCCTTCGTCGAGACGGGATACGGCCCGAACTACCCGAACGTGACGCCGGACGGTCAGCACCTCCTCATCGCCTCCGGCGGGACGACCGGGATGGATCCCGACCCGGACGACCCCGAGAGCCACGCGATCTTCCGAGTCGACGCCGACCGCGACAGCGATACCTTCGGCGAGGTGACCGGGGAGATAGAGACGGGATACGTCGGCCCCTGTGACATGACCCTCGGGCCGGACGGCGAGTACGCGTTCGTCGTCGACGTCGCCGACGAGGCGCTCCGCGTGGTGGGCGTCGACCCGTTCGAGACGGTCGCGCGTATCGACGCCGGGGAGCCGGCGGGCGACGGCGACGTCCTCCCGTTCATGTGCACCGCGACGTTCGACGGCCAGTACCTCCTCGTCGAGAACGGCGAGGGGACGCTCGGGGGCGATCCGGACGTGCCGCGACAGGGTTCCGAGAGCGTCTGGGACATCTCCGACCCGGAGAACCCCGAGGAGGTGGCGAAGGTCACCCGAGACGACGGGCTGCCGGGCGCGCCGATCACCAGCGAGATCGACCCGAACAACGATGCGGCGTACCTCTTCATTCCGGGCGAGGGCGTCGGCGTCATCGACCTGGAGACGTTCGAGTACGAGGCGACCCTCGACGTCGGCGGGAGCAGCATCGCCGCGGCGTGGGGGCCGAACCGCGAGAAGCTGTACGTCCCGGTGCAGGACGCCAACCACGTCGCCGTCGTCGACCACGAGAGCCGGTCCGTGATCGAGACCGTCGAGACGGGCGAGGCGCCCACGAGCGCGATCGCCGGAACGGTCCGACCCCAAGGCGACGCGGTGGCGAGCATTCAGGCGTCGCTCGCCTCCCTCGGAATCGCCTTCGGCGACATGGAAGCGACGTTTTGCATGGACGATCACTGCTACTGCGGATGACGGGCGACAGCGCTCACCCCGTGGCCGACGAGACTCCCGCCGCCGTCGGCGACGAGGGGAACGAGAAAGCCGGATCCGACGCCACCCGTCGAGGGCTACTGAAGGCGGCGGCCGGGGCGACGGTCGCCGGTGCGGCGAGCACCGCGGGCTGTCTCGCGGTGACGACTCCGGCGGACGTCGCCGCGAGAAACGAGGTGAGCGGAAACGTCGCTCACGTCGTCGGTCCCGGCTGGCTGGCCGACCACCGCGAGGACGTCGTCGTCCTCGACGCCCGAGACCCCGACCGGTTCCGCCGGTCTCGGGTGTACGGGGCCCGACGCGCGCCGGTCGACGCGCTCTCGGCGCAGGACCGCACGGACGGCGGTCTCGTCCCCGATGTCGACGCGATTGCGACCGTGCTCGGCGACCTCGGCGTTGCTCCGGACGACGACGTGGTCGTCTACGGCGCGAGCGTCGGATCACGGGTTACCCGCGTCGCGTTCGCGCTCGCCGCGCTCGGTCACGCCGGCGATATCAGCGTCCTCAACGGCGGCTTCGGCGCCTGGAACGGCCGAGTGGGAACGGGTTCCCGCGACCGCGTCTCGTCGGTCGACTACGAGCCGGACCCCGCGGAGTCCGCGTGGGTCACCCGCGAGTGGATCGCCGACCGAGTCGGGTCGTTCAACGAGGGCGGCCCCGGGCTCGTCGACGTGCGCGTTCCGGAGGCGTACCTCGGCGCGCCCGGGTCGGACGCGCTCGATCCCGACCACGACCGCCACGGACACCTACCGGGCGCGATAAACGTGCATTGGGTCGGGAACGTGGCCGGCAGGCGGATGACGGATCCCGCGCGTCTCGTGCGGCTCTACGAGGCGGAGGCGGACCTCGACCGTAACGCGCCCGTCGTCGTGTACGGAGACGAGAACGTCGACCCGACGTCGACGTGGCTGACCCTGCGGGCGATCGGCTTCGAGGACGTCCGGCTGTACGACGGCGGCTTCGGCGAGTGGGCGAACGCCGCCGGCGATCGAGGGCGGTACCCGGTCGAGACCGCGACGAGCGTCGTGATCGAGACGGACGGCAGCGTCGGCGGCGAGGACCGCGGCGGCGACTTCTCCTGTACGGGATGAGCGCGAACCGCGCCGCCGACTCCCGCCGGGAGCCCGCCGACGCCTCCGAGGGCCCTAACGGTCTCGACGACCCCGACGATCGCGTCGTCGCCGTTCCCTGTGAGGGGGACGACGTCCTCGCGCTGTTCGCGCTCGAGACCGGCGACCCCCTCGGCGAGGTTCCGGTCGGGAGCCACCCCGTTCACGCGGTATCGTATCGCGGACGGACGTTCGTCGCGACGATGGGCGAGCGCGCCGTCACTGCGGTCGCTCCGGACGGCGAGGTCACGCGGATCGAGACCGGAGTGCTCGGCCCGTCGCACTTCGCGGCGGCGAACGGCGCGCTGTTCGTCTCCTGTTCCGCCGGCGACGCGCTCGCGGTCGTCGACCCCGAGTCGCTGACCCTGACGGGTCGAATCGCGGTCGGCGCGGAGCCGCACGAGGTGGCCGCCTCGCCGGACGGGGACCGCCTCTTTTCCGGGAGCCGACGCGACGGCGTCGTCGACATCGTCGGCGTTGCGGCCCGGGAGCGGCTCGGTGCGATAGATGTCGGAGACGACGCCCGGGTGCAGGGCGTCGCCCTCTCCCCCGACGGGACCCGCGGGTACGCGGTCGATCAGCGCGGCCCGCGGGTCGTCGCCTTCGATCCGTCGGTGACGCCGGAGTCGACCGCGCACAGCTCCGGAATCACCGGCTCAGCTGAGGTCGGTGCGGACCCGTACGACCTCGTCGTCACCGACGAGCGGGCGTTCGTTCCCGGCCGCGGAGACGGCGTCGTTCACGAGTTCGACCGAGACCTGACGCGCCGAGCCGTTCATCACGGGTTCGACCGCCCGGTGGACCTGTTTCGGATCGACGGCGACTGGTGGGTGCTCGACGCCGAGACACCACGGATCCGTTCGCTCGCCGGCGATGCCGTCGAGACCCCCGCTCCCGGGCTCGTCGGGACGCCGGTCGACCTCGCGGACGGTCGACGCCGACTCGTCGTCTCTCACTACGACGACGACCGGGTGTCGCTCGTCGACCTCGGCGACGGGGTGGTCTGGACGGCGGAGACGCCCGCCTACCCGTTCGGCTCGGTCGTCGTCTGAGGCCCTATATAAACGAACCCGTCACAGACGGCGGGGAACCCTGCCGGTGTCCGCGTACACATGCCCTACCCGGGTGTCGTCGGCGTATGAAGGTGGCGTACGTCTTCGCGACGGCCGGACAGACCATCGACTACGTGCTCGGCGATATGATCCTCCCGCAGTTGGAGGCGGAGGCCCACGGCGTCGACGTCGTCGGGATGTTCTTCTTCCACGACAACACGTTCGCGCTCCGAGAGGGCGACCCGCTCGGAGAGCGACTCGCGGCCGTCGCGGCCGAGCGGGACATCCTGCTCATGCTCTGTGACCAGTGTGCGACCCGCCGCGGGCTCGCGGAGTTCGATCGGACCGACGACCACGGGCGCGACCGCTACGAGCCGACGAACACGGTGGAAGGAGCCACTGTCGGCTGTTTCCCCGATCTGTACGCTGCGCTCGGCGAGGCCGGAGGCGTCGATCACGTGATCACGCTCTGAGCCGAGCGGTGAGCGGCGGCGCACGGAAACGGTACTTCTCTTCGACACTCTTCGCGGTCGTGCGTGACGCGTGCCAACGCGGACGTGGGTTGATGACGGCGGGCGCCGTTGACCGGCGTATGCAAGAGTTCGACTTCCTCGTGATCGGGTCGGGATCGGGACTTGACGTGGCGAACGCGATGGCCGGTCAGGGGAACTCGGTCGCCGTCGTCGAGGAGGGACGCCTCGGCGGAACGTGTCTCAACCGCGGCTGTATCCCCTCGAAACAGCTCCTCTATCACGCCGAAGTCCTGGAGACGATCGAGGGCGCCGGCGCGTTCGAGATCGACGCCGAGGTGACCGGTGTCGATTTCGGCGAGATCGTTCGGAAAGTCACCGAAGACGTCTCCGGGAGCTCCGAGTCGATCCGACGGGGGCTCACGTCCTCGAACAGCCACGACCTGTTCGCGGGGACCGGCACATTCGTCGACGACCGCACGGTCGAGATCGTCGACGGCGACGACGAGGCGGCCACCCTCCGCGCGGAGACGGTGCTCGTGGCGACCGGGACGCGCCCGTCGATCCCGCCGATCGACGGAATAGACGAGGTGGACTACCTCACGAGCACGGAGGCGCTCAGACTGGAGTCACCGCCGGATCACCTCGTGATCGTCGGCGGCGGGTACATCGCGGCCGAGCTCGGGCACTTCTTCGGGGCGTTCGGCAGCGACGTGACGATCGTCGGCCGGCGCGAACACCTCCTCCCGGAGGCCGACGAGGAGGTCGGCGAGGCCTTCACCGAGCGCTACGCCGAGCGGTTCGACGTGTACACGGGGTACGAGGCCGTCGCGGCCGCCGAATCCGACGGTGAAGTCACCGTCGATGCCCGACCGTATCCCGAGAGCGACTCGGTCCGAGCGGGCGGCGAGCGAATCGGGTCGCCCGAGGAGGCCGAAGACGTGGCCGTCTCGGGAGACGCGCTGCTCGTCGCGGCCGGGCGGCGGCCGAACACCGACGCGCTGAATCTCCGGGCGACTGGTGTCGAGACCGACCCGGCCGGCTTCGTCGAGACCGACGAGTACCTCCGGACGACCGCCGAGGGGGTGTGGGCGCTCGGCGACGTCGTCGGCGAGTACCTCTTGAAACACAGCGCGAACCACGAGGCGAAGGCGGTCATTCGGAACCTGCTGCGCGAGGAGCTGGAGCCGGTCGACTACACCGGGATGCCGTTCGCGGTGTTCGCGTCTCCGGAAGTGGCCGGGGTCGGCGCGCGCGAGCAGGACCTCCGGGATGCGGGCCGGGAGTACGCCACCAACACGTACGCCTACGCGGACACCGCCCGCGGGAGCGCGATGGGTGCCGACGGCTTCGTGAAGGTGCTCGTCGGTCTCGACGGCACCATCGAGGGGTGTCACATCATCGGCCCTGAGGCGTCGAACCTGATCGAGGAGGTCGTCGTCGCGATGACCGCGGGCTCGGGGACGGTCGCGGACATCCGCGACGCGGTTCACGTCCATCCGGCGCTCTCTGAGGTCGTCGATCGAGCGTTCTCCGGGCAGTTCTCGCGGGGTGGCGGGCACGATCACCGACACTAGGACACGCCGGGGGATCCCGTCGGTAGCCGTGTGTCAATGCGTGCTACCACGTGACGAATCGGCGTCACGGACGCACACCCGCGGATGAGTTTTGTACCACTGCAGTATATAAACGAACACGATGGCAAACGCAGCAATCGTTATTCTCGCTGGCAACGAATCGCACGCCGACTACGGTCGCATGGCCAACGCCCTAGAGGCGGCAAAAGAGTTCGCCGAGACCGACGGCGACGAGGTCGAGCTGATCTTCGACGGCGCCGGAACCCAGTGGATCCCCGAGCTCGAAGACGAAGAGAGCGACTACCACGAACTCTACCAAGCGGTCCGCGACGACGCCGCGGTGTGCGACTACTGCTCCGGCGCGTTCGGCGTCGAGGACGCCGTCGCCGACTCCGGACTCGTCACGCTCGACGACTACGACGGCCACCCGAGCATCCGGTCGCTCGTCGACGACGACTACGAGATCATCACCTTCTAGATCTCGAAATCGGCCGTTTCGAACGCTCCTTCGTCGTTCTCGATATCGTACCTCTCGATCGCCGTGAGCGCCAGGTCCAGCGTCCCTTCGGGGTCCCAGCGCCCGGTGTTGATGGCGAGGTCGTAGATCGAACGATCGGAGAGGTCGACCCCGTAGTACGACTTGTAGCGCTTCTCCTCGATGACCTCGCGGACCTGCATCTCGGAGGTCATCTCCTCGCGGTCGAGCGTCCGGTCGGCCCGGACCTCGTCGGGCGCGTCGAGCCAGATCCGGATGTCGGCGCGGTTGCCGGCGATCCACCCGGCGAGCCGCGATTCGAGTACGAACGCCTTGTTCGCGGTCCCCCACTTCTCGGCGATCGTGCGCAGTCGCCGGTCGAGCGCCCGGTCGATCTCCTCCGACTCGCCGGTCTTCGCGATCAGCTGTGAGAGGCTCATGTCGCGCTCCGCGGCGATCTCGCGGAACAGCTCGCCGCCGGAGACGTAGCCGCAGTCGAGCGCCTCGGAGAGCCCCTCGACGAGGGTCGTCGCGCCGCACCCCGGCGGTCCCGAGACGGTGATGAAGAGGTTTCGGTCGATATCCCGCTCCGCCTCCGGCGACGTTCCACTCATATACCCGCGGCCACGGGCGGCCGCCGGATAAACGGGCCGGTTCGCTCAACGCCAGCGACGCGCCGAACGGCGAGATCGCTGGAATCAACGCCGATCCCGTCACAACCGATATGCCGCCGGGGACCCTGAGAGAGGATAGTGACCGAACT
Organism: Halorubrum marinum; assembly: GCF_048381195.1. Classification (NCBI taxonomy): domain Archaea; kingdom Methanobacteriati; phylum Methanobacteriota; class Halobacteria; order Halobacteriales; family Haloferacaceae; genus Halorubrum; species Halorubrum marinum. The sequence continues at coordinate 145,812 of NZ_JBLWMM010000004.1, read as the reverse complement.
CACGGACTCCGAGGGCGACGCGCCGTCGGCGCGCGAGCTCCTCGTCGATCGATTCGGCGACGAGGAGCGCGACGACACCCCTGCCGTCGAGTTCGACCCCGAAACCGTTCCGCTCCCCGACGCCGACGCGCTCGAACGGCTCTCCCCGTCGGTCCGTCGGTGGTGGATCGATCGGTTCGGCGAGTACGTGGCCGAGAACGGCGGGTTCTTCACGCCACCGCAGCGGGGAGCGATTCCCCACGTCGACGCGGGCCGGAACGCCCTCGTCGCCGCCCCGACCGGCAGCGGGAAGACCCTCGCCGCCTTCACCGCCGTCCTCGACGACCTGTTCGACCGCGCCGCCGCGGACGAGTTGGAGAACGCGGTGTACTGCCTGTACGTCTCCCCGCTGAAGTCGCTCGCGAACGACATCAACCGTAACCTCGAAGCACCGCTCGAAGGCATCTGGGAGGAACAGCTGAAATCACATTCGGGAGAGAGCGAGAGCGAGAACCCGGACGAGCCGCCGGTCCGGCAGGCCATCCGCCACGGCGACACGAGCACGGCGGACCGACAGGCCATGCTGTCGGAGACGCCGCACGTCCTCAACACCACTCCGGAGACGCTGGCGATCCTGCTCAACTCGCCGAAGTTCAAAGAGAAGCTCCGATCGGTCGAGTACGTGATCGTCGACGAGATCCACTCGCTGGCCGCGAACAAGCGGGGGACGCACCTCGCCGTGTCGCTGGAGCGACTGACCGAGCTCGCCGACGGCTCTCCCACCCGGATCGGCTGCTCGGCGACGATCGAACCGCTCGACGGGGTCGCGTCGTTCCTCGTGGGCCGAGAGCGCGTCGCGGGCGAGAGCGGAGACGAGTCAGGCCTCGAACCGCGACCCTGCGAGTTGGTCGACGCGCGGTTCGGCCGCGAGTTCGACCTCGAACTCCGGACGCCGGCCGCCGATCTCATCCACACCCCGCGGTCGGTCGTCACCGACCGCTTTTACGACGACCTCCACGAGCTGATCGAGTCCCACGAGAACACGCTCGTGTTCACGAACTCCCGGTCCGGCGCGGAGCGAACCCTCCAAGAGCTGCGCGAACGCTTCGGCTACGACGAGTCCGACTCCGGGTGTCACCACGGGAGCCTCGGCGAGTCACAGCGCACCCGCATCGAGGAGGGGTTGAAGGCGGGCGACCTCGACGTGGTCACCACCTCGACGAGCCTCGAACTCGGCATCGACATGCCGCACCTCGACCTCGTCGTTCAGGTCGGGTCGCCGAAGTCGGTCGCCGCGCTGCTCCAGCGCGTCGGACGCGCCGGACACAGCCCCGGCGAGACGGTCGAGGGGCGGGTGTTCGCGCTCGACCGCGACGAACTCGTCGAGTGCGCGACCCTGCTTTCCCGCGCCGAAGACGGGTTCGTCGATCGGGTGTTCCTCCCCGAGGGGGCCTACGACGTCGCCGCCCAACACGTGTACGGGATGGCGATAAACCGGATCCGTCCGGACCGCGAGGTCCGGGAGGTGCTCCGGCGCGCGCACCCGTACCGCGGGTTCGGCGACGTCATGTACGAACGCTTGATCCGCTACCTCACGGCCGACTACGAGGGCCTGACGGACAAGAACGTCTATCCGAAGGTCTGGCGCGACGCCAACGACCCGCCGGACGGCGAGCACCACCACGAGGAGTACCCGGTCGGCGAGCGTCTGATCGGGAAACGAGGCCGACTCGCGCGGGTCATCTACATGACGAACATCGGGACGATCCCCGACTCGTTCAGCTGCGACGTGTTCACCCGCGACGACGAGTGGGTCGGCACCCTCGACGAGACGTACCTCGACACGCTCGACTCCGGCGACGTGTTCGCGCTCGGCGGCGAGCGGTTCGGGTTTCGCTACCGGCGCGGCTCGAAGGTGTACGTCGACCGGACGAGCGAGCGCCCGACGGTGCCCTCGTGGTACTCGGAGCGCCTCCCCCTCTCGTACGACCTCGCCTGTGAGGTGCTGTCGTTCCAGTCCGAGCTGCTCGACCGGCTCTCGGACGGGGGGCCGCCCGCGGTCCGCGCGTGGCTTCGCGAGTTCCCCCTCGACGAGAACACGGTCCGGGCGATCGCTCGGACCTACGACGAACAGGTCGCGTACGCCGGCGAGGACAGCGTGCCGACCCCCTCCCGGCTCGTCGTCGAGGAGGAGCTCGATCGGGGGGAGTACAAGCGCCGCTTCTACGTCCACTCGAACTACGGTCGGCGCTTCAACGACGGCCTCTCCCGGCTCGTCGCGGCCGAGGTCGCGAACCGGACCGACGCCAACGTCGCCGTCGCGGTCGCGGACCGCGGGTTCTCGCTCGCGCTCCCGCTGAACCGGAAGGTCGACGTGCCCGGAATCGTCCGCGAGCTCGATCCGGAGACGGTCCGCGAGGACCTGCGGGCGGCGATACAGGGGACCGACCTCCTCCAGCGCTACTTCCGGATCAACGCCGGGCGCTCGCTGATGATCCTGAAGCGGTACAAGGGGTACGAGAAGACGGCCGCGGAACAGCAGGTGTCGGCCGAGATGCTGCTCTCGTTCGCGAACGGCCTCGACGAGTTCGCCGTGATGGAGGAGACGTACCGGGAGCTCTTGGAGGACCGACTCGACGTCGAACGAATCCGCGCGATGGTAGAGCGGCTCGCAGACGGGGTGCTCTCGGTCGTCCACCACTCGGTCGACTCGCCGACGCCCCTCTCGTTCGGGCTCGCCACGCTCGTCGACTCCGACACCGTGCTCGCCGACGACGAGTCGGCCGTGTTACGGGAGTTCCACGCTCGGGTGATGGACGCGGTCGGGGACGAGAGTCGGGGAGTCGGGGACGAGAGTCGGGGGGTCGGGGACGAGAGCCGGGAGGTCGGGGACAAGAGCCGGGAGGTCGGGGACGGAGATGGCGCTGTCGGGGATGATGTCAGCGAAGACTTCGGTAGCGATCAGGGCGCTGCCGACGGTCGAACGGACTGACGCCTCGCCGACCTCTCCCGAGGGTGTCGCGACCGCAACACCGAACATCGTGCGTGCCGTTCGGTGACGTATGTCGCTCTGGGGAGAGACGTCGTCGACCGACCGATCGCGGATCAGGATGCGATTCCTCGCCGCCGTCGCGGTCGGAGCCCTCGGGGTCGCCGCCCTGTGGTCGCTTCTGGGAAGCGGATGGCTCCTCGGAGCGACCCCCGTGGGTCTCTACCTCGCGGCGTACGCCGGGGTCCACCTCCCGGCGAATCGATCGCCAAGCGGCTCCGGGATCCACCCGACGCTGGGCTCCGCGAACGCGGTCACGCTGTTCCGCGGGTGGCTCGTCGCCGTGCTCGCCGGGACGCTGTTGTCGTCGCCGGAGCCGTGGCTCCCCGCGAGCCTGTTCGTCGCGGCCGCGCTGTTGGACGCCGTCGACGGCGCGGTCGCCAGACGGACGCGAGAGACCGTGCTGGGGGCGCGGCTCGACGGCGCGACCGACGCCCTCGCGGTGCTCGTCGGCAGCGCCGTCGCGGTCGGGGCGGGCGCGCTTCCGGCGTGGTATCTCGCCGCTGGCGCCGTCTGGTACGCGTACAGCGGGTCGCTGTGGCTCCGGCGCCGCGGCGGCGACCCGATTTACGAGCTGCCGCCGAGCCGCGTGCGCCGAGCGATCGGGAGCGCCCAGTTCCTCGTTGTCGCGGTCGCGCTGCTGCCGGGAGCGGGAGGTCCGATTCTGACCGGGGGTGCCGCGGTCGCGCTCGCGGTCCTCCTCGCGAGCTTCGCCCGCGACTGGGCCGCGGCCACGGGTCGACTCGGACGAACCGAGCCGCCGGTCGCGGACCCCGGTCGCTAGGCCGAACGCACCGCTCTCACCGCTCGTATCCTCACCGCTCTCATCCTCCCCGTTCCCGACGGAAAAGCGCCGCGAGCACCACTACCAGCACGATCTGAGCGGCCTTATCCGCGATTTCGATCGGCGGAACCGGCGGCACGTCGTTGAACGCGTACCACATGACGATCTGTCCGGCAGTGAACGGGATTCCGAGCAGGTAGACGACGGTCCGGCGGTAATCGAGGACGACCGCCGCGATTCCGGCGGCGAACCCCGCGGTCGCGACGAGGAACGCCGTGCCGAACGTTCCGCCGATCTGCACGCCCAAATAGAGGTGGACGGCCCCGGTGACGGCCGCGGCCGCGATCCCGACCCAGTGGAGGGCGGTCAGCGACTCGACAGTCCCGGCGTCAGTCGTATCGTCAGCGAGAGCCATGGACACGCATACCACGGGTTCGCGACCCTTAGGTGTACCCGTCGGGGGCGTAGTCACGGGGAAACTGTCGCTTTGAGGCCCGTTACCCCGGGACCCTCGCCGCGGTGAGGTCGTCCCCACAGCGGTTCGCTGTCACCGAACATCCATTAGGCATCGGCCCGTGTGATCTGTTATGTCCTACCATCTCACCTCGGAGCCGCGAACGGAGGAGCGGTTGTGAGCGCGGGCGACGCCCGCGCGGTCGAGTTCGCAGCGCCCCGCGACGTCGAGGTGATCGACATTCCCGTGCCGACTCCGGGGCCCGGCGAGGTCCTCGTCGAGACGACGCTGTCGGCGGTCAGCGCCGGGACGGAGCTGCTCGTCTACCGCGGCGACCTCGACCGGCAGACCGTCGCCGACGAGGAGCTCGCGGCGTTGAACGGCGACTTCTCGTACCCCCTCCGCTACGGCTACTCCGTCGTCGGCACCGTCGCCTCGGTCGGCGACGGAGTCGATCCGGTCTGGGAGGGGCGCACCGTGTTCGGGTTCAACCCCCACGAGAGCCACTTTCTCGCCGACCCGAACGACCTTCACCCCGTCCCCGATGGACTCACCCCGGAGACCGCCGCGCTGTTCGCGAACGCCGAGACCGCGGTCAACTTCGCGCTCGACGGCGCACCCAGAATCGGCGAGCGAGTCGCCGTCTTCGGACAGGGCGTCGTGGGGCTACTGACGACTGCCATAATCGCGCGCTCGGCGGCGGAGACGGTCGTCGCGGTCGAGCCTCGCGATCGTCGTCGGGAGTTGGCCGCCGACCTCGGCGCCGACCGGACCGTCGATCCGACCGACGTCGACGCGGCTGGTGTCGTCCGAGACCTCACCGGTGGCGCCGACCTCGCCGTAGAGCTCAGCGGTCGGCCGGAGACGCTCGAAGTCGCCGTCGAGTCCACCCGCTTCGACGGGCGCGTGCTCGTCGGGTCGTGGTACGGGACGAAGCGCGCAGAGCTCGGGTTCGGCGACCACTTCCACCGCGACCGCGTCACCGTCACGAGCAGCCAAGTCTCCTCTATCGCTCCGGAGCTCCGCGGACGTTGGGACCGCGAGCGTCGCCGCGAGACCGCGTGGCGCGAGTTGGAGCGGCTGGCGACGGACCGCCGAATCGGGGATCGGCTCGTCACCGACCGCGTTCCCGTAGGCGACGCCCCCGCGGCGTATCGGCGGCTCGCAGCCGACGACGCGGACACCCTACAAGTGCTTTTCACGTACTGACCGCGACAAACGCGCCACACATCGACACACCAGACAGTCACCAGATCACACATGTACGCCGTCACCGTCTCCGAGTCGTTCGTCGCACAGCACTACCTGACCGTTCCGAACCCGCCGCCGGAGGAGGCGACGCTCCACTCGCACGCCTTCGAGGCCGAGGTGACGTTTCGCGGCCCCGAACTCGGCGAGTACGGTTACCTGCTCGACATCGATCTGGCGCGCGCCGAACTCGCCGAGGCGGTCGACGCGTACCGCGATGAGACGCTCAACGACCACTTGGAGGGGAACCCGAGCGTCGAGCGTCTCGCGCGGGCGATCTTCGACCGACTCGCCGACATCGACGCGCCGGCCGCCGAATCGCTGACGGTGGCCGTCAGCGAGGACGACAAGGCCGTCGTGCGCTACGCCGGGCCGCTGTCGTGATGCACGTCGGACTGGTGATCGCCGGTGACATCGACGACGGCTCCGGCGGCTTTTATTACGACCGCCGCCTCCGCGACCGGCTCCGCGACCGAGGCCACGAGGTGACGGTCGCCTCGCTCTCGTGGGAGTCGTATCCGCGCCAGCTCGCGGACGCGCTACGAGCGCGCCGAATCGCGACACAGCTCGACGCCATCGGCGCCGACGTCCTCGTCGAAGACGGTCTCGCGCATCCCTCGCTCGTCGCCGTCAACCCTCGCGTCGAGACGCCGACGGTGGCGCTGCTGCACATGATCGCGTCGCGAGCGCGAGCGGGGCTCGTCCGCTACGGAGTTCGGCAGATCGAGAGGCGGTTCCTCTCGACCGTCGACGCCGCGGTGTACAACGCCGAGGCGACGCGCCGCGCCGCCGAGGCGATGGGCGCACCGGAGCGGAGCGTGGTCGCGCCCCCGGCCGGAGACCGGTTCTCACCCGACGTCTCGACGGCGGCGATACGCGAGCGAGCGGCAGAGCGGCCCCTCGAAATCACGTTCCTCGGCAACGTCGTCGAACGGAAGGGGCTCGACGCGCTCGTCGAGGGGGTATCGCGGCTCGATCGCGGAAGCGAATCCGGCCGAAGCGACGGCGGCGGCCGAAGCGACACCGACGGCCGAAGCGTCGACTACCGCCTTACCGTCGTCGGCGACACGGACCGCGACCCGGCGTACGTCGACCGCGTTCGCGACGCGGCGGCCGACGCGGGAATCGCCGGGCGGATCCAGTTCACCGGCCGACTCGACGACGACGCGGTCGCGGATCGGCTCCGCGAGACCCACGTCTTGGCCGTCCCCTCCCGATACGAGCCGTTCGGCATGGTGTACCTAGAGGCGATGGGATTCGGCTGTGTGCCGCTGGCGACGACTGTGGGCGGGGCCGCCGAATTCGTCCGTGACGGCGAGTCGGGGTTCCTCGTGGCTCCCGAGGACGCGGACGCGATCGCGGACCGACTGCGGCGGCTCGCGGACCGCGAGCGACTGGCGGAGATGGGGACCGCCGCTCGGCAGGCATACGAGGCGTGGCCGACCTGGACGGAATCGATGGACGACGCGGTGGACTTCTTCGAGGAGGTGGCGCGATGACCGAGCCGGCCATCGACCACGCGACCTACCTCGACGCGAAGCGCGGGCTCGACGACCGCGCGCTGGACCGGGGCGTGCTCGACGCGTTCGCCGCGTCGCTTCCGCCGGACCCGACGATCCTCGAAGTCGGTGCGGGCACGGCGACGATGGTGCAGCGACTCCACGAGTGGGGCGTTATCGACAGTGGACGGTGGGTCGCCGTCGACGCCCACGCGGAAGCGCTGGCCGCGGGCGAAGCCCGCATCGGGGACGCGGTCGGCGACGTCGCCGTCGAGTTCCGCGTCGCGGACGCGTTCGAGTTCGCCGCTGAGGCCGATGTGACGTTCGACGCCGTGATCGGCTGCGCCTTCTTCGACGTCGTCGACGCCGCCCCCGCGGTCGAGACGCTTAAAAAGGCGGCACCGCTCGCGTACGCGCCGATAACGTACGACGGCGAGACGTCGCTATCGCCGTCCGACCCCGCAGACGACGCCGTCCTCGACGCGTATCACCGGCACATGCGCGAGTACCGTCCGGGCAGTCCGGAGGGTGCGTCGGCGCTGGCGGCGGCCGCGGACGCTGTCCTCGCCGAGGGGCCGTCGCCGTGGCGAATCGAACCACCGTACGAGAGCGGCGATCGAACCGTTCTCGCGCATCTGCTCGACACGATCGAGTCCGCGGTCGGTGAGACCGGATACGACGCGAGCGACTGGGCGACGCGACGACGAGAGGCGTTCCGCGACGGCGAACTCACGTACACGGCCGCCAACCGGGATCTGCTCGTTCGTTTATAAGCGAGATTCGCTCGCTTACACGGACCAGTCGCTGCCTTATCCGGATCAGTCGCTCGCATTCGGCTTCCGGACGGCACCACCTACGGCCTCGGCGGATTCGCGGGGATCACCTCGGGGAGCCCGTCGAGAATCCCGACCGTGTAGTGGAGGAACACGGCGAGTGCCGCGACAGACAACAGCAGGAGAAAGAGGAGGACCATCCGCTCGTCGCTGCGGACAATCGCTCTCGTGGCGGCTACGAACCGTGAATCGCGAGGAGCGCTCATCAATGCGTGGGACGGTTTTGTCTTTCGAATCGAGCCGCTAACGGGAGCCCATCAGTCGCTCCCGGCCGACGGGACCCGCGACCGCGACAGCGGCTCCCCGTCGACCGGCTCGTCGGGGTTGGCCTCGACGGCGGCCTGGCTCAGCCCGAGCTGCGCGTCGATGTCCGCGTCCTCCCGTACGTGGACCGTTCCGCGGTGGATCGCGATGGCGTCAGCGAGGTGGAGCCGGACCGCGTCGAGCAGGACGTCGGCTTCGAGGGGTTGCCCGCGTCGCTTGATCTCGCCGACACCGGCCCCTGCGGGGACGTCGAAGGCGCGCTGGGCGATCACCGGCCCCTGATCGAGGTCCGTCGTCACGTAGTGACTGGTGACGCCCGCGATTCGAACTCCGGCGTCTTTCGCCTGCCGGTACGCCTCTGCGCCGGGAAACGCCGGTAGCAAGGAGGGGTGGACGTTGATGATCCGGCCCTCGTACCGGAAGACGACCTCGGGCGAGAGGATCCGCATGTACCGCGCCAAGGCGATGAGGTCCACGTCGTACTCCGCGAGCAGGTCGAGCAGGCGCCCCTCGTCCGTGTTGCCGCTGCCGTCGCCCACGTCGTAGAAGGGCTTGTCGTAGCGCTCTGCGAGCGATCTGAGGTCGCCGCGGTTACCGATCACGACCGGAATCTCGGCCTCCTCGCCGTCGTCGGCCAGATCGCCCGCGGCCTCCGCCTCCAGTAGCGCTTCGGGGGCGTGCGTCTCCTTGGTGACCAGAAGCGCGATCCGCCGGGCGTCGCGGTCGCTCGGGAACCGAACTTGGATGTCGACGTCGAGCTCGCGGCCGAGCTCGGCGAGCGCGCGCCGGAGCTCGCCGCGTGACGTCTCCATCTCGGAGGCGTCGACGCGGGTCGTCATCCGGAAGACGCCCTCGCGGACCGCCTGATCGAGGTCCTCGATGTTGATTCCCCGCTCGAACAGCAGGGAGGTGACCCGCGCGATGAGTCCGGTCTTGTCTCCTCCGACGACCGTGATCTCGGTCAGTTCGCGGGTCATGCGACGATCACCTCCGATGGTTCGAACGGCTGCATACACCCACTCCAGAACGCGGAGGGGTTTGCCCCTTTCGCTCCGCGGCAGGCGTTTCTCTCACGATCGACCGATATCTATCCACGAATATGGATATAAAAGGCGTTCCAAAACCGTTTTTACACACGACTCCGCACTATCGATTATGACGGCATACACCGCGACGGTGACGGTGCGGCTGAAACGGGGCGTCCTCGACCCCGAGGCGGAGACGACCCAGCAGGCCCTCGAACGGCTCGGGTTCGAGCTCTCCGACCTCCGGTCGGCCGACCGGTTCGAGGTCGATCTCGACGCGGGAGACGCCGACGAGGCGGCCGAGCGCGCCACGGAGATGGCAGAGCGGCTGCTCGCGAATCCCACGATACACGACTACGACGTCGCGGTCGCCGAGGCATGACGGTCGCCGTCTCGACGACGCCGACCGGGACGGACGCGGACCGCGCGGCCGCCCACGCGAGGTGGTCGGCGTGACGGTCGCAGTCGTCCAATTCGGCGGATCCAACTGCGACCGCGACGCGGTCCGCGCGCTCGATCACCTCGGAATCGACGCCGAGCGAGTCTGGCACGAGGACGGACTCCCGGCCGACACCGACGGGATCGTCCTGCCCGGCGGCTTCTCGTACGGCGATTACCTCCGTGCCGGCGCGATGGCCGCACGCGCGCCAGTTATGCGGGAAGTCCGCGCCGCCGCCGACGAGGGCGTTCCCGTGCTCGGCGTCTGTAACGGCGCGCAGATCGGCTCCGAGTCCGGACTCACTCCCGGCGCGTTCACCACGAACGCCTCCGCGCGCTTCCAGTGTGAACCCGTTCAGCTCCGCGTCGAGCGCGCGGACACCCCGTGGACCGCCGCCTACGACGAGGGCGACGTGATCGAGGTGCCGATCGCCCACGGCGAGGGTCGCTTCGAGATCGGCGACGAGGCGTTCGAGGAACTCGTCGACGAGGACCGCGTGCTCTTCCGCTACTGCGACGCCGACGGGAACGTCACGGACGAGGCGAACCCCAACGGGTCGACCGGCAACGTCGCCGGCGTCCTCGGCGAGCGCGAGACGGTCGCGGTCCTGATGCCGCATCCCGAACGCGCGACGCTCCCGGATCTCGGTCGGAGCACCGACGGCGCGGGCGTCCTCGACGCGTTCGCGTAGCCTTCTTCACGCGCGACTCTCGGAGCGGGCGCACGACTCTCTGAGTAGGCGCGTAGCTCTCCCGAGCTACGTTCTCCGCCGTGCCGCGAGCGCGGCGACCCCGGCGATGGCGACCGTACCGGCGACGACGAGCGCGACAACGAGAGCGGTTGCGGACGTCCCCGAACTATCCGATTCCGAGTCGGTGGAGTCGTCCGCGAGGGTGACGCCCGGATCGTCGTCGCTGTCGCCGTCGTCGTCGCTGTCACCGCCGTTTTCAGCGTCGAGCGGCGCTCGGCGCTCACCGCCACCGTCGATAGAAATAACCAGCTCGCGGCTGGTCAACACGGGAAGCGGGAACTCCAGTAGCTCCGCCTCGGCGTCCTCGAACTGGACGACCGCGTCCGCGGGTTCGGCGTCCTCGTCGACCGCGAAGGTGATCGCCGCGGTCGGGGTGTCACCGATATCGCTCACACCACCGGCGGGCGGCTCTCGCGACTGCTCGACCGTGACGCGTCCGACGGGCTCGTCCTCATCGATCGTCGTCTCGTGGACGACCTCCGTCTCGTTCTCCTGGTACATCCACGGCCCGATATCCACGTCTGCCGCCGTCAGGAGGGCGCTGTCGTACGCGACGGTGTACCGCAACGAGCGGACGCCGTCGTCGTCGTACCCGCCCATCGCGGCGAGCGTCACGTCGACCGTCACTGTCCCGCCCGAGTCGGCCTCGACGTCCGCCGGCTCGAAGTCGAGGAGGCCGGGGTTGTCCGCGGCCGCTCCCGGCCCGGCGAATCCCGTCAGGAGTACGGCCGCGACGAGCGCGAGGACGGCGAGAGCCGCGGCGACTCCGAGAAGAGCGCGGGCGTTCGCGGTCCGGAATCGATCGTCGCCCGTCATTCGGGGATCGACACCTCCACGGGCGGCATGTCGATAAAGGCCGTCTCGTAGCCGGCGTGTCGCGACACCTGCGGCGGGGAGTCGAACCGGACCTCGACCGTGTCACCGGGCGAGAGCGACGCCGGAATTCCGTAGTGGAGGCCCAGTTCGTCGTCGAGCGTCTGAGTCAGGTTCCCTTCGACCGCACCGGCCACCGATATCGCCGTGTCGGCGAGCGGCACCGCGTTGTACGGTGTTCGCGGGCTGACGAGCAGGTAGTCGTCGCCGTCGGCGAGCCGAGATTCACGGAGAGACCGGACGACGACGCGGGCGTCGCCGGTCCGCGGCTCGCCCATCGCGACGCCCGGGTACTCCTCGGGAGCCGGGAGCCGCGAGTACGGCATCGTAATCTCCGTCTCGTCGTGATCGTCGGTCTCGCCGTCACCGTGGCCGCCGTCGTCTCCGTGACTCCCGTGGTCTGGGTCCATCGGTTCGATCGCGCCGAGCTGCCCCCACAGCTCCTCGTCGAAGTATCGGACGTCGTCGATGAGCCGTCGTCGAAGGGGCTCGTCGTACTCGAACTCGAACGTCGCGGTCGCCCCCTCCTCGAACCGCCCGTCGAACCCGCCCGTCTTCCGCGTCGCGATCGGAGTGAGCTCGATCTCGACGGTGTAAGTGCCGTCCCCCGGTAGCGGGACGTTGTCGCCGAAGTGGAACCCCATCGACTGCGAGAGCATCGGCCACGGGGCGCGCTGGTCGACCGCTTCGCCGTCTCGCGACACTCGGATCTGTGCGCCCGCGTCGACCGGGAGCACGGTTTCCGTCTCGGGATCCCACGGCGTGAACATCAGGTGGACTCCCCGTGAGGACTCGGGGAGCACCTCTTCGACGCGCTGACCGGTGACGAGCCAGAAGCGGTGCGGGTACGTGATCATCGGCGTCACCGCGAACTCGCCGACGCGCTGCGTCGGGAGGTGCTCCATCGCCTCGCGGTGGGTCGGCACGTACACGCCGTCGGGCGGGTTCTCGACCCGGGGGAGGTCGGGAAGCGTATTCGCTTCGTCGCCTCCGTCCGAGCGACCATCCGAGCCACCACCGTCGGCGTCGCTTCCGAGGCATCCCGCGAACCCAGTGAGTCCCGCGGTCGCGAGCGCTCCCCCGCCGACGGAGAGCAGCGCCCTCCGCGTCGTCGGAGCCGTGGTACGCGAGGCGTGGACGTCGTGACTGTCGGGAGACGGTGCGTTACGATCGCCGGTCGGGTCGAGTTGGCGTGTCATTGGTCGGGAACGGTGTGGTCGCGGTCCGATCGGTGAGGTTCCGGTAAGTACGTCATCGCGGGTCCGGGAGCGCGCGCGTCGAGCGCGGCGGGACGACGAAGTTCCCGCGCCGACGAACGAGGATGTACTGCAGGATCCCGTTATTCAGTCGCTGGCCGACCCCGCCCTCGGTGAGGTCCGCGCCGGTCATCGCGTTTCGCACGCGGACGAAGTCGTCGATGGTCCGCTGATACGCGATGAAGTGCACCCCGGGAGTGTCGCCGTCGACCGTGTTCACGTCGCGGCGGAGCAGCGGCGGCGTCCCGTCCGAATCCCGCGCTCGGGCCGCCTTCTGGGCGTGTCCGACGATACCACGGGTCCGCGCGTCCGCCTCGGCGTCTCCGGCAACCGCCGCCGCGCCGGTCGCGGCGCCGAGCGCCTCCCCGATGTCGCCGACGCCCTCGTCGGCGTGGTCGGGGCTGAACGTCTTCGCGACGCGCTGGTACCGCGAGTCCTGCTCGAACCACTGCCGGAGGTTCAGATCCATGGTCGAGACGTGTAGCGTCGCACCGCCCGCGAAGGGGCCCTCGCGGATCGTCACCCGGTCCTCCGGCGCTTGGCTCTCCGCGAACCCGGACCGGAACCCCATGAAAAAGGGGGCCTCGTCGGGGACCGACTCCGGAACTCCGGGGAGGTCGGCGTGATCCGCGGGCAACCCCGCGCCGACGAACCCGGTCCGTCGCGGCTCGGCCCGTTCGAACACCTCGTCGAGGGGTTCGGGGTCGAGTCCGTTGGGGTCCGCCTCGCCGAACAGCGCCCGTTCCGCTTCGAGCGCCACGGCGGGATCGTCGCTCGCGAGGTGAACGATCGCGTCGAACTCGTCGAATTCGGGCGATTCCATCGACGTGAGCGCCGTCGGCTCCGGAACCGGCGCGTCGACCCCGTCGGCTCCATCGACTCCGTCAACCCCGTCGACTCCGTCGTCCCCACCGAGTCGGTCGAAGTACGCGGACGAGTACCCGACGGTGAACAGGAGCCCGGTCGGATCGTGGTCGTACGCCGATTCGAGTCGCTCGAACGCGGATTCGACCTGCCGTCTGGATTCGTCGTCGGGCACCGTTCGAAGGCGAAGCGGGACCAGCACGCAGTGGTCCGGCGGAACGGGGTTGCCGTCGGCGTCCGTGGAGAGGACCGCGTTCCACGCGTGCTGCCGCTCGGGCCGATCCGACGGGTCGCCGCGGGGCACGTCGTCGCTGTCCCGCTCACCGAGGCACGCCGACAGCCCGGCGACACCGCCGGCGGCGACGGCCGCACGGAGATACGCGCGCCGCGACAGCGACTCGCGACGTGGGAGGGTCATACCGATCGGTGGCGCGGCACGGACAAGAGCCTACGCTTGGTTCGGAGGGTTGTTTCGACCGATGACGCCTGTTTCGCGTCTTGTTACGGATTCGTGCGGTTCACCGTCTCTCTCAACCGATTTTCGGGAAGAATGCGCCGTCGTAGGTAGCGGCTAATATTGTTCCATCCTATGACGCTAATCCGCCGAATTTGGCGCCCTAACGCGTTCATTCGGCTGTTTAGGACAGGTTGGATCGGTAGTGTTTAGGGTGCGTATCGCTCGGGTACAGTCAGGATGAACGAGACAACTCGCCGAACTTTCGTCGCCGGAGCGACGGCGGCAGGGATCGGCGCGCTCGCGGGCTGTGCAGACGAAGAGACGGACTCGACCGACGACGAGCCGGCTTCGACCGATGACGAGGCGGCTTCGGCCGACGACGAGACGGGCTCGACCGACGACGAGGCGGCCTCGACCTACGAGATCTGGGGTGCCGACCAGGGGACGAACACGATCTACATCCACCGACCGACCGACGACGGCGGCTTCGAGCAGGTCGACGAGATCGACACCGGAGCCGAGAACGGTGAGGTGCCGCACATGGTCGATTACACGTCCGACTACGAGTACGCCGCCGTCGCCTGCACCGCCGGTGCGCGCGTCCTCGTCTACCGAACTGAGGACCGAGAGCTGGTCGGAAACATCGAGACCGGTTCCGGTTCGCACTTCGCCGGCTTCTCGCCGGACGACGAGTACATCCACGTCGACGTGATCGGCGAGGAGAAGATCGTCCGCGTCGACGCCGACCTCGAGAACGAGACGTTCGAGCAGGTCGCGGAGATCGACGTCCGCGAGAACGAGACGATCCTCGACGCGGGGATAGAGTCGGGGGCGCCGATCTGTCACCAGTACGCACGGGACGGGCGCTCCTTCCACACGATGGGGCCGAGCTACTACGACGGCGCGCTCGTCGTGGTCGACCACGACGACTTCTCGGTCGACCGCGCGTACTCGCACGACGAGGTCCCGACGAACTGCGGCACCACCCCACATCCGACCGAGGAGAAGTTCTACCTCACCGCGGGGCTCCCGTCGGATCCCGACGCAGATCCCGAGGAGGACCCGTTCGCCGCAGAGGGCGTCGGTGACTTCTACGTGTACGACACGGCCGACGACGAGGTGACGACCGTCGATTCGACCGGCGGCGTCGACGCGCACGGCTTCTGGTTCACTCCCGACGGCGAGGAGCTGTGGGTGCTGAACCGCGAGACGAACGACGGGCTCATTCTCGATCCCGAGACGGACGAGGTGATCGAGGAGATCGACGCGTTCGGCCCGGAGCAGTCCGACGACCCGGCCGAGTCCGACGCGCCCGACATCATGTGGGCCTCGCCCGACGGCGAGTACATGTTCGTCACCCTCCGCGGACCGAACCCGCTCTCGGGCGACCCGCACGCCGCGACCGGCATCAACCCCGGCTACGCCGTGTTCGACATCGAGACGCGCGAGCGCGTCGACGTCGTTCAGCCCGACGGCGATAACCCCGACAGCGACTTCCACGGCGTCGGCGTTCGGCCCGTCGGGGAGTTCGACGGGTTCACGTCGCCGCCGTACTGAGCGCGATTCCCTCGAAGCAACCCTTGTTTCGTCACGTCCGTTTAAGACCCCCGAGCGACAGGTCTAGGTATGAGCGAACAGCAGCCACGACCCGACGAGGAAGAAACACCTCGCCGAGGAGGGGACGACGCGGACCGATTTGCGGGCAAGAAGGACGCGAACCTTCGAAGCCGAGACGTGACCGAGGGCGCCGAGCGCGCGCCCCACCGCTCGATGTTCCGGGCGATGGGGTTCGACGATGAGGACCTCTCTTCGCCGATCGTCGGCGTGCCGAACCCGGCGGCCGACATCACGCCGTGTAACGTCCACCTCGACGACGTCGCCGACGCCGCGATCGACGGGATCGACGGCGCGGGCGGAATGCCGATCGAGTTCGGGACGATAACCATCTCCGACGCCATCTCGATGGGGACGGAGGGGATGAAGGCGAGTCTCATCTCCCGGGAGGTCATCGCCGACTCCGTCGAGCTCGTCTCGTTCGGCGAGCGGATGGACGCCTTGGTCACCGTCGCGGGCTGTGACAAGAACCTCCCCGGCATGCTGATGGCGTCGATCCGCACCGACCTCCCGAGCGTGTTCCTCTACGGCGGCTCGATCATGCCGGGGCAGCACGACGGCCGCGACGTGACGATCGTGCAGGTGTTCGAGGGCGTCGGCGCGTACGCCGAGGGCGACATGAGCGGCGACGAGCTCGACGAACTGGAGCGACACGCCTGTCCCGGAGCCGGCTCCTGCGGCGGCATGTTCACGGCGAACACGATGGCGTCGCTCTCGGAAGCGCTCGGGATGGCGCCGCTCGGCTCCGCGTCGCCGCCCGCGGAGGACGAGGAGCGCTACGCGGTCGCCGAACGCGCCGGCGAGCTCGTGCTCGACTGCCTCGCGAACGACCGGCGTCCCTCCGACATCCTCTCGCGGAAGTCCTTCGAGAACGCCATCGCCGTCCAGACCGCGATGGGCGGCTCGACGAACGCCGTCCTCCACCTGCTCGCGCTCGCCGCGGAGGCCGACGTCGACCTCGCGATCGGGGACTTCGACGAGATCTCGCGGCGCACGCCGAAGATCGCGAACCTCCAGCCCGGCGGGAGTCGCGTGATGAACGACCTCCACGAGATCGGCGGCGTCCCGGTCGTCCTCCGGCGCCTCCTCGAAGCCGACCTCCTCCACGGCGACGCGATGACCGTCACCGGGCGCACCCTCGCCGAGGAGATCGCCGAACTGGAGGCGAACGGCGAGCTCCCCGACGACGATGAGATCGAGGCGGACTTCCTCTACACCGTCGACGACCCCAAAGAGGCGGAAGGCGCGATCAAGATCCTCGACGGCAACCTCGCGCCCGACGGCGCCGTTTTAAAAGTGACCGGCGACGACGCCTTCTACCACGAGGGGCCGGCGCGCGTGTTCGAGCACGAGGAGGACGCGATGGAGTACGTCCAGTCCGGCGCGGTCGACTCCGGCGACGTGATCGTGATCCGCAACGAGGGGCCGACGGGCGGCCCCGGGATGCGTGAGATGCTCGGCGTCACCGCCGCCGTCGTCGGCGCGGGTCACGAGGAGGACGTCGCGCTACTCACCGACGGACGGTTCTCCGGGGCGACGCGCGGCCCGATGATCGGCCACGTCGCGCCGGAGGCCGCGAACGGCGGCCCGATCGGGCTCATCGAGGACGGCGACCACGTCACCGTGGACATCCCCGAGCGCGACCTCGCGGTCGACCTCTCCGACGAGGAGCTGGCCGAGCGGCGCGAGGCGTGGGAGCCGCCCGCGCCGCAGTACGAGGGCGGCGTCCTCGCGAAGTACGCTCGCGACTTCGCCTCGGCGGCCGACGGCGCGGTGACGAACCCGCGGCTCACGCGCGATTTATAAGCGCGAATCGCGCGGCGTTCATCTGTTATGAGGCATGAATGACCGCCGGTCGTTCACCGCGGTTTTCGCGCCTCGATCGTCGCCGAGACGACGTACTCGCTCGGGTCGCGGTCGGCGTCCCAGTCTCGGATGAACGACTCGCTCGCTTCTTTCGGATCGATCTCGATTTCCGTGAATCCCGCGTCCGCGAGCATCGACTCGATCTCGTCGATGGTCGCGGCGCCGGCGACGCAGGCCGAGACCGACGACGGGTCGAGCCGCACGTCGTCCGGGAACGGCGCCGTCTGAACCACGTCGGAGACAGCGAGTCGTCCGCCGGGACGGAGGACGCGGACCGCCTCGCGGAACACCTGCGGCTTCCGCGGCGAGAGGTTGATCACGCAGTTCGAGATGACGACGTCGACCGTCTCGTCCGCGACCGGCAGGTGCTCGATCTCGCCGAGCCGGAACTCGACGTTCTCGGCGTCGTTCTTCGCGACGTTCTCGCGGGCGCGTTCGACCATCTCCGGCGTCATATCGACGCCGATGACCCGTCCGTTCGGACCGACCTCGCGGGCCGCGAGGAAACAGTCGAACCCGCCGCCGGAGCCGAGGTCGAGGACGGTCTCGCCGGCGCTGAGGGCCGCGAGCGCGGTCGGGTTCCCACAGCCGAGCCCGAGGTTCGCACCTTCGGCGACCGCGTCGACGTCGGTCGAATCGTAACCGAGGCGAAGCGACTCCGAGCCGGGATCGACCCCGGCGTTTCCGTCGCTCTCACAGCATCCCGTGGACTCGCCGGGGCCAGCCTCACGGCACCCGGCGTCCGAGTCGGTCGCGCTCCGGGCGATCCCGCCGTACCGCTCCCGGACGACGCGCCGCTGCTCGGCCGGGTCGATCGGACCGGTGCTCGCGTCAGTGCTCGCGTCGGTGCCCGCGTCGTCGCCCGCCTCTGCCGGATCGCTCACGATCGGTCCTCCGATCCGGCGTCGAGAACGGCCGTATCAGGTTCCGGTCGCGTCCCGTCGAGGACCGCAAGCAACCGCTCGGCTCGGGGTGTTACGTCGTAGTACCGCCAGCGGCCCTCCTTGCGACGCTTGAGGAGGTCGGCGTCGTGCAGCCGGGAGAGCGCCTGACTGATCGCCCCTTGGCTCACGTCGAGCGCGGGCTCAATCTCACAGCCACAGACGCCGCCGTCGGCGGCCGCGACGAGACGAAGCGTCTCGTACCGCGTCCGGCTGCCGACCGTTGCGAGCGTCTCGACGTCGACCGCGAGGTCCCGCTCCGAGAGCGTGTGCGTAACGCCCTCGCAACGTCCGTCGTCCGCCGCCGATGCGCCCGCTGGCCCGATCGAGTGGGTCGTTGCTCCCCCGGAACGACCGTTCGCCGGTTGTTCACTCATAGTAGTGCGTACTAATATAAGCGTATTCTAATATAGCTATTGCGGTCGATCTCCCCTCGAATGCTCGGTATACGAGGAGGGATAGCGGCTGATAGGCAGCGACTGACGGCAAGCCGAGGGGAGACTGCGGGCGGTGGCGGCCCGCGAGACGGGACGGAGGACGTAACGGACGGTGAGGTCCGGCAGCGCCGGTCAGTTGAAACGATCGATGGGGATCACCGACGATCGATTGGGATCACCTACTGCTCAGTCCCCCCGTCGGTGTGTGCGGTCCGTACGGACTCGGCGCACCAGACGTTACTCCGACGGCCCGCCCGCGACAGCTCCATGCGGACGACTGAGCCGACCGGGAGGTCCGCGACCCGCTGACGCGCGTCGTCGTCGACGTACTCGACGATGTGGTACGTCTCGTTGCGGGGATGTGCACGAACGGTGGTGCAATCGTGATCGTTCTGCTCGGAAATGACGGTGAATGCGTTTGATTTCGCCATCTTACTTCGGTATTCTTGGACACTATACTTCAATACTCCGTATATTCACTACAGTCGTCAGTGAGGTCGTAATACGAATATAAGGGATCGAAGGCCCGACGATGAGCTACCTGACGACGGTCACCGGCGCCGCCGATCCGCGAACGATCTTCTCCGCGATGTTACCGACGAGTAGTCGGTCGGCGAGGCTGCCGCTGTGGCTCCCGATGACTACGGCGTCGAACTCCTCGGAGATGTTGATCACCGCTCGTGCGGGATGCCCGACCTTGACGACCGTCTCGATCTCAACGTCGGACTCGGCGGCGATCTCGCGGACGCGATCGAACAGGTCGCCCGCGTGTTCCCGTGCGGCCGCCTCGGGATCGTCGGCGAGGGCGATCCCGGCCGGACCCCCCATCATCGACGACGGCTCGCCGACGATGTGAACCACCGTGATCTCGGCGTCCGGGTGGGCGTCGAGCGCGTATCGGAGCGCGCGCTCTGCCATCTCCGAGTCGTCCATCGGCACCAGCACGCGAGATATCATAGTGGTGATACACTCGATATGGTAATAAGTGACAGGTCATCGGGAACGGTCGGCTATACCTCCACCTTTGACCGAGAACGGCTTCCCGTCGCAGACCAGCACGCCTATTTTCGCTCGTCCCCGACCGTTTTCCATGGACACCACTGGTCGGGCGGACGACGAGCCGGTCGGCGTCGCGCTGTTCGTCGACGGCCCGAACGTGCTGCGCGAGGAGTTCGACGTCGACCTCGACGACGTTCGGACGACGGCGGAGGCGGTCGGCCCGCTCGTGACGACGCGCCTGTACCTCGACGAACACGCGACGCCCGGACTGATTCAGGCCGCCGAGGCCCGCGGCTTCGAGGTCGTCATCACCAGCGGCGACGTCGACGTGAAACTCGCCGTCGACGCGGCTCGATTCGCGGCCGAAGGCCGGATGACGACGCTCGCGATCGCCTCTCGTGACACCGATTTCAAGCCGGTCCTCGAGACCGCGAACGGGTACGGTATTCGAACCCTCGCGATCGCGCCCGGCGAGTTCGGTCGCTCCGACGCCCTCCGAAACGCCGCGAACGACTCGGTGACGCTCGACGGAGACGTCGACGACGCTGAGAAATCCGCCGACGCGACCGCCGAAGCGTCTTCCGAGTGAAAGCGCCGCTCGGAAACGACTGATTCTCTCCGCTGGAGACCGCCGACATCCCCCACCGAGACGACGGACGCCCGCTCGACCCTGTTATACTCGCCGTCGCTTTCCGACCCATCCGATCACGGTCGCCCCGACCCCGCCCAGTATCGCTGCGAGGCCGCCGACGCCGAGCATCGTCGGTCCGATCCCGAACCGGGCGATCGCGGCGTCGATCCCGACGCGTACCCAGCCCAGGTTCGGCACCGAGACGAGCGCCTTCGCGCCGATCCACTCCGGCCTGACGACCGGGGCCAGCCCGGCGCTCTGGTCGTACTCCCCGTTGGCGTCGCCGTAGGTGACGTAGCCGCCGTGGGGAGCGGGGCAGCTGGTCAGCGCCTCACAGCTCCCGTCGAGCAGCGCCGGGTCCGCGCGCTCCGTCCAGTCCTCGCCCTCGCTCACTGAAAAGGCGATCCGGTGGAGGATCGGGCGATCCCCGCTCTGTGGAGGAGCGAACACCGCGACGTCGCCCGGCCCGCCGAGTCGCGTGGGCGCGCCCGGCTCGTGGCTCCCGACGAGTCCGCCCCACGGGAACCGCTCCGTCGACGTGACGACGACGAGGTCGCCGCGCTCGACCGCCGGGGCCATGCTCCCGCTC
Source organism: Halorubrum marinum (assembly GCF_048381195.1). Classification (NCBI taxonomy): domain Archaea; kingdom Methanobacteriati; phylum Methanobacteriota; class Halobacteria; order Halobacteriales; family Haloferacaceae; genus Halorubrum; species Halorubrum marinum. Next base: position 124,960 of record NZ_JBLWMM010000004.1, on the reverse strand, counting down.
TCGACGGCGACGAACGGGGGCCACGCGCCGACGACCGCGGCGACGACCAGGGCGACGAGGAGGACCGCCGCGGCCGGAGCGAGGAGACCGGCGAGGTTCCGAGTCACGTCCGGGAGAACGGTCGGCGTCGATTTGAGCGTGTCGGCCATACGAACGTGCCTCCCTCACTTCGTTCATGACAAGACCTTAGGTTCGTCCCGAAGACGTGATCCCCATGACCGACCGACTCCCCCCGCTTCACGCGGCCCACGACACGCGCGGCGCGAAGTTCACCGACTTCGGCGGCTGGCAGATGCCCGTCGAGTTCGATTCGATCCGCGAGGAACACGCCGCGGTCCGCGAAAGCGTCGGGATCTTCGACGTCTCGCACATGGGCGAGATCGAGGTGTCGGGACCGGACGCGACGAGGCTCATGAATCGCCTGACGACGAACGACGTGACCGCGCTCGATCCCGGCGACTCCCAGTACGCCGCGATCACGACCGAGGAGGGGATCATGCTCGACGACACCGTCGTCTACCGGCTGCCCGACGGCGTCGCGGCCGGAACGGGGGCGGCCGCGCTCGCCGACCTCGACCGCGATCTCGACGCGCCCGCCGCCGACCCGGCACACCCCGCGTACCTCTTCGTGCCGAACGCGGGCCACGACGAGCAGATGTACGACCGGTGGGTCGATTACCGCGACGACGAGGGGCTGGACGCCGCCGTCGAGAACGTCACCGACGACTGGGCGATGCTCGCCGTTCAGGGTCCGGACGCGGCCGACGCGCTCGACGACGCGACCCCGGCGGACCGCGTGGTGGGCCTCTCGAAGTTCGAGGCGACCGTCGCCGCGGTCGACGGCGTCGACAGCTGGGTCGCTCGGACGGGCTACACCGGCGAGGACGGCTTCGAGGTCATGTGCCCTACGGGCGACGTCGAGACGGTCTGGACCGCCTTCGGCGACGCCCAGCCGTGCGGGCTCGGCGCGCGAGACACGCTCCGGACGGAGATGGGGTACCTCCTCTCCGGACAGGACTTCGACCCCGACGAGGAGCCGCGGACGCCGTACGAGGCCCGAATCGGGTTCGTCGTGAAGCTCGACACGGAGTTCGTCGGTCGCGACGCGCTCGAAGCCCAACACGAGGAGGGGGTCGACGAGAAGTTCGTCGGCGTCCGCCTGCTCGACCGCGGCGTTCCCCGCGGCGGCTACGCGGTCACCGACGGCGACCTCACCCGGATCGGTCACCTCACCTCCGGAACGATGAGCCCGACGCTCAACGAGCCGATCGGATTGGGGTACCTCCACGAGAGCTACGCCGAGGCCGACGCGGAGGTGAGCGTCGTCGTTCGCGGCGACGAGAAGCGCGCCGAGGTCGTCATCCCGCCGTTCGTGGACCGGTAGGCCGGAACCGATTCCCATTTGAGGGCTTGTTGAAACCGCAGCAGGAGATCCGTTCTGACCCGACCGGGATCAACGCAGACGCAACGGCGATCGATAGCGAGAGTGAGTGTTGCAGGTCGGTGGTGGCGATACAGTCTTTAAGTAACCGTGAGCGACAGCAACGGTCGGTGATTAATAACGGTGCGGTGGCGTGCGCCTGCGAGCGCCCGGAGGGCGCGAGCAGCCCGCACGAGGGAGTCGGTGGTCCGGAGCGAAGCGGAGGACCACCGATGAGGCCGGGGAGGCGTGAGGCTGCGGAGGCGTGAGGCTGCGGTTGCGGTTCGGGTGGGGTTTTGAAGATGTTCACCGCAGAGTTGTCAATCGTTTATAAACAGCCGCCAGCAACACAACTCAATCCGTGATAAACAACGGCTCCAACGTACTGCAACGCTCACTCCCGCGACTGATCAAAAAGTCCCTTTCAACGACCGGCTGTTCCACGCTTAAGCAAATCTAAAATAGCGTCTCAACAGGGCCCTTCGAATCGACTCAGTCGTCGAACTCCTCGGCGTACACCTGCTGAATCGTTTGATAGAGCCGCCAGTGATCGACATCCAGATCGCGTGCAACCGCGCGAACTGCGTCGAGATATCGGTCGTAGTCGTCTACGGTCGGGGCGTCCGGGAAGGGTCCCTCCAGATCCCCCAGCGCGGCGACGACCTGCCACTCACGGTCGCCGAGGACGAAGTGCCGATCCGGCTCGAGGAACCACAAGAATGCGGAGCCGACCGCGACGTCGACGCCCGGAATACGGGTGAGCGCGTCGAGCGCCCGGTGGTGGGGCGGCGAGTCGGATACAGCCGACTGCTCAGTCTCATCCGCTTCGCTCGCTTCGTCCGCCGCGTCTGTCTCGTCTGCGTGATCTGCTTCGTCCGCCTGCTCTGCTTCGTCCGCCTGATCGGCTTCGTCCGCCTGCTCTGCTTCGTCCGCCTGATCGGCTTCGTCCGCCTGCTCTGCTTCGTCCGCCTGCTCTGCTTCGTCCGCCTGCTCTGCTTCGTCCGCCTGATCGGCTTCGTCCAGCGCGTCGATCGCGTCCCACAACCGGCCTCGCAGCTCGCGGCGGTCGGCGTCGGCGACCGCCGATTCGACGGCTCTCCGTTCGACGTGATCTATCGCCTCGACGCGACGGCGGAAGTACCATCGGACGATCCATTCGACGTCTCGCTTCCCGTACTCGCCCTCCCGAAACGCCTTCGACAGCGACCCGATCGCCTCGTCTTCGACCGGGTAATAGGGGGCGGAGTCACGGTACGCCTCGGCGTACGCGTCGACGTCGATATCTCCGAGCGACGGTCCCATACCGACCGATTGCGGGCACGAAATAAAACCGTTCGGCGGCAGAGGGGTGCAGACGCGTTCGCGGAGACGTCCGTGGGGAGTCCCCACGGGGCCGCTCGTGGGAACCACCGACACACTCATGAGTTATGGGTCATAAATCATGTCATATGAACACACATCGAGGTGAGAGTCATGTCCGCTGACGAGGGCGAGCCGGTCAAGACCATCTGCCCGTACTGTGGGGTCGGGTGCGGGATCAAGGTGAATCAGGGCGACGACCCGGGCGACGTGAACTTCATGCCGTGGGGCGAGGCGCCCGTCAACGAGGGGCGCGTCTGCATCAAGGGCGGCGCGGCGACGCAGGTCGTCGATCACGAGGACCGGCTGACCGAACCGCTGATCAGAGAGGACGGGGAGTTTCGCGAGGCGACGTGGGAGGAGGCCTACTCGCGGATCGTCTCGGAGATGGAGGGGATCCGCGAGGAGCACGGCCCGGACGGAATGGGCTTTTTCGGCTCCTCGAAGACGATGAACGAGGAGAACTATCTCCTCCAGAAGCTCGCACGCCGATACGGCACGAATCAGGTCGACAACTGCACGCGGATGTGTCACGCTTCCACGGTGTGGGCGCTCCGGACCAGTCTCGGGCAGGGCGCGATGACCAACAGTATGGCGGACCTAGAGGAGTCTGCGGACGTCCTCTGGATACAGGGGGCGAACCCCGGCGAGCAGCATCCGATCGCCAACAGCCAGTACTTCCGACAGGCGGTCTTAGAGGGCGCGACCGTCATCCAGGTCGACCCGCACGCCAACAAGACGACGCGCTCGTTCGAGATCGAGGAGACGGAGCGGCACATGCACCTCCAGTTGAACCCGGGGACCGACATTCCCCTGTTGAACGTCGTGCTCAAGACGGTCCTCGAACGCCACGAGGAGGAGCCGGACGCGGGCTGGATCGACGAGGAGTTCGTCGAGGAGCGCACGGAAGGGTTCGAGCACCTGAAGGAAACGCTCGACGACTTCGACAAGGCGGCGGCCGCGGAGGAGGCTGGCGTGCCGCTCGAAGACATCGAGATCGCCGCCGAGAAGTACGCGATGGCGAACAACGCCGCCATCTTCACCGGAATGGGGATGAGCCAGCACACCTGCGGCGTCGACAACGTGCAAAACGAGATCAACCTCGCGCTGATCACGGGGAACCTCGGGAAGCCGGGAGCCGGCGTCAACCCGCTTCGCGGGCAGAACAACGTCCAGGGAACCTGCGACGTCGGCGCGATGCCGAACGTCTTGCCGGGGTACCAGCTCGTCGACGACGACGAGGCCCGCCGGTCGGTCGAAGCGGAGTGGGGCTTCGAGGTCCCCGACGAGCCGGGACTCACGAACGTCGAGATATCGCATGCGATCGGCGACACGGTCCACGGGCTGTACGTGATGGGTGAAAATCCCATCATGAGCGAACCCGACGGCAACGAGACCGAGAAGCGGTTCAAGGAGGACCTCGAGTTCCTCTGTGTCCAGGACATCTTCATGACGGAGACCGCCAAACTCGCTGACGTGGTCCTCCCGGCGACGACGTGGGCCGAGCGCGGCGGCACCGTCACCAACACCGACCGACGCGTCCAGCTGATGCGCGGCGCCGACAAGGTCCACGAGAACACCAGACACGACCTCGACATCCTGATGGACATCGGGAGCCGCCTGTTCAGCGAGGAGGAGTTCCGGTTCGACGACGTTGAGGCCGTCTTCGAGGAGCTTCGACAGGTGTGTCCGATCTACCACGGGATGACGTACGACTCGCTCGGTGAGACCGGGATCCAGTGGCCCTGCTACGAGGAGGGCGACGAGGGCGACCAGTACCTCTACGCGGACTCGTTCGACACCGAGAACGGTCTCGGACACATAGAGGGCGTCCAGCATCAGCCGCCCGCGGAGGTCCCCGACGAGGAGTACCCGCTGATCCTCACGACCGCTCGTCTGGAGGAGCACTACAACACGGGGACGATGAGCCGCCGGTCCCCCACGCTCCTGCGCCAGCACCCCGAGAACTTCGTCGACGTCCATCCGAACGACGCCGAGGCGTACGGGATCGAGGACGGCGACACCGTGACCCTCCGGTCGCGGCGCGGCGAGATCGAGGTGAAAGCGCAGGTGACCGAGGACATCAAGGAGGGCGTCGTCTGGACGACCCCGCACTTCGCCGCCGCGTCCGCTAACCGGCTCACTAACGACGTGCTCGACGATCGGGCGAAAATCCCCGAGTACAAGGCCGCGGCCGCGGACATCGCGGTCACCGTCTCGGACGGCGGAACCGCGGATGGCCGAGCCGCGGATGACGCGTCGGGCGGCGACGGCGCGGAGCCGGCCGACGACTGACTGCGCGCGCCCTGTATTCTACTATCACGGCTTCCGGCCGCCCACGTCACACGCCAGCACACACCGAACAATCCTCATACTCTCCCCCTGTGAAGGGCCGATATGGGACTCGATTCCGCTGCCGAGGCCGTCGATGTACCGGAGTCCGATCTCGCGGTCGCGCGGGCTGCCGATTCGCGGCCGATCGCAGACGTCGCCGCCGACCTCGGACTGGGCTCGGCCGACATCGAGCCCAGAGGCGACGGGATCGCGAAGCTCACCCACGAGGCGGTCCGTTCGGCGACGGCGGACCCGGACGCGGTCGATAGCACGACCGTCCTCGTGACGGGGATGACACCGACGCCGAAGGGCGAAGGGAAGACGGTGACGACCGTGGGACTCGGACAGGCGCTCTCGGCGCGGGGCGAGTCGACCGCGCTCGCGGTTCGGGAGCCGTCGCTCGGCCCTGTCTTCGGAGTCAAGGGCGGCGCCGCCGGCGGGGGCTACTCGCAGGTGCTCCCCATGGAGGCGATCAATCTCCACTTCACCGGTGATATCCACGCGCTCACGGCCGCACACAACCTCATCTCGGCCGCCCTCGATAACCACCTCCATCAGGGGAACGAGGAGTCGGTCGACGTGCGACGCGTCGATTGGCCCCGCGCCCTCGATGTCAACGACCGTGCGCTCCGGGAGACGGTGGTCGGGCTCGGCGGACCCGCGCGGGGGGTCCCTCGCGAGGACGAGTTCGTCATCACCGCGGCCTCCGAGCTAATGGCCGTGCTCGGGCTCGCGAGCGACCTCGCGGATCTCAAGGCGCGTATCGGGCGGATCGTCCTCGCCGAAACCGCCGACGGCGACCCGATCACACCGGCGGATATCGGTATCGCCGGCGCGGTCACCGCCCTGCTGCGTGACGCGTTCCGTCCCAACCTCGTCCAGACCAACGAAGGGGTCCCCGCCTTCGTCCACGGCGGTCCGTTCGCGAACATCGCTCACGGGACGAACACGCTGGTCGCCGATCGCGTCGGCGCCTCGCTCGCGGACTACCTCGTCACCGAGGCCGGATTCGGGGCGGATCTGGGTGCCGAGAAGTTCGCGCACATCGTCGCCCGAGAGGGGATCGTCCCGGATGTCGCCGTCGTCGTCGCCACCGTACGGGGCGCCAAGCGACACGGACTGGAGATGTGGCCGACCGACTTCGACGCGCTCGACGAGCCGGATCCGGAGGCGGTGCGGGCGGGGGTCGCGAACGTCCGCCGCCACGTCGAGGTCGTCGAGTCGTTCGGGATTCCGACGGTCGTCGCGGTCAACGTGTTCCCGGACGACGCGGAGGCGGAACTGGCGGCGCTCGAATCGACGCTCGCCGAGAGCGACGTCGCCGTCGCCCGCTCGACCGCGTATCTGGACGGGAGCGACGGGGCGCTCGACCTCGCCGACCTCGTCCGCGAGCGAGCCGGAACCGGCGAGTACGCGCCGCTGTACGACCTCGACGCGTCGCTTCGCGAGAAGATCGAGACCGTCGCCCGTGAGGTGTACGGTGCCGACGGCGTCGAGTACGTCGACGGCGCGAGCGACGATCTCGATCGGATCGAGGAGTGGGGACACGGCGACCTCCCGATATGCGTCTCGAAGACGCCGTACTCCTTTGCCGACGATCCGTCGCTCACGGGCGTTCCGGAGGGGTGGACGCTCACCGTTCGGGAGGCGAGTCCCTCCGCCGGCGCCGGGTTCGTCGTGGTCAAGACCGCGGACGTGATGACGATGCCCGGACTGCCCGCGAGACCCGCCGCCGAGGGGATCGACGTCGACGCCGACGGCGACGTGAGCGGGCTGTTCTGAACGGGTTACTTACCCCCGTCTCCGTCACCGACCACCCGCTTCTCCTTCTCGACGACCGCGACGTCCGCGATCCGCGTGTCCGGGTACTGTCCGTCCGCGTTCTTTTCGGCCGCTTTCACCATGTCCCAGACGACGTTGAGACCGGTCGTGACCCCCTCCAACGCCTCCATCTCACAGCCCGTCTTGCCGGTCGTCTCGACGGCCACGGTCAGTTCGATCCGGTCGGCGCCGACCGCGAAGTCGGTGTCGACGTTCGTGATCGGGATCTGGTGACACATCGGGATCGTCTCCCACGTGTGTTTGACCGCCTGTACCGCGCCGATCCGCGCGGTCGCCAACACGTCTCCCTTCTCCACCGCGTCGGCCTCGACGGCGGCGATCGTCGACGGCGTCAGTCGGATCTCGCCGCGCGCGACCGCGCGACGGCTCGTGTCCGGCTTCGCGCCGACGTCGACCATGTCGACATCGCCGGCGTCCGTCGTGTGTGTCAGCGCCGCTGCGGGGTCGCCGTCGGCGGGTTCTGCTCCCTCCGCGTCCTCGTCACTCATTACGCATAGCCTGCGGGAGCCGGTCGATTAAGTCCGTCGCCACCAGCCCGTACCCGTTGTCCGCGGCGGCGAGATCGCCCGCGGTCCCCGTGACGTACGCCCCGACGGCCGCGGCGCGGAAGGGATCGGTCGTCGCCGCGAGCGCGCCGACCGCCCCGGCGAGCACGTCCCCGGTCCCTCCGACCGTCATCCCCGGGTTCCCCGTGCGGTTCAGGCGGACCGCGTCCGACGGGCCGCTTTCCTCGTCGCTCCCGGCGGCGATCACGTCGTACGCGCCCTTCACCAGCAGGGTGTGACCGAGTTCGCCGGCGAACGCCTCGACGAGCGCGGCTCGCTCGTTCGGATCGTCGGCGGTCTCGCCGCCCATGCCGACCAGTTCGCCCTGATGCGGCGTGCAGATCAGCTCGGCGTCGGTGTCGATCTCGGGGACGATCCGGAGGGCGTCGGCGTCGACCACCGCGCGACCGTCGAACTCGGCGAGGAACTCGCGGACGAACGCGGCGGCGCCGTCGCCGTCGCCGATTCCGGGACCGAGCACCACGACGTCGTTTCCGTCGGCCAATCGGAGCGCTCGTTCGAGGTGGTTCGGACCGACGCGGTCGCCGGGGAGGTCTCGGACGATCAGGTCGGCGGAGTACCCCTGGACCTCCCGGGCGACGGATTCCGGACACGCGACGCGGACGAGGTCGGCCCCGGTCCGGAGCGCGGCACGCGCCGACAGCGACGGAGCGCCGGTGTAGGGGCCGCCGCCGACGACCAGCACCTCGCCGTTTTCGCCCTTGTGCGAGTCGGGATCGCGTGCGAGCCCGAGCAGGTCGCCCGGCCCGGTGAACCGCTCCGCGGCTCGGGGGATCCCGATGTCGGCGACCGTCACCGCGGCGTCGAGACGGTCGAGCCCGGGTTTCGCGTCGTGGAAGGTGACCACTCGATCCGCGTCGACGAAGACGGGACGGTCGCCGTCGGCGGTCGGTTCCCCCGTGTCGGCGTCGATCCCGGAGGGAACGTCGACGGCGACGACGGCGGCATCACTCCCGTTTATCCGCCGAGCCGCGGTCCGCTCCGGCTCGCGGAGCGCGCCCGTCGCTCCCGAACCGAGCATCGCGTCGACGACGAGATCTGGACCACCGAGCCCGAGGTCGGCCGAGTCGCCGACGACCTCGGTCGGGACCTCGGCCGCGGTCAGGGCGTCCCAGTTCTCGCGCGCGATGTCGGTCCCGATGGTCCCCGGTCGCCCGAGCAGGTGAACGGTCACGTCGTAGTCGTCGAGAAAGCGTGCGGCGACGAGCGCGTCGCCGCCGTTGTTCCCGCGCCCGCAGACCAACGCGATCGAGGCGCCCGGGTCGGCGACCGCCCGGACCTCTCGGGCGACCGCGTTGCCCGAGGACTCCATCAGCTGTTTTTGCGGCACGCCGAGGGCCGCGGCGTTGGCGTCGACCGCGGCCATTCGGTCGGTCGTGATCATAGGTCGCAGTTCACGTGCCGTCGGATTAAGCGTGACGCGGGGGACGGCCAACGAGGGACCGACCGTCCGTCGCGACAGCGGGTCGGAAAACGCCCGTCAGTAGGACGGGACGTTCGGAGACGACGCAGGTTCGACGAGCTCGGCGAGCCGCGGGAAGACGTAGTCGGCGGTCTCGGCGTACCGCGTCCGATCGAAGTACTCGGCGCGTCCAGCCAATGAACCTGACCCGTGTGCTGCGGCGTGCCAGCTCACTCAGGCCTCGCCTTTTTTCGGGTCGTTTTCCACCAGTAGCCCGGTAGCCATCAGCCGTCGAACGATGGTGACGAGGCCGTTATCGAATCCTCGTCCGAACACACCCTGTTCGTGTTCTCGCTCGTCGCGACGGGCCTCGGTGAACGAACTCACCAGGATCGCCTCTCGATCGGTCAGTAACAGTCGGCTGATCTCGGTGTCGTCGCCCGGAAGCGGCGAGCGACTCACCCAGTCCAGCTCCGAGAGGAACACCGATACACCCGGAAGCTTGGCTTGGATATCGCTCTGTAGTTCCTCATCGACCGTACCGACCATGACGTTTAATCCCCGGTCGTTGGCGCCGTTCAGCAGCTCTGCCAACTGGTCGGTAAATATGCTCTCGTGCCCGATCACGAGGATTACCTCGTCAGTCGCGCCCTCGATCAACTGTTGGGTCCGACTCGTGATGCCCTGATCGCCCGAGATCGCCCACACCTCGTGAGTCGCTTCAGTGACGCTTTCGTCATCAGTCGGTTCGAGCCCGCTCAGTGCGTCTCGGAGTGATTCCGCGCGCTCCACGTACTCGGTCCGGAGTGTATTGACGGCCTCATCGATAGAGACCGCACGAAACATCCGTGGGTTCGAATGCTGGGTCTCGACTAATCCTTTCGATTCTAACACCCGAATTGCGTCGTAGACGCGCGTCTGGGGCACTTCAGAGGTCTCTCCGATGTCTTTTGCCGTTCCGCTTTTGCGGCGTGCGAGTGCTACGAACGACTTGGCCTCGTATTCTTTGAGGCCGAGTTGTTGGAGCAGTTCGATCGCTTGGTCTTGATTTGATGTGTTGTCCATTGGTCCCAACCTCGGCTGCTATACCCTCATTTGTCCCCCGGATGTTTAGTACATCGCACCGAGACCCCGCCATGTCACTCACATAATCACCTAATTATGCCGGAACTAGCGACTTCGGGCCCGGAACAGTCGTATCACAAAGCTGTTCACCCACTTAATCACAACACATCTTTGTACCGGTAGCACGGATCGTAGCGTGGCGTGTAACTTCAGAACTGGTCCCAACCTCTCTGTCGCTACACGCCAAGCCACCACCTTCGGTGGTTTTCACGGGAGCGGTGACGACACAATGTCCGAGGATTCATCGGACCGAGCACGGTCCACGGCCATCAGGCAGCTCAAAGCACTCGGTCTCAGTACCTACGCCGCCAGAACGTTCGTCGCACTCGTCAGCCTCGACGAAGGGAGCGCTCAGGACGTGAGTGAGGTTGCCGACGTGCCTCGAACGCGAGTCTACGACGCGGCCGACGAACTCCGTGATCGCGGCCTCGTCGACGTAAAACAGTCGAGTCCCAAGCGATATTGGGCGATTTCGACGGAAACGGCGGGTCGGCACTTCGGACAGGAATACGAACACCGCGTGACCTCACTGACAGACGCGCTGGACACGCTCGACTCGGGAAATCATACCACCGAACAACGAGGTGTCTGGACGGTAGTCGGCCGTGATACCGTAAGTGAGCGCGTGATTGATTTCATCTCGACTGCCGACGACGAGATCGTCTACATGACCGCGGAGGAGGTGCTCAGCGAAGAGATCGCCGAAAGTCTCTCGCGTGCGAGTGATCGCGGAGTGTCGGTTCGTCTCGCAGAGATGTCTCGGTCCGCCCAAGACCGACTCGAACGCAAAGTTCCCGACGCGCAGCTGTTCGAGTCACTGTGGGACTGGTCGGACACGCCTGCCGGTCGCCTCCTGATGGTGGATCAGGAGCAGACGCTCGTGAGTGTGCTCGTCGACGGCAACGGTGAGCACCCGCCCGAACCGCGAGACGAAACGGCCATCTGGGGGACGGGAGCGACGAACAGCCTTGTCGTGATTCTGAAGACCGTGTTTACCTGGCAGCTCAATAACAACCGCGAGTAGCTCGATAATCAGTTACTCAGATAATCACAACAGCTCTATACGGGCCCAGACCGAACGGTCAGTAAGAGAAACCGTAGTGGGTTCCACCGGTGTCGTTCTCCCAATAACAGTGATACACAATGCGTAACAACACAATGACTCTGGATACCTCGGAGATAACTGACGAGCACTGTGTAACGATCATCGAAGCGGTCGCTAAAGCCACTAACCGGATGCCGACCGATCTGCCGCCACTGCAGGATGCCATCGATTCAGATGCACTTGATACGCTGCTCAATGGACGGTCGTCCTCGGTAGTAGTCTCGTTTCGATACGCCGACACCGACGTCTCGGTGAACAGAAACCGGCACGATGGCATTGAAGTTCAGGTCGATGGTAAGACCGTCTGATTGCTCCACTCGCCTTCGGAGAGAATTCCGGTAGACGATCCGCGATCAGGGGATCGGTGGTGACCGCTCTTCTCGCTGGGCGTCAATCGCCTCAAGCAGGGACAGAACGTCTTGGAACGCTTCGCCTCGATACACCACGCCCCGACCGGCGTCGTGCTCAATCACGTTCGCGTCCTGTAACATCGGCAGGTGAATGTGATGAAGCCCGATACCTCGACGTTCCACCGAGTCGTCTTCCGCTGAATACTCCGAGTCCGCCACTTCTAGATGTTTCTTGAGCTGGCTGACAGTCGTCTCCTCAGCGGCGTCTGCCATCTGACGGAGGATCTGTCGTCGCTGCTGTCTGGTCAGCAGCCGTAGTGCTGTCTCGGTCGATATCCGCTGTTGTAAGTCATTCATGATGGTCCCGTTCTGGTCGGGACACTGGCTCGCGTGAACGCTAGATACTTCACAGACCGTGTGAAAACCCGTGTCGGTAACCCGAATCCTCACACTCTGCTGGAGATTTGAAGCCAAAGCGGATCGATTCGAGGTGACGTGATCTTCGTCGTTGCATTGAGACGCTGGTCAGTTCCCGAGAGCACTGATTCCATATAGCGACATATCATATATGGGTCGCAACTCGGACAGCATCTTGTTCGTTCCTATCCGACGGAATTGGCACGAACTCCGCAACGATTACCCCACACGCCCCCGCAGCGACACCCATGACGAACTCCGACTGGGGGGAGTGGCTGCCGCGTGCGGTCGCGGACGCCGACCCCGACACCGTCGCGCTGTGGTATCTCGGCTGTAACGGTTTCGCGATCAAGGGCAGCGAGGGGACGGTCATTTGGATCGACCCCTACGTCGGGACCGGCGACCCGCCCCGGACGATCCGGATGATTCCGGTGCCGTTCGACCCCGAAGACGTCGACGTCGCCGACGCGGTGCTGGCGACCCACGAGCACACTGACCACGTGCACGGTCCCTCGCAGGCGCCGATCCTCGCGAACACGGACGCCGACTTCGTCGCGCCTGACGACTCGATCGCGGTCGCTCGCGAGGAAGAGGAGTGGACCGAGGAGTGGGCGGTCGACGACGAGGCCTTCTGTGAAGTGATCGAGGGCGACGAGCTTCGGATCGGCGAGTTCACCGTTCACGTCGTCGAAACGCACGACTCGGACGCGACGCATCCGGTCGGATACGTTATCGAACACGCGACGGGCACCGTGTTCCACGCCGGTGACAGCAAACCGTCTCCGTCCTTCCCGTCTCTCGCCGATCGCTTCGACATCGATCTCGGAATCCTCGCGTTCGGCTCCGTGGGGATGGTTCCTGACAAAGAGACCGGCGAACCGGTCGAGACGAAGTGGTACAGCGACGAAAACGAGATCGCCGCCGCCGCGGCAGACCTCGCGCTCGACCGCCTCGTGCCGACCCACTGGGACATGTGGAAGGGGCTGACCGCGGATCCGACAGCGCTTCACGAGCACGTTCGGAGCCGTTCGCATCCGAATCAGCTGGCGATCGTCGAGATCGGCGACCGAATCGACTTATAAACGAATCTGCGACGGAGTTCGTCGTCCGGCCAATTTTCACGCCGCTTCGGTTATCAACGCCGAAACATAGCCCGTGGAATTTAAGCCCCTGCTCCGGGAGTCTCACGATATGAGCGAACGGACGGCAGAAGCGACGACGACCGTCGACGAGGACGGTATTCGCGTCGAGAAATCCTTTACCGACGACGCGTTTCCCGTACCGGCGGTGATGTACGAGCTCTCCTCAACCCGCGAGGACCCGGTCCGCATCCGGATCGTGGACCGTATCCCGGAGTCTTTCCCGATGGACCAGATCGGGTTCCATCCCGACTACGAGAGCGAGAACTGGACCGCGTACAAGGACCACCGCGTCGAGTTCGAACGCGTCCTCGAGCCTGGAGACGTCGTCGAGACGGTCTTCGGTATTCGCGACGACGAGCCGGATCTGGACGGCTTCCTCGGTACGCCCGTCATCGAGCACGTCCCCGTCGGTGAGGAGATCGAAGATGTCCTCGGAACCGGAGACACAGACGCTGTCAGAGAGGTTCTCTCGGGGGATCGCGCGACGCTCCCCGGAATGGAGGAGCCGGTTTCGGACGTAGATAACTCGGCGACCGCGGATTCGGGTCCCGCGGATGGAGAACCGTCGACACCCGCACCTCGCACAGTCTCGGCTGGCGGAACCGCCGCTGTCACGCCACGCGCCGAAGGGGAATCCGACGAGATCGGTGAGACAGAACCGGACGCGGAAGCCCTCGACGAGGCCGACTCGGTGGACGATACCGACGAATCGGACGACGGGTCGGAGCCCGATGCAGACGGCGCATCACAGACGCGGCCGTCCGCAACGGCGGACGCAGGCCTCGCGGCTGCGCTCGCGGCCGAGATCCGAGCCGACGAGGTCGACGAGTCCGATCTCGCGACGCTCCGCGACGAGCTCGAGGTGAGCGTCCCCAAGAGCGTCGATGTCCGAATCGCGCGCTTACAGTCCAGCGTCGCGGATATCGAGGCGTACGCCGACGCGCTCGCGGAGTTCATCGACGGCGAAGGAACCGCACGGGCGATCCTCGAGGACCTCGACGAGACCGTCGAGACGGTCGAATCCGAGATGTCCGCGATCGACGATCGACTCGCCGCCGCCGCCGCGGATCGCGAGGACCTCCGAGAGGACGTTTCGCAGGTCGACGACTCGGTGTCGTCGGTCTCCTCGGACGTCGATAGCGTGGGTGAACGCGTAGACGGTGTCACCGACCGAGTTGACGGCGTCGAAACGACGGTCTCGACGGTCGAAACGACGGTCGATGAGGTCAGCGATGATGTCTCTCGGATCGACGACCGGACCACGGAAATCGGTCATTCCGTCGAGGACCTCGGAGACGACGTCGAGACGCTGTACGAACAGGTCGACGACACGGCAGCGGGGCTCGAATCGACTGAAGACCGCGTCGACGACGTCGAATCGCGCCTCGGTCGCTTCGACGAGGAGTTCGACGACTTGTGGGACGACCTCGCCGAGGTCGACACCAGACTGACCGACATCGAGGATCGTCTCGGCGATGACCTCGGCGACGTCGAGTCGGAACTCGACGACATCAACGCACACCTCGAAGAGTTGGAGGCCTTCCGCAAGCGGCTCAACGAGGCTTTCGGCCCGTAACGCCTCGATAGACCGTCAGTGGGTTCGGATCAGCGGTTCGGGCGATTCGAACGGAAAGCGCAACCCGTTTTAGCTGTGGTGACCCACTCCCGATAATGAGTGAACCGGTGCCGGTCGCCGTCCCCCGCAAAGGGAGGCCGCTGGAGGCGGTCCTCGAACGGATCGCGAACGCCGGGGACGACAGCCGGCTGGAGGATCTCGCCGACCGCGTCAGCAACACCCTCAGGTACGAGAAAGCGGTCACGAAGGGCCGCGTCGAGGCCGAGCACGGCCCCTACAAACGATTGATGGAGTACTCTGATCCGGGTGAGCCGAACGAACCGGAGTTTACGCTGATGCGCGACGACCGCGACGGAAAGCCGCGTCGGATCGTGTTCGATGCGGCGACGGTCGATCTCGGCGCGACCAGCCTCAAGCTCGTCGGCCGCGAGGAGCCGTTTCGAGCGCTCAGAACCCACGAGTTCGCACTCGGTTTCGACTCCGCCGACCTCGTCTTGGAGGAAGTCGTCGGGATCCGTCCGGGAGGGCTCGGCACCATCGCAGACATCAACGAGCGGATCGACCCGGTCGACACCGATGTCCGCGTCGTCAACGGTCTCGGGGACACCGTGTACCACACGCTGATGGGGCAGCCGAAAGCGATCGACCCGACAGTTACCCTCGACCGCGACTTCTTCGAGAAATACGAAGGGGACCTGTGTATATCACCGCGGTACGAACGGCTCGTCACCGCCGTACTAGGCACGGATGCGCTCGACGAGGTGGAGTTCGTCTATCCCAGCCCCGACGAGGAGGAGGAGGCCGCGATCGCTCGGGCGGGCCTCGGCGTCTACCTCACCGTAACCGGGTCGACAGCCCGGGAACACGGACTCGTCGTCGGCGAACATCTCTTCCCGAGCGAGACGGTACTGATGCGAAACGCCGCCGAACGCGACCCGAGCGTAGAACGCGCGCTGGCCGTGCTGGACGTCGACGAGCCCGCGTCTGAGATCCAACTGTAACTCCCCGCATCGATATCGCGATATGCGATATACGTGATCGCGAATCGCTGGTGTTTCGACTCGCGCACGAGTGATCGGTTACACCCCTTTTGTCGGCGTCTCACGGACTGTAGCAGTTCCAAGACACGCGGAGTACAACAGCATCCAAGACGCCCTCGCGACGCTCTGTGCGATTCACTATCCCTGTGGAAGGGAGTCGAGTGACATCAACGGCGCGTGTACCGACCGCCGGAACGGCCGAGTGACCCATAGGATCGAGGGGGCCCTAACTCGCGCTCTCGTCGTGGCGACCCGGTACGCGACCCACACACCTGGCCGACCACGACGCTCGCTTCGACGGTAGCGACGGACGTCGGACACGACCGAAAAACCAACTGTACCGAATTTGGTGACCGCGACGACCACCGTTGAACGACACAATAGGAGAGTACGAATCACGTTCACAACGAACAGTGCCTATATTATATCCCGGAATATAGGAACTCGATCGAAAATAGTAGTACTAGAATAGCGTATTACCGTATCCTCGCGGTCGATATATGGTACCTACATTTTGGATAAGTGACCTTATCCGGAATTGTGGGATACATTGAAGTCACCGGCTCGTGAACTACCGATCGAGCGATGAGCGACGATCGCCGATCGGTGAAAACGTACGTACCCGCCGAACAGAAGGGTCGGTGGCAGGACCACGCCGCCGAACTCGGGATGTCACAGAGCGAGTTCGTCAGAACGATGGTACAGGCCGGGAGACGAGGGTTTACCACGTCGCCCTCGACAAATCCCGTGGAGTCCCCTCCCGAGGGGTCTGACCCCAGGGGTGACGCCCCGGAAATTGGGTTGGAGAGCGAGGTCGAAGCCGCCCTCGCCGCGGAGCCGCACTCGTGGGAGGAGCTCGTGGACGCGGTGATCGGTGACTTCGAGGCGCAGTTGGAGGACGCGCTCGATTCTCTCCAAGGTCGCGATCGTGTTCGATACAACGGACGGAAGGGTGGGTACGTGTTGACAGATGAGTAGCGCACGTGCCCCTGCCGACGTCGAGGATCCGATAGGCTACTTCATCGAGGACCTGACGTACCACGGAAAGACCGAGCGAACTCGGGAGTCGTACGGGCGCGTGCTTCGGCAGTTCGAGGCGTTTCTGGACGCCGAGACGACACCCGGAACCGCTACGCACCGCGACTGCATGGCATTCGTTCACTCACTGCGCGGCGAGGTCGCAGACAGCACGGTCGCGACGTACGCGGCTTACCTCCATCGGTTTTACGGGTACATGACCGAGGTCGGGGTCTTCGACGGCAATCCGATGACGCTCGTGATGGAGGAGATGGACGAGACCGTTGATAAAGACCCGGCTCGACGGGATATTCCGATTCCCACCATGCGGTCGTTCGTCACCGATATCCGCCATCCGCTTCACCGAGCGCTGGTCGTAACGCTCCTCAAAACGGGGATGCGTGTCGGCGAGCTCTGTAATCTCGATCTGCGCGATCTCGCGGTGGCGGACGACGAGCTGTCCGACGCGTTCGATCTCGGGGCCCGACCGATGCTCGCCGATCGGCCGAATTCGCTGTATGTGACTCCTGACGCGACCGTCGGGAAGGAGCTGAACGGGGAGGTGCGGACCGCCTCGAACAAGCGAAAGCGCGGAACCGTGATCCCCGTCGACGACGAGCTCGCCCGGACGCTCAAACGGTGGCTCGCGATACGCCCGGACACGGATTCGCCCGCAGATCCGTTGTTTGTCGGAACTGCGGAAGCGTGGGGCGAACGGCTCGATCCGGAGGCCGTACGCCACATCGTCGAGGGATACGCCCGCGAAGAGGGGTGGTATCGCACGGGGGGCGGGGCCACGGAAAACGTCACACCTCACTACTTCAGACACTTCTTCACGACGCATCTCCGCGACCGAACGGGGGACCGCGGGGTTGTCAAGTATCTGCGCGGCGACGTCGCCGACGACGTGATAGACACGTACACCCACAACTGGGGCGATCAGGTCCGAGAGACGTACGAGGCGAACATCTACCGACTCCTCGCGTAGGTAACCGGCGACTCCGGGTGTTCGCCGGTTTTTCGTCGACGAGCCGTATTCTGTTGAGTAAAACCCGACTCATTTTGTGTCCGCTATCCACCTCATGAAGCTTATGTTGCTATATGGAATCTGTGCCGCTGTCGACTACGAATTCGGCTGCGTAGCATCTACGGGTGGAGGCGACACGACTCTCCGACCAATATACTGGTAAATCCGGATTTTCGCTTGGGAGCGACCCGGGGGTGCTCCCACTGCAGAGACTGATTTTGGCGTTCAGTCAGAAGTGAAGTTCCGTGCGGCTGGATCAGGCGGCGTGTGGTCAGGCCTACGAAAAAGGGACCTGTAACGACGATACTTCAACGTGTCACGGTTGCTTAATCCAATTTTCGGTATTCGTAGTTAAATAGCTCTGGTCTAGTAGGCTAGTATCATGATCCCGTCTCCGAGTGGTAGCAACCGGAATTGCGTCACCGAAACGGATGACACCGCAGCTCGGCGACAGCACTGGGACCTCGCCAATACGCGGAGCGACGGTGTCTTTCAAGTGAACTCCGAGTTGCACGTCGTCGCACTCGACGAAGCGTTCACCGCGATGACGGGGTACCCCCGGAACGAACTGCTCGGAGAGCACGTTTCGGTCCTCTTCACCGACGATGACGTCGAGTGCCTGAAAGACGAAATCGCACGGCAGCGGGATTCGCGTACTCCCACCCCGATCGGACTGTCGATACACTCTCTTCAGGGGGAACCCATCGAGTGTCTCGTACAAGTGAGCGTGCTGTCTACGAATACCGGGGGTCAGGAATCGCTCGGCATCGTTCGGTCAGACGCTATGGCGCACCCACCCCCTCACGAGTCCCGCTCCGAATCCCGAGACCTCCCGCTGGGCCTCGTCGACGTGACCGAGCAGCACGACGGTCACGAGGGAGTGGAGAGGGAACTTCGCCACGTCTTCGACCGCATCTCGGACGGCTTCTTGGCACTCGACGACGAGTGGCGGTTCACTTATATTAATGACCGCGCGGCTGAAGTCCTCGAAATTTCTCCCGAAGAAGCAAACGGGCAGGGACTCTGGGACGCGTTTCCGGAGGCGGTCGATTCGTCCTTCCATCAGAACTGCCTGCGAGCGATGAGCGAACGAGAGTGCGTCTCGTTTGAGGAGTTCTTCTCACCGCTGAATTCACGGTTCGAGGTGTCAGTCTACCCTTCCGTAACCGGCGTATCGGTATACTTTCGCGACGTTACCGAACGGCGGGAACGTCAGCACGCAGTCCGCGAGCGCGAACAAGCACTCGAGGCGAATAACGGCTACATTAACGAGGTCCTGAACACGATCGACGATCTGTTCTATGTGGTCGACGGAGAGGGACGCTTCCGGCAGTGGAACAAAGGCATTCGCTCCATCACCGGCTACTCAGACGACGAGATCGAGACGATGGATCCGTTGGATTTCATCGTTGAGGAAGATCGAGAGCGAGTCGCCGACAACATGGCCAAGACGCTTGAGACGGGGGACAGGCGAGTTGAGGCGCCTATCAGGACAAAACGGGGAGAGCAAGTTCCGATGGAGTTCGTTGCGTCGGCGATCGACACGCCCAGTGACGAGTCCATGATCGCGGGCATCGGGCGGGACATTAGCGAGCGCAAACGACGCCAACAGCAGCTCAAAGAGTCCAACGAACGGCTCGAACAGTTCGCTTACGCCGCGTCTCACGACCTACAAGAGCCCCTTCGGATGGTCTCCAGTTATCTCCAACTTATCGAAGAGCGCTACGGAGACGTGCTCGACGATGACGGACAGGAGTTCCTCGATTTCGCCGTTGACGGCGCCGACAGAATGCGTGAGATGATTGACGGCCTGTTAGCGTACGCACGGGTCGAGTCAGCCGGCGATTCGTTCGAGCCCGTCGAGCTCGATGCTGTCGTCGCAGATGTCCGAGACGCTCTCCAAATGCTGTGTGACGAGCACCAAGCCGATATTACAGTGGACTCCCTGCCCCGTGTTACGGGGGACCGCGGGCAGTTGCGCCAACTGTTCCAAAACTTGTTGGAGAACGCGATAGCAAACAGCGGCGACGCCCCACCGCAGATACACATCTCCGCCGAACGGGACGGTGATCGGTGGCTGATCGCCGTGCGCGACGAGGGCATTGGAATTGATCCCACCGACGCCGACCGCATCTTCGAGGTGTTTCAGAGCCTTGACGCTCCGGGCGAAAACGGATCGGGAATCGGATTGGCACTCTGTAAGCGGATCGTCGAGCGTCACGGAGGCGATATCCGGGTTGACTCCAGTCTGGGCGAGGGAGCGACCTTCTCGGTTACACTCCCGGCCGTCGGTGATGACCGTGAGTGACCAGCTCCATCTGAGCACCCCGGTCGACGTTTTACTGATAGAAGATAACCCGGGCGACATCCGACTCACTCAGGAGGCGTTCAGCCAGAGCCACATCGCCACCTCGCTCCACGTCGTGAACGACGGGATCGAAGCGCTCGATTTCCTGAACAAGCGCGATACGTACGAAGCCGTCCCGCGGCCCGACCTCGTCCTTCTCGACCTCAATCTCCCCCGGAAAAGCGGGGCTGAGTTCCTCGAAGAGTTGGAGGAAGAGCCACCTCATCTCGCGCACATTCCGGTGATCGTGCTGACGAGTTCACAGGCCGAAGAGGACATCGTCAAGTCATACGAGTTGCAGGCTAACGCCTACATGACGAAGCCGGTGGATCCGTCCGAATTCATCGCCACCATCAAATCGTTTGAAAATTTCTGGCTCGAGATCGTTGAACTGCCGCCAGCCGGGGACGGATATGACTGACGACACGCTCGATGTCCTTCTCATCGAGGACAATCCCGGTGACGCACGACTCGTTGCGGAGATGCTCGACAACGCGGGAACACAGCTCAGACGAATCGATCTCGGTGGGTCGACTCCCGATCGGCCGTCAGTCCACCACGAACCGACCCTCGCAGCGGGAGTGGCGCTGTTGTCTGAGCGAGCCGTTGACGTGATACTGCTCGACCTCGGGCTTCCCGACAGTACCGGCTTCGACACGCTCATCAGCGTCGTCGAAGCGGCCGAATTCACGCCCGTCGTCGTGCTCACGGGACAGGACAATCGTGGTCTCGGCGTACAGACGATTCAGAACGGGGCCCATGACTACCTCGTGAAAAACGAGGTGACGGAGGACCTGCTCATCCACTCGATTCAGTACGCGATCGAGCAGTCCCGTCAGGAGCGTGAACGGATCCGGTATCGCAAGCAACTGGAGGCGTTCAATCGACTGTACGGAATCAGTCAAGACGTCATCCACGCACTGATAACGGAATCGACGCGCGAGGATCTCGAGCGAGCAGTCTGCGAGAGGCTCGTGGAAGCCGACGCGTACGACTTCGCTTGGATAGGTGAGGTGAATCACTCGACCGGTCGATTCACTCGGCGCGACTCTGCCCCTGCTGACTGCGGGTTCGACATCGCCACGATTCCGTTCGACGGTGAAACAGACGCTGAGAGACCTGAAGCCAGCGCGGTTCGTACCCAAGAGGTACGGGTCGTGCAAGATATCGAAACCGCTCCCGAGTTCGAACACCGTCGAGAGCAGATGCGAGCGTGCGGGTACCGCACTATGGTCGCGATACCCGTCGCCTACGGAGACGTCTGTTACGGAATTTTAGCCATTTACGACGAGTCGCCGAACGCCTTCAGCAATATCGATCACGAGAACCTCTCACGGTTAGGTCAGAACATCGGCCACGCCATTACCGCCGTCGAACGCAAGGACGCTCTCACGAGTGAGACAGTGCTCCAGTTGACGTTCAGTCAAGACGGCGAGACCGATGCGCTTGTCGCTGCCTCAGCACAGGGGTGGACGCTTGAGTTCGAGCATCTCATTCGGACTGATCCCGGGATTCTCGCGTTCGGCGGCGTCGAGGGAATCAGTCAAGACGAGTTTCGCGAGGTCGTCGATCGCTCGACACTGGTCACGGACCTTCGGATCCTCTCGCCTGAATCTGATACGTACGAAATTGAACTCGTCATGAATTGGGGGGAAGAACTGGTGCCCGCCCTCGCAAAACACGGTGCCTTCGTAACCGGGATCAGTATCGCCGACGGTGAGCTTCAGTTCGTCGTCGACGTCCCGCCAAGGCGGGACAAGCATCACTTGGTCGCACTCGTTCAGGACCACTATCCGGACGCGACGCTGCGTGCCCAATGGACGGTGCCCCGTGACAACCCGGCTATCGCCGACTTTCATCTGGCGTTCGAGAATCAACTTCCGAAAAAACAACGCGCCGTGCTCAAGACAGCGTTCCACGCCGGCTACTTCGATTGGCCGCGAAAGAGTACCGGTGAAGAGGTGGCCGAACTTCTCGGGGTCACACAAGCGACGTTCAGCGAACACTTCCGAGCCGCTGAACGCACGCTGTTCGAAGCGGTGTTCGAGACGATCGCGGGCGACGGAGCGATACCGCCGTCACCTTGGGAGCCGTCAAATCAGGAGTGAACAGTCCCGTTCTGAAGCTTGGGGCTCTGCGCCCGTTCAGTGCATACCCGTACTCCTGGTAGACGGTAATCCTCCGCGACCGTGCCGTAACAGACGCTGCGACAGGTCGGATGTCAGGTAGCGTGTGGGCCCGCTATTCGGGGACAGAGCGCTTTCCCTGTGTCACTTTCGTAACGACCGCCGCTATTGCGGGGTATTTTACGGCCAACCACGGCGCGAGATACACCATCCCGCCGAGTATGGCGACAGTGGCGATCGAGGCACCGACTGGACCGACTCGCTTCCTCGCCACCTTCCAGATCGTCCACGCGGTCCCGAGGGGTTGTACTGAGACCATCAGATTACGCCCCAGGGACTCCGAACGCACCGATTCCGAGCCCGAGGACACTGTTCAAGACGAAGAGGATGACGAGCGCGGAAGCCCAAGCGACCACGCCGATCAGCGCTGCCTGGAGCCAGCCACCCGGATACCGCCAGTTGATGACGGCTATCCACACGATCAGGGCGATAACCGGCCCGAAAAGCGGGATCCATACGGTCAGGGCCCACGCGACGGCACCGATGAACGCGGTGACGACGGCGTGGCTGTAATCGTCAGTGTCCGCGATCACGCGGGCACTGATGTATATTGCGAGCCCTCCGATCAGGAGCGCAACGATGAATGCGACTATCGAACCGACAAATCCTATTGTCACACTCACGTATCGCCGACAATTATCAATAGGATTGCGCCAACGTACGTTAATTCGCGACAGCGAATGGTCTCCCAGTATCTAGCCGCTGCCACCCTGACTGCGGCGGCTCGCGGAGCGCCGCTCGGGTATCGCGGGTACTCGTGGTGTGAGATCACATGCTAACAGCCGTCCGAGAAGAATGATCCGGCAGGAGACGGACCGGCGAAGGCCCAGCGGGCAGTGGGATCTGTTCAGGCGAATCTCGTTGTCGGAGATGGCGTCACTGTCGGAGTCGTCAAGCCGGAAGTCCTCCTCGCTCTCGTCGCCACTCGAATGCCTGGACGGTGTGTAGGATCCAAACATCAACACGAGACGGAATCGCAACGAAGGATCGGGGAGTCCAATCCGGAACGTAACGAAGTTCCGGAATGTCAGAGGCTTTCCCTGACCCAGTTACCATGAACGCGCGTAATTGGATATAACCCGACTGTTACTCTCTTCATCACATCGTGTTTAGCGAGTACTGTGCAGTGATCCGGTAGTATGTCTCGGAACGGCGGGGTTCCACGTATGTTGGCCACACGTTGATGCCGCGAACGAACCACGAGTACGGTATGGATGCCCAGAATCGAGTCCAGAGCGTGTCTATCGAACCGGGAGAACTAGTGTACGACAGCAACAGCCGGGTCGTAGGGCGAGTGAGCGGCCTCACCAACGACGGGTTCGAAGCCGAGGAGACGGCCCTCGACGAGAGCGAAGTCGAGGAAGTGCCGGGGAAGGAGTTCGGTGAGGGATACCTGATGTGGCGGTGTGGTGAGTGCGGGGAGATGGACGAACTGGACGGGGGACTGCCAGAGTCGTGCCCGAACTGTAGCGCTCCAGTGGAAGCGATTTCCGCCGTCGAAGAGGACTGAACGTGCACCCTACCTGCGTGTGAACTGCGGTACGAAATCGTCGGAAAGGACCGCTAGAGTGCAGATTCCGATTCAGATCGCGGAACGCCTCCCGTGACGGCCAGCCGGTCAGGTGCTGTCGACAACGCTTCCGAGACATCGAGCCGACGTGACCACGCGGTAGCGGCCTTTTGGAAGTTGCGAGGTGACACTCCAGCTCGAAGCGCAGAGCGGACGTCAATCTATAGTCTTAGGCGGATCCTTCACACGTCTCTCATCGGTATCTCCTATCAGAGATATCGTATGTCCGATATAACGAGAGAATCCCCGGTCCACGCAGCGCACCCACCGAAAATAACGGGAGTTGGACTCGTCGAGTACGGCACTGAGACCCGTCCTATCGAGGCAACCCAGCCGACGGTGACCTAACCCATGTATACACTCAACACTGGCGTCGAACTGGAACTGTGGGTCGTCGACGAGACGGGACGACTGTGTGACGGAACGGACATAACCTACGCACACGATCGGATAGAACCCGAGTTCATCGATCCGCTCATCGAGGTGAAGACGAAGCCGCACGACAGCGAACGCGCTCTGCGGCGTGATCTTCAGTCGGTCCTTCAGACGGCGATCCTCGCGGCGGAGGGCGCGAGCAAACGCCTCGTTCCGCTGGGGACCCCCTTGACCGCGTCAGACGCCCCTGCGAACTGCGAGCGTGGACGGGCCCTCGAAACCATCTACGGCAGCGGTGTCGAGAGCGCGAAGAACTCCGCCGGAGCGCACATCCACTTTGAGCAGGAGGATATCGTCGACCAACTCAACCTTCTGACTGCACTCGATCCGGCACTCGCGTTGGTGAGTTCCTCGGCCTATTACCGCGGGACACACGGCGCAAACTCATCGCGCTCCCTCGCGTATCGAGCGGATTGCGGAGACGACTTCCGCTGTTACACGGACTTGTGTGAATACGCGGACAGCCCCGCGAGATGGCGAGGCCGTGTCGACGAGAAGTACGATCGGTTCAAGCGGCTGGCTGCCGACAAGGGAGTCTCCCGCGAGACCGTCGAGGAGCTGTTCGCGCCCGAAGATACCGTGCTGAACCCCGTTCGCCTTCGAGAGTGTCAGCCGACGGTCGAGTGGCGGGCGCCAGACACCACGCTCCCCAGCCAAATTCTCCAACTCGCGACCGACGTCGAGACGCTCATGTCGCACACGCGAACGGCGTCCGTCGAAGTCGGCGACCCAGCGGTCGGGGAGGATTCCGTTCGGATCCCGGAGTTCGAGGCGCTTCAAGACCTGAGCTGGAAGGCGATCGAAACCGGGCTCGAATCCCCGGACGTCGACGCGTATCTGCAGGATTTGGGGTTCGATACCTCGGCGTACGATCCGTTCTCGACGAGGCTTCACGGACCGTACCAACTCAGCGACTCGGAAGCGCGAACGCGACGGCTGCAACAGGCCGGTCGGCTGCAGGCAGACGTCCAGAATCTGACCCCCGAAGAATCGCAGTATTCGATGTTTCCGGCCTGAGCGAGGGGTGGTCGCGACGCTGACAGCGATCTGCCGGTACTGGCCGGCAGGATGGGTCGGTCTCCCGCCCGCGTTAGCTCGACTCCCGGCACGGAAGGGCAGCCACTCTCAGCGGTCAGGCTCGACCTCGGGTCGCGTTTTGACCGGTCTCTCAGTCCAATTCTCGTTTCGTGGCCAGCACAGTCTCACTCCGGACGATTTTCAAGGCTTAATGGAGTACTGAACAAAATATGCCCACAGTATTCGGCCGTGTTCACCCGATTACAGGAGCCAATATTCCACCCGTCTGCGAAATATAACTAACGGACGCATACGCTGTTTATATTAAAACCCTCACACGGACAGTGGCGCATATGGAGACCGTCCTCGTTGCCACCATCCCAACTGGCGAGTTCGTTCTTGAGGAGACTATCGAGCGGGTCCCGGACATCGAATGCGAGTTCCTCCAATCTGCCATCCACAGTTCGGCGTGCACGATGCCCTTCCTCTGGGCGTCGACGAGTCAACCAGACGAACTGGACGCTGCCTTACGAGGTGATTCGTCTCTAGAGCGCGTTCGCCGCCTGTCCACAGATGGGGGTCGTGCGCTATACTCGATTGATTGGACAGCACCCGCGGCGTCTCTCATCGACGGGTTTGCCGAGACTGACGGCTTGGTGCTCGACGTCCGGGGGGCGTCCGATCAGTGGAAGCTACAGATACTGTTTCCTGACCGCGCGACGGCATCAGCGGCCTTCCAAACGTGGTGTGACAACGGTATGAGCCCGTCGCTCTCTCGTATCGGCAATCTATCCCGTCGGGAAGGCAGTAAGGGAGGGTTGTCGGCGACACAACACAGCACGATCACCCAAGCGTTCGAGACGGATTACTACAACGTCCCACGGGGTACGACGCTGCAGGAACTGGCCACGGGCTTCGACGTGTCTCATCAAGCCGTATCCGAACGTCTCCGACGGGCTCACTCCCATCTCGTCGAACAGACGCTCACGGAATCGACGGTCGGAGCGGAAGGTCGCCTGTGAGCGTCGCTCTACGCCGCCGATGAGCCTGCCGGTGTCCTTGCTGCGACTCCGATCTCTAAGTCCCTGTACGGAGCCATCGAGTAGCGGACACGTCGGTGCGGCGCGAATGAGAGAGAGATAGCGCATGCGTTCACAGTACACTCACACAGCGAAAAATGCGGTCCGAATACTGCGGGACATCGTCGAGGAATCTAAAAACAAGAACGTCCCGTTCATGGCAGGGAGCATCGCGTATTCGGCGTTCGTCTCACTGCTTCCGCTTATTTTGTTGTTGGTGATCGCGGCGTCTGTAGTCGGCGGCGAATCGCTGGCAAACCGCGTTCAAACCGTTACAGAGAGCTACCTCACACCGAGTGGACAGTCCCTATTGGCCGACAGTATCACCTCGGCGAGCAGCCAAACGGGCCTTTCGATTCTCGGGCTCGTCGTGCTTCTTTGGGGAGTACTGAGGGTCTTTCGTGCGCTCGACACCGCCTTTTCAGCGATTTACGACACCCAGTGGAAGAACGACCTCGTCCATCAGTTCAAAGACGGGATCGTGGTGCTAGTGTCTCTGGGGGTCGCGTTGTTAGTAGTGATAGTCGCGGGACTGAGCCTCCGTCTCGTCCCGGACCTTCCGTTCCCGCGGCTGGCGAGAGAGGTGTTGTTGATTTTCGGCCTCTCGATCGTATTTATTCCCATCTACTACGTGTTCCCCGACGTGGATCTGTCTTTCAAGATGGTTCTTCCAGGGACAGCGGTTGCGGCCGTCGGATGGACACTACTCAACGCCGGATTCGGTCTCTACGTCGCGTACTCGTCGACTCAAGACCTGTACGGTGTTCTCGGTGGTGTGATACTCCTCATTACCTTTCTCTACTTTGGAGCGCTGGTGATCTTGATCGGAGCCGTTACCAACGTCGTTCTCATGGGCGGCCGCTCTTCCGGCTCCGTCGAGACACCGAGCACTGAGTGAGCGGAAGATGCGCCCCGTTAGCCGTCGAGGGCTTCGTCGTATCGAACGACGAGGACGGGGCCGACTGAGGCGGCGGCGACGCGATCGGTTTCTTCGCCGAAGACGAGCGACCGGAACGAGGGGGCGTTCTCGCCCATAACGATCGCATCGTGATTCGGAGCCGTCTCGATCAGTGCATCGAACGGGGACCCACCAACGGCTCGTTCCGTCCGGACGTCGATTCCGGCCTCGCCGAGCCGTTCCGCTGCCGTGTCGAGCCGATCCGCTCCCGTGGGTTCCGTACTGGTGGCCAGAAACAGGGTCACACTGATATCTCGGCCGCCGACGAGTTCTTCGACGAACGTCAGGATTCGGTCGACAGCGACGTCACCCGACAGCGAGACGAGGAGTCGGTCCACATTACCGGTCATCCCGGAGATGGCAAACGCCCGCGCGTCGACCTCCTCGGCGATCCGACCGATCGTCTGCTCGCGATCGTGGGTGAACACGAGTCGATAATCGGCAGCGCCACCGGCCGTCCGAAACTCTTGGCTCAGATCTTCCAGCGCGCTGTTCGCCCGTTCTCCGTACTGCATGCGGGCCTGATCCGGCGGCGTCTGTTCGGGCAGAACGTGGTATCCGAGGACGGTGACGTCCACCGTGCCGAGCAGTGTCATCAACCCGGGCGAGACGGTATTTCCCTCGAGGACTTCGACGGGAACGAGCACGCGTGTCATTATAAGGCCCCCTTGAGCTTCACGTTCCGAGCGTAATAGAAGTACCACCCGGCGGTCAGGACGATGACGGCGACGCCGACGCCGATCGATACCGGGTTCATGAAGGCGATCAGGCCGAAGCTCGCGAGGGCGCCGATCACCGGGATTACCGGTCCTCCGGGAACTCGAAAGTCGGGATCGTACCACTCCGGTTGATCCCGGCGGATGGCGATGAGCGCCACGCAGATCAGCCCGTACATAATGAGATGGAGGAACGACGCGACCTCGGCGAGTAGCTGAACCTGTCGGGTCGCCGCTAGCACGATTACCGGGCCGCCGGCCATCCCCAATGCGACGTGTGGTGTGCCGTATCTCAGGTTGATCCGACTCGCCCGCCGTGGGAGGAGTGCATCCTTCGAGACGCCGTAGATCGCCCGGGAAGTGCTGAGAATCGAGGCGTTCGCCGACGACATCGTCGCGAGCAATCCACCGACGATGATCACCAACGCGCCCGCAGGCCCGAGCAGCTGCCGGCCGACTTCGACCATCGCCGTCTCACCGGCCGCCGCGAGCGCGTCTTGGGTGAAGACGCTCGTTGCGACGAAGATCGTCAACACGTACATCGCGGTGACGATAAGCACCGAACCGATCATGGTAAGCGGGAGGTTTCGGCCCGGATTCTTCATCTCGCCCGCGACGGTCGCGACCTGTGCGAATCCGAGATAGGAGGTAAACACCAGCGCGGCGACGGACATGATCGGGACGACCTCCCAGACGTTGGCGGCTTCGCCTGGGGGTGTATCGGCGTCGATGAACCCGAGCGCTTCCAACATTCCGAACGCGAGAAACGCGACGAGCATCGACAACAGCAGGGCGACGATGCCGTTCTGGAGTTTCGCGGCGTTTTTGGTGCCAGTGACGTTCAGAACCGTGAATCCGATACCGAACAGGACTGCGAGTACGGAGACGAGGAGTCCGGGGCTGGCACCGATAGCGATCCCGATCTCGGCGAGGGCATCGAGCGCATAGAGGCCGAGACCGACGAGATAGAAGGCGGTCGCGAACACGAGGCCGAGCCACAGCGAGAGCCCGACGATGGTCCCTGCAAGGGTGCCGAGGCCGCGAGAGATGAAGTAGTAGCCCCCACCGCTCTTCGGCATCGCGGTGGCCAACTCCGAGGTCGGCAGGGCAACGAGTAGTGCGATGACGCCGCCGACCGCGAAGGAGGCGGTTGCGGCCGTTCCGACTCTGGCCCCGGCCAGACCGGGAAACACGAAGATTCCGGCACCGATCATCGTTCCGATGCCGATCGCGAGGCCACCGGTCAGTCCGAGAGTCCGTTCGAGTTCGGCGTCGTCGGTGATCGTCGCCTCCGCAGTTTCGACGACACTCTCTGCGACCGGCCGATCGCCTTCGATGTTGCTTCCGCTCGGCTCGTTACTCATGGGAGGTCAACTCTCGGTCCGAGATGTCAACAATGTAAACGTCCGATTACTTCACATTATTGGCAGCACTTTGGAAGGTGTTCAGATCCGGATTGAATGATATAACCTACTGATCGTATTCTGAAAAAACCGCTCATCAACTGCATCCTCCGAGGTTGTGGTACCGTCACATACTCCCGGGATAGCAAGCGATCAGGGCTTTCAGACCTGTCTCTGAAATCGATAGGATCACGTCTTGATGGTGTGCTCTGATAAAGATACGATAATTTGAATATCGGGCTGGCTGTGTTTACTTGGTCTATATCAGGATGGTCGGTCCATTACCAATGGAGAGACGGCCGGACACTCCCTTTGGCACGCTTGAATCGGCCACGGTCGACTGATCCGAGCGAGGACAACCACCTGTTGGACGACGGCGACACCGATGAAACTGCCGGCGAAGACTCGACGAGAGTGAACGAGGGGAACGCTGACCGCGGCGCAACCGCCACGGACGACCGCGAACCCGACGACGGGTCGTCACTCAACGATCGCGAATCGACGGTCAGGTCGGGTTCGGCGTGGTCTCGGTACTGCTCACGATACTTGGTACGACCACACTCTTGAGGCGGTGGTCACGATGACCCACACACACGACGGATCCCGTGACGGCCGCCGAACGAGTCCACCGCGGCTCGCGAGCGCCGGATTCGTGCTGGCCGGCGTGTCGTTCTGTCTCGGTGGGATAATACTCGTGCGAACCGAGGTCCCTCCGTCGCTGTCGCCGAGACTTGGGATGGCGTCACGGGCTCTGGGCGCTCGCAGTAGCGTTATTGACGGTCTCCGCGTGTGTTAGCGTGCGGTCTATCGCGGAGCTCCGAGACGGGCTGGTCGGGGAACTAGCGGTCGGGGCGCTCGGACTGGGCGTACTCCGGGGTCTCCAGTGGGTCTCGTGGGCGTACGTGGACGTGCGAGGGTCCCGCAAGGCGGCGCACGACTTCGTACTGGAGACGCTGATTGTTCCCTTCGGTGCCGGACACCTCCTCGTGTACGGCTTGCTCGTCGGAACGGGAGTCACGCTCCTCGGGTGGGCACTTCGCTCGACATCGCTCACGCATCGCGCCGTCGACTGGGCGGGCGTCGTTCTCGGGGGAAAAACTGTCCTTCTGTGGACCGTTGCGCTGCTTTTCGCGTTCGGCGGCGGCGGTGACGGGCACGTTCTGTTCGACGTGGCGACGCTTCTACTGCCCGTCCTCTATCTGTGGGGGATAGTAGCCGGTGTAGAATTTCATCGACGGGGCCAGCCATAGGGTTTCAAGTACGTATTCACCGAGAAAATCTCACAATGAATCGTGTTACAATTAAAAAGAAGCGAGCGCCGAAACGGTAGTGCCCTGAGCTAGTTGTCCCCCTCGAACTGTGCGTCGTAGTCGTTCTGTATCTCGATCGTCGTCTCGCGGCTCACATCGCTGAAGTCGCGATTGTGGCGGTCGTTAGTGATCTCATCCCGCGTTTGAATCTCATCGAGATCCGTTCCTTCGGGGAACGGCTGGCGGTTGTAGATCGCCTGTACTTCTCCGGCGGTCTTGGTGCTGAGATCCGCGAAGTTCCGATCGTACTTCGCCTGTGCAATCTCGTCGAGAGTGAACGCCGGATCGGACGGGTGCGGACCGAACTGTGCGTCGTAGTCGTTCTGTATCTCGATCGTCGTCTCGCGGCTCACATCGCTGAAGTCGCGATTGTGGCGGTCGTTAGTGATCTCATCCCGCGTGCGGATATCGACCGGTTCCGTTCCTTCGGGGAACGGCTGGCGGTTATAGATCGCCTGTACTTCTCCGGCGGTCTTGGTGCTGAGATCCGCGAAGTTCCGATCGTACTTCGCCTGTGCAATCTCGTCGAGAGTGAACTCCCTGTCCGCACTGTCATCGCGGTCGTCGGCGTCGTCACCATCGCTTGTGTCGTCGCCCTCGTCTGCATCATCGCCCTCGTCTACGTCGTCGCCATCGTCTGCGTCGTCACCATCGTCCGCGTCATCGCCCTCGTCTGCGTCGTCGCCATTGTCGGCATCATCGCCATCGTCTGCGTCGTCGCCATCCCCATCACCGGCGTCGTCACCATCGCCATCGCTTGTGTCGTCACCATCGTCGGCGTCGTCGCCGTCGTCTGCGTCGTCATCGTTTGCGTCATCACCCTCGTCGGCGTCGTCACCATCGCTTGTGTCGTCGCCATCGCCCCCGTCTGCGTCGTCGCCATCGCCCCCGTCTGCGTCGTCGCCATCGTCGGCATCATCGCCCTCGTCACCGTCATCGACGGCCTCGATGGTGATCGTCGCCGTCGCGGAGTCGTCGTCGGTGAACACGCCGTGGGCGTAGTCTCCGGCGTCAAGACCGCTCGTGTCGATGTCGCTGAAGGTGACCGTCTGCGTCTCGTCGCCCTCCAGCGTCACCTCCTTATCGGCCAGCGCCTCGCCTTCGCCGAGCGTGCCGTCACCG
This sequence comes from Halorubrum marinum, assembly GCF_048381195.1. NCBI lineage: Archaea > Methanobacteriati > Methanobacteriota > Halobacteria > Halobacteriales > Haloferacaceae > Halorubrum > Halorubrum marinum. Next base: position 93,095 of record NZ_JBLWMM010000004.1, on the reverse strand, counting down.
TCGAGGTCGAGTCGGAACTCCACCGTCTGGGTGGCTTCCTCGTCGCCGTCGTTAGTGATGTCCGCGGAGACGGTAATGAGGTCACCCTGCGTCGCATTGTCCGGTGCGTCCAGGTTCGACACCTGGAAGTTCGGCGGGTCGGGTTCCGGCGCCGGGTCGTCGGCCTCGACCGTGATCGAAGCACCCGTCGTTTCGGTGACGGTGTACGATTCGCCGGCCTCGGTACCGAGCGCCTCAACGGCCAGCCCGATGTCACTGGTTCCTGCCTCGTCACCCTGAACGGTGATCGTCGCGATGGTCACGCTGCCGCTATCGTCCGTGTCAGCGAGCGCAGCAAGCACGTCGACCGAGGAGCCGTCCGCTGCGATCGAGACATCGGTCGTCTGAGGGCTCGGGTCCCCGCCGACGGCGACATCCGATATCGAGGCGACGTTCGGATCGGCGATACTGACGGTGAAGTCGTACGCACCGACGCCACCGTCAGCTGAGTCAACGACCACGTCGTACGTCATCGTCTCACCGGCGGTAACCGTCGAATCTGGCGGCTGGAGACTCACTGCCGTCTCTCGTGCCGTATCATCGCCGTCGTCTGCGTCGTCACCCTCGTCTGCGTCGTCGCCGTCGTCTGCGTCGTCGCCGTCGTTTGCGTCGTCGCCGTCGTTTGCGTCGTCGCCGTCGTCTGCGTCGTCGCCGTCGTCACCATCGTTTTCGTCGTCGCCGTCGTCTGCGTCGTCGCCGTCGTCACCATCGTTTGCGTCGTCACCATCGTCGGCGTCGTCGCCGTCGTCTGCGTCGTCACCGTCATCGACGGCATCGATGGTGATTATCGCCGTCGCGGAGTCGTCGTCGGTGAACACGCCGTGGGTGTAGTCTCCGGCATCGAGACCGCTCGTGTCGATGTCGCTGAAGGTGACTGTCTGCGTCTCGTCGCCGTCCAGCGTCACCTCCTGTGAGTCCAACGCCTCTTGTTCGTCGAGCGTGCCGTCACCGTCGAGGTCGAGTCGGAACTCCACCGTTTGAGCGTCTTCCTCGTCGCCGTCGTTGGTGATGTCCGCAGAGACGTCGATCGCGTCACCTTGCGTCGCATTGTCCGGTGCGTCCAGGTTCGACACCTGGAAGTTCGGCGGGTCGGGTTCCGGCGCCGGGTCGTCGGCCTCGACCGTGATCGAAGCACCCGTCGTTTCGGTGACGGTGTACGATTCGCCGGCCTCGGTACCGAGCGCCTCAACGGCCAGCCCGATGTCACTGGTTCCTGCCTCGTCACCCTGAACGGTGATCGTCGCGATGGTCACGCTGCCGCTATCGTCCGTGTCAGCGAGCGCAGCAAGCACGTCGACCGAGGAGCCGTCCGCTGCGATCGAGACATCGGTCGTCTGAGGGCTCGGGTCCCCGCCGACGGCGACATCCGATATCGAGGCGACGTTCGGATCGGCGATACTGACGGTGAAGTCGTACGCACCGACGCCACCGTCGGCGGTGTCGACTACCACGTCGTACGTCATCGTCTCGCCGCTCGTGACGGTCGCACTGCTCGGCTCAAGACTCACTGCCGTCTCGAGCGGGTTCTCCTGCTGTGCTGCCACCGGTTCCTGGCCGCCGATCGGTCCGACGCCTAGTGCCGCGCCGCCGATGCCAGCCGTCGTGACCAGCGCGACCGTCACGATGGCCATGAGACTATTCAGCTCGAGTGTCGGCGTGATGTTACGTGCGCTCATTCAGGGCACCTCGGTGAACAGTTTCTGGACGTCAACCACGTCGACGACTCCGTCCTGGTTGAAGTCGAACTTGTCCGGATTGTTCTGGATCGTCTCGTCGTCGAGGTTGGCGAACAGCGCCTGGACATCGACGATGTTGAACTCGCCATCGCCGTTGATATCCTCGTAGAGGCCGTCACCGTCCGGGTCGGTCGGCGAATTCTGGAAGTTACCGATAGGCGGGAGTTCGACGACCGAGATGGACGCACCGTTCTCGTCGGTGACGGTGTAGCTCTCGCCGTCCTCATTTCCGAGCGCCTGCACGTCTAGGGATATGTCACTCGATCCTTCGGCCGTTCCCTCAACGGTGATCGACGCGATGGAGACGCTGCCGGTGTCGTCCGTGTCCATCAGTGCCGCGCGAATCGTCACCGATGAGTTGTCCTCCGCGTAGTTCACGTTCGTGAGGCCGGGATTACCGGCGATCGTGACGTCAGTTATCGACGCGACGCTTGCGTCATCGAGCGAGACCGTGAGTTCGTATGCACCGACGCCGCCGTCGGCGCTATCCACGACCACGTCGTAGGTCTCGGTGTTCCCGGCCACGACTTCAGCGCTTTGAGGCGAAAGGCTCACCGACGTTTCGGAAGCCGATGCTTCCGATTCGTCGATAGTGATCGTCGCCGTCGCGGAGTCGTCGTCAGTGAACACGCCGTGGGCGTAGTCCCCAGCCAGGAGCCCGCCCGTGTCGATATCACTGAAGGTGACCGTCTGCGTCTCGTCACCGTCCAGCGTCACCTCCTGTGAGTCCAGTATCTCGCCTTCGTCGAGCGTGCCGTCACCGTCGAGGTCGAGTCGGAACTCCACCGTCTGGGTGGCTTCCTCGTCGCCGTCGTTGGTGACATCAGCCGAGACGTCGATCGCCTCGCCCTGCGTCGCGCTGTCCGGTGCGTTCAGGTTCGAAACCTGGAAGTCCGCCGGAGCAGGTGCCTCGGTAACCGGCTGGACGGTGACGTTCACTTCATCGGTGTCGGTCCCGCCGTTCCCGTCGGAGACCTCGACCTCAAAGGTGAGTGTCGTCTCGCTCTCCACGCTGGGTGCGGTAAAGCTCGGCATCACCGACGTGTCGCTGTCGAGCGTCACACCGGAACTTGTCGTCTCCGACCACAGGTACGAGAGGTTGTCGCCGTCCGGGTCTGAGGACCCCGAGGCGTCTAGTGTGACCTCTGTGCCCTCGTCGACGGTCTGATCGTCACCGGCGTCGGCGATCGGATCTTGGTTCTCCGGCGGCGCTTCGACGACTGTCACGACCTGGGACGTCGTGTCGGTGGCGCCGTCGTCGTCTTCGACGGTAAGGGCGACGTCGTAGTCGCCGGTGGTGTCAAAGCTAGTCGTCACCGTTTCACCGGTATCGTCGAGTGTTTGGCCGTCGATAGACCATTCGTAGGAGACGATATCCCCGTCTGAGTCCTCGGAGTTCGAGGCGTCGAGGGTTACGTCCTCACCCACCTCGGGCGAGGCCGGATCGACGGTGAATGCCGCGGTCGGCTCCTGGTTCGGCTCTGGGACGTCCTGAACGGTGATATCCACCGTGTCGGTGTCGCTGGCTTGGCCGTCCGAGACTTCGACCTGGAAGGTGAGCGTCTCGTCACCGTCGACCTCTGGCGCGGTGAAGCTCGGCGTCGCCGTGTCGGCGTCGCTCAGCGTCACGTCGGGACCAGCCGTCTGCGTCCACTGGTAGGTCAGCGCGTCGCCGTCCTGGTCGCTGGAGCCAGTGGCGTCCAACGTCACCGAATCGCCCTCGTCGACCGTCTGGTCGTCACCGGCGTCGGCGGTCGGCGGCGTGTTCTGATCGGGCTCTTCGACGGTGATAGTGGTCTGGGTCGATTCGACGATCCGGTCGCCCGTTCCGGGATCGAAGCCCGACCCTTCGACGTCAACGGTGTAGTCACCCTCCTCGGCGTCCTCAGGGACGTCTATCTGGTAGGTGACTTCGTAGGTCGCTGACTGGTCTTGATTAAGCCAGACAATCCCGTCTGGGCCAATAGCACCGCCGTCAGCGTCCGTGATTGTTCCATCCCATCCGGATGGGAAAGCAACTTGCATTCCATGCGCGTTTAATCCCTCCACACTGAACGTCGTGGTCAGCTCGACCGTCTCTCCGGGCGCTGCTGTGACGTCGGTCTCCGATTGTTCGAGTGTCGTTACTTCCTGAGCCGCCACCGTCCCGACCGATCCGAGGACCGAGAGGATGACGACGAGAGTGAGAACCAACGAGAGTGTCTTCCGTTGGTTCTGTTTCGCTATCAATTTCATTATCTGTGGTTGTCTAGGTGTTGTCTGGTTTCACTGAGTCGCTCGTCGCACAGTACCCGTCACCGAGAGAGGCGCGTCTCGGCGTCGTCAGGGCGACCGATTTCCGATGGGGCCTCTGGCAAGTTGCCGATCGGACGGCCGGCGCAGTTCGGATCTCGTGATTGTTACCCCCGAAGGGCGCCGGTCCGTGCCACGTGGCGAAACGCCGGAGCGCTCGCCTGCCGTCATCGGTTCGCATCCGCACGCGGCCGTCGCTATCGGGGTCGACCTCGTCGGTCGACCGCGGGCGGACAGCGACGGCGCGTGTGGTGGTTCCGGTCATCGATCTTGGCGCAGCGTCGCTACTACGAGCTGCTGTCCTCCGTTTCGACTATCTCGATGGCCCGTACCTCCGGGTTCTCGGCGTTGCCTTTCTCGAACTCGACCGTTATCGTGCCGTCGCCGTCGTCGGTGGCGGTGAAGTTCTTCATCGTCCCCGTCTGGTGGCCGACATCGGCCACGGGGTCGTACTGCGTCAGGACCTGCTGGCCCTCGATGGAGACGTTGAACTGGCGGTCACCGGGATCGCTGGCTCCGTCGAACGAGTTGCCGACGTAGAGCCGGACCTCGACCTGCTGACCCGAGTCGACGGAGAACTCCCAGGTCATATTCCCGTAGCGCTCGTAGTCCCATACTCCGTCAGGGGTGCTCGATGGGACGTTCGCGGTCGTCGAGATGATCGAGCCGCCGTCGTAGTTGCCGGTCGAGCCGGGGCCCACTGAAGCGAGGTACTGCGAACTCTCGTCTGCGACCCCGGTCCAGTCGGGACCGTCGTCTGTCGCGTTGATCGTCGTCTCCTCACCCGCGTTCACGCGGTGGAGTGTCTGAACCGATGACGAATCGTCGTCGCCGGCGCTCTCGTCGTAGTTCAGCACGACTGTGTTCGAGGCCGCGCCGGTGTCACCGTCGCCGTCCTGCACGGCGGCGACGAGGTAGTTGAAGCCGCCGTCAGCGGTCGAGTCGGTCAGCGTGACGTCGACGGTCGCCTCGCCGTTCGAGTCGAGCGTGACGATCTCCTCTTCGACCTGCAGCGCCTTGTTCGCCTCGTACGGCTCGATGTCGTAGCCGGGCGATCCCGAGCCGTCTGCGTCTGGGACGCCGTTGAGGTTGAGTTCGCCCTCGATCCGGAGCAGCCTCACGGTCTGGTCGGGAGTGCCGGTGATCGTGACCGTCTGCTGGGCGTCCGCTACCGTGGCCCCGCTGTGATGGCTTCGAAGGACGGCGTCGTCGAGCGTGACGCCCTGCACGTCGATCGACGGTGCGGTGGCGATCCCGTCTTTGGTGGTCGCCTGCGAGCCACCCGCGCTGCCGTCGCCGAACAGGGTGTTCGTCTGGGTGGCCCCGGAGGCGTACTCGACGGTCATCGTCGCGCCGGCGAGCTCGAGTCCCGAGACGGGACCGGCCGCTTGCGACCCGGACGAACCTTTGATGCTCGTCGGATCGTTGTCGATCGAGAACGCGAACGTCTCGCCGGGCTGGAAGTCATCGAAGGCGATCGTCAGCACGTCGTACCCGTCGTCGGGATCGGAGTTATGGGGCTCCGAGAGCACACCCTCGATTAAACCCGTCTGGGAGGCACCGGAGTCGGCAGTGAAGTCCTTGCCGATCTCGTCGCCGGCGGTCCCCTCCGGATCGTAGATCATGTCGGGGAACGTGGCCGTTCGCAGATCAAGCGTCACCGAGGTGATCTCCTGGTCGCCGGTGTTCGTGATCTGGAACGAACCGCTACCATAGGTGCTGGCGTCGATGTTGTTACTGTTCGGGGTCACCAGCATCTGCATGGAACCCGAGCCATCGTCAGCCTGCTCAACGGTAAGCTGGAAGCTCTCGGTCGCAGTCGCCTGCCCGTCGTCAGCCGTCACGTCGACCGTGTACGTCCCCGCGTCGCCGGACTCGGGAGCGATCGTTATCGTGTCCCCGTCGAGGGTCACGAAGTCGGGACCGCTCACCGACAGCGTCAGCGAGTCGCCGTCGTCGTCGGAGGCGTTGACGGATACTTGGGCGGTGTCACCCTCAGTGACCGTCTGGTTCGCGATTGCGTCGATGGTCGGTGCGGTGTTCTCGTCACCGTCACCGTCAGAGCTGTCAGCTTCCGAGACCGTGAACGCGCTGAGCTTGCCGAAGTCCTCGGACGCGTCGAGTTCGATGTTCAGTTCGCCGTCGGTAACTTCGACGGTGAACGTCTCCTCGGTCGCGTTCAACGCACCGACATCCGCGTAGATGTCGTAGTCGGTCAGGACCTGTTGGCCCTCGACGGAGGCGTTGAACACGCGGTCGCCTTCTCCACCGCCAGCGTTCCCCCCATCGACGCCGTGCCAGATCTCGGCGAATTGCAGTGTCACCTCGTAGGTGCCGTCTTCGACCGGCATACTGTACGAGAGCGAATCGCCGTACCGCTCGGACTGGTACAGCGGGTCGTCCTGCGTGTTCTCGATGGTCAGGCTGGTATCGACGGTCGTTCCCTCCGATCCGCTGAAGGAGCCGCCGAAGTCCGTGTCATTGGCGTAGTTGGTACCGTCCGCAGCGGTGTAGTCGGAGCCACCGGCGTTCACCGCGTAGACGAGTTCATCGTCGGTTGACTGCGATTCGACAGTGAGCTGGAAGCTCTCTGTCGTCGTGGTCGTACCGTCGTCTGCTGTCACGTTGACTGTGTATGTGCCCGCGTCGCCCGACTGCGGGGCGATGTCGACCGTTCCGGTGCCGTCGCCGTCGTCAGTCAGACTGACGAAGTCGGGGCCGTCGACCGACAGCGTGAGGTCGTCGCCGTCGGCGTCGGACGCCGACACGTTCACCGTGACGGTATCGCCCTCGGTGACCGCCTGGTCGTCGACAGCCTCGATGGTCGGCGCCTGATTGGCAGGCTCGGCGTCCTGCACCGTGACGTTCACCGTGTCGGTGTCAGTCAATCCGCCGTCGGAGACGTTCACCTCGAAGGTGAGCGTCTCGTTGGCGTCGACCTCGGGTGCGGTGAACGTCGGCGTGGACGAGGACGTATCGCTGAGCGTCACGTCGGGACCAGCCGTCTGCGTCCAGTCGTAACTCAGCGAGTCACCGTCCGGGTCGCTGGAGCCGGAGGCGTCGAGGGTGACCTCGTCGCCCTCCTCGACGGTCTGGTCGTTACCCGCGTCAGCCGTCGGCGGCTGGTTCGCGTCGCCTTCGACCGGGTCGACCTCGATGGCCGATACCTTGGCGTTGTCCTCGACGGTGGTGAACTCGACGTTCAGTTCGCCGTCAGCGACCTCGACCGTGAACGTCTCCTGGATCGCGATCAGTTCGCCGCCGGCTTCCGCGTAGATGTCGTAGTTGTCGAGCTGTTGCTCTCCCTCGGCGCTCACGTCGAAGAGCCGCTCACCGGTCTGATCCTCGTCGGGGTTGTTGTCGTTAGACGTCCCCTGGTAGATCTCTGCGAAGTGCAGGGTGACCTGATACTGACCGTCCTCAAGGGGCACGTCGTAGCTGAAGTTGCCGTACCGCTCGGTCTGGTAGAGCGGATCGTCCTGCGTGTTGTCGATCGGCTGGACGAAGCTGTACGTGGTCCCACCGGTGAAGGCGGTGTCAGCTTGGAACTCCGTCCCGTCGCTGGCGGTGTAGGCGTCGCCGCCGGCGTTCACGGTGAAGCTGGTCGAGTCGCCGTCGTCACCACCGCCGTCAGTGCTCTGCTCGTACTTCAGGACGACCGCGTTCGAGCCCAGGCCGGTGTCGGAGCTGGGCTCGCCGTGCGTCGCCACGAAGTAGTTGTAGCCGCCGACATCAGTGGTGTTGAGCAGCGTGACGGGCAGCTCGGCCTCGCCGTTCGTGTCGAGGGTGACCGTCTCGTAGTTCACCTGCTCGATCTTGTTGGCTTCGTAGTCCTCGATATCGTAGCCGGGCGACCCGGAGCCGTCGGTGTCCGGCACGTTGTCGAGTTCGAGTTCGGCCTCGAAGTGCAGTAGCGTGACCGTCTCGCCGGGCTCTCCCGTGACGGTCACGGTCTGGTCGGCCTCGCTCACGGTGGCCGCGCTGTGGTGGTCGCGGAGCGCGCCGTCGTCGAGGCTAACGTTTTGCACGTCGATACTCGGTGCCGGTGCGACCGACTCGTCGAGCGTCGCCTGTGCGCCGCCCGCACTGCCGTCACCGAAGAGCTGCGTCTCCTGGACGATTCCATCGGTGTACTCGGTGCTCACATTGGAGCGGGCGAGTTCGAGCCCGGAGACCGGTCCGGCCTCCTGCGAGCTGATGGTCGCGCCCTTGATGCTCGTCGGGTCGTTGTCGGCCGAGAACGACACCGACTCGCCGGGTTCGAAGTCGGTGAACTCGATGGTCAACACGTCGTAGCCGTCGTCGCCGTCGATGCCGTTGTGGGGCTGACTGAACACGTCGTCATCGGCCGTGCTGACGACGCCGACGCCGTCACCCGACTCCGAGTCGATGCTCAGTCCCTTCGCCGCCTGATCGCCGGCGGTCCCATCGGGATCCCACACCATGTCAGGCATGGCTCCCGAGGAGAGGTCGAAGGTGACCGACGAGATCTGCTGGTCGCCGGTGTTCTCAACCGTGAACGATCCACTGCCGTAGGTGGACGCCTCGGTGCCGCTGTTGGGCGTGACACTCACCGACGCGGCGCCGGGTTGGGCCGTTGATTCGCCGACCGTGACGGTCTCGGCCGTGCTGTCGGTGGCACCGTCGTCGTCGGTGACGGTGAGGGTGACGTCGTAGTCGCCCGCGGCGTCGAAGGTGTTCGTCACCTGCTCGCCGGTGGCGGTCTCGCCGTCGCCGAAGTCCCACTCGTAGCTCGCGATGGAGCCATCCACGTCGCTGGAGCCGGACGCGTCGAAGCTCACCTGCTGGCCCGCCTCGGGAGAGTCGGGACTGAAGGTGAACGACGCCGTCGGCTGTTCGTTACCGTCGCCGATGGTCGCGTCGGTCTGCCAGAGGTTGATCAGCTCCTGCATCTTCTGGAAGTCGATAGTCTGACCACCGGTGTTGGGCACCTCCGCGTCGGTCTGCCAGAGGTTGATCGCCTGCTGGATTTCGGTGAACTCGATCTTCGTGTCGTCACCGTCCTCGTCGATGCTCGCGACCGCCTCCTCGATGGTCAGCGTGTCGTCGGAGCCGTCGTCCGCGTCCTGAACGGTGACGTTCACCGTGTCGGTGTCGGACAGTTCGCCGTCGGAGACGCTGACCTCGAAGGTGAGCGTGGTGTCCTCGTCGACCTCTGGCGCGGTGAACGTCGGATCCACCGCGTCGTTGATGTTGAGGCTGACGTCCGGCCCATCAAGTTGCGTCCACGTGTAGCCGAGCATGTCACCGTCGGGGTCCGAAGAGCCCGAGGCGTCGAGTTGAACTTCCGTGTTCTCGTCGACGGTCTGGTCCGGGCCAGCGTCCGCGACTGGCGGCTGATTCGTCTCGCCGTCGCCCTCGAGAGGCGTGACGTAGAGGTTCTTCCAAGTCGCGTCGAACGTCGAGCTCGCGCCGTTCGACGTCGAGATGACGCCGGCGGCCATCCCGCGCTCGGTCGAGTCGAGCCACTCGGACGGGATCGTCGTCTCGCCGACGTAGGTCATCCCGCCGCCGTCGGTCGCGTAGTACGCCTCGACGGTGTCGTTGCTCGGGTAGACGTGCAGGTAGAGGTCGGTGTTTGTGTTTTGTCCGGTGACGCTCGCGTCATCGGGCTGCGCCACGTTGTCGAAGGTCCCGTCGACTTCCTTCGCGAACTCGACACCACCCGTTCCGTCGTTGGCGGAGACGACCAACTTCGCATAGTTGTCCTGATCGCCGTTACCGAGGTAGATCCCCATCGACTGGTAGTTCTCCGGGGAGTCGGGATAGCCGGTCACCGTGGAGCTGACGACGAACGGTTCGTCGGGCGCGTTCACACCGGTCTGGAACGCGTACTGTTGGCTGTTCGAGTTCGCGTGCGCGTCGCCCTGCGGGACTCCCTCGACAGTGAGCACGTTCGCCGCGCCGCCGGCGATGACGTTCTCGTCGTCGTAGAGGTCCATGTAGTCGTCCTGGCCGTTCGTCATCACGCCGGTGAAGCCGAGGCCGAGGATCGTACCGGGCTGGGCGTTCGGCTGGAAGTCCAACGTCATCGGGACGTCGGTGTCGAGGCCGTTCGCCGCGTCGCGCGCGAACGGGTCCTCGTAGTCGAGCCAGCCGTCGCCGTCGTCGTCGTCGTCGTTGACGTTCGAGACGCCGTCGCCGTCGAAGTCGGCGGGAGTGGACGCCGCCGAGCACGGGTCGGATCCCGCGTCGATCTCGTCGGCGTTGCTGTAGCCGTCGCCGTCCTCATCTAGCTCCCAGTCGTATGCGCCGGTGCACTGTTCGCCGCCGCCGCTGCCGTCGTAGTCGTTCGGCTCGAAGACGGTGATGTCGTTCGGACCGTGGTTCGCCGTCCAGACGGTACCGGAGAGCTGGTCGTCGTCGCCCTGCGCGGCGATTCCGAGCGGACCGTTCGTGTTGAAGACGTTGCTTACGTCGGTGACGTCGTCACCGGCGCTGTTCAGTTGAGTGCGCTTGATTGTCCCGCTACCGCCCTCCACGACCAGCAGGTCGCCCTGCATGCTGCCGCCGAAGTTGGAGGCGGTGTACTCGGTGATGCCACCGGTCCAGCTGAACGTCGGGCCGATCGAATTGTCCTCGGTGGGATCCTGGTAGTCGCACTCAACCGGGTTGGCCATGTCGAAGGGAACCGGCGTGTCCGACTCGTCGAAGTCGTGGTACTGATTCCCGTTCGCGTCCCAGAGGCCCGCGCCGTCCGGGTTGCCTCGGATGGGCGCGGGGTGACCGCCGTAGGAGCCCTCGGTGGCGAGGTGGAGCTGATCGCCGGTGCCGTAGCTCCCGTCCTCGTTGGGCTCGTTGGTGCAGATCCCGTTCGGTCCCCCATCGACCGGCTGGCCGCCCCAGCCGCCGTTCGGCCCGTTATCGATGACGTAGAGTTGGTCGTCCTGTGAGAGAACGAGGTCGTAGGCGTTCCGGTACCCGGGCGAGTATATCTGAACTGGACCGCCCTGGACGATCTTCGCCTGGTTAAGCCCGTCATCCCCGCCGAACGGAAGTGTCCCGCCCTGAACCGTCGGAATCGAGTAATAATAGTCGAGATTCGCGTACGCCGAATCCTCGTTCTGGAGGCTTTTCGGCTGGTGTTCGGCCTCGATCTGTGCCAGATCGATGCTCAGGACGGCCGCCGAGAGCGCGTATTCGGGCGTGTGTCCGAAGTTATTGCTCGGTGCGCCCTTGTTGGTGTGGCCGCCCACCGCGAGGTAGAGCGTCTCACCGTCCTCGGAGAGGTCCATCCCGTTGGGGGCGTGGTTCTCCTCGGAGCGCGGCAGGCCGAGCACCAGCACGTCGTGGTCGAGGCTCGCGAGGCTGCCGTCGTCGTTCCAGTCGAACGTCAGCCGGGAGACGGCTCCCGAGTTGGTGTCCTTCGAATCGTCGTCATCGCCGACATCGATCTGGTCGTCGCTCGAGGAGACGTAGACGACCGGTTCGGCTGCCGTTCCACCCGCGGTGATGCCAGTAATCTGTCGCGCGGTCCGATCCGCGTCGTGGTTCCCGAAGTCGTCGTGATTCGGGATGTCCTTGATCGCGCCGATTTCCTCTTCGTTGAGCACCTGGTAGCTGTCCTCGCCGGTGCGCTCGACTTCGAGCGCGTAGACGGTGCCGCCCTGTGTCGAGACGTAGGCTCGATCGTCAGGACCGAAGTCGATGGCCGTCGGGTTACCGGCGCTGAAGCCCTGGAGCGTGGACTTGCTGAAGCCGACCGGAACGTCGCTGGCACCCTCACCCGCGAGGTCGACCGTCAGCGGAGAGTTCGTGCCGGAGTGGCTCACTTCGAGCGTCGCGCTCATCGCGTCGACGCTCGACGGCGAGAACGTCACCGGGATCTCGGCTGATTCACCCGGAGCCAGCGTCGTCTCGGATGCTGCGCCGGCGGTGAACTCGTTCGCGTCTGATCCGGCGATCGAGACATCGGAGATATCGATGCTCGGATCGTCGCTGTCGCCGAGGTTCGTCACCGTGACCTGTTTGGTGTCGCTGTCGCCGGTGACGACCGTTCCGAAGTTCACGGCGCTCGGCCCTCCGAGCGTATCGGGTTGAGGCTCGGCCTCGACGACCTCGATAGCCGAAATCTTCGCGTTATCGACCTCGGTCGTGAAGTCGACGTCCAATGTGCCGTCCGTAGGCGTCACGGTGAACGACTTCATCGTTCCGACGTCGTGGCCGACTTCGGCGTGGATGTCGTAGTCGTTCAGGACCGTCTCTCCCTCGAGGGCGACATCGAAGACGCGCTCGTTCGACGATTCTTGGTAGATTTCGGCGAAGTACAGTCGGACTTCGTACTCTTGACCGGACGTGACGTCGAAGTCCCACTGCTGGTCGCCGTAGCGTTCCGACTGAAATACCGCTGAGGGCGTGCTCGACGGGACCGTACCATCGAGGCTGATCGAATCGCCTGTACTATACGTCGACGAGCTCCCGCTCACGGATACGCCGCTCGTGGAGCCCGGCGGTGTCCAGTCGGAGGCGCCGTCAACGGCCCCGACCGTTGATCCTCCCGCGTTCAGTCGATACTGTACGTCTTCACCTGTCTGCGCCTGCGCGGTACCGGCTCCGACCGCTATCGATGCCACGCCCATCATAGACGTGATCATCAATAGCGAGAAGAGCAGTGCGAAGGCCCGCTTCGATCGTGTCGGTGGCATATGTGTGATTGTCCGTTGGCCGGCAGGTTTCGGTTCGCGTCCTACTGCTGGGCCGACAAAAGATCAAAAATCTAACAACAAATAGTAAAACAGTATTATATCCGGTTAACGATACTATAACAGAAATTTGATAGTTCTCGACAATTGTGGTATTAATTATATCCAACCATAGTATTAATTCTCTCCAACTATGATATCAACATTCTCCAACTATGATATCAACATTCTCCAACTATGATATCAACATTCTCCAACTATGATATCAACATTCTCCAACTATGATATCAACATTCTCCAACTACCTCCGAAGTGCTCGGCGACCCGGCCCAGGTTCTCGCCGGCGGCATCTAGACCGATCGACGCGTCTGCGGATACGGAATCATACGTTCTGCGACTTCTGTCCGACAGAATCAGCTATCGGCGTCCGGCACACCATCGGGTACTCCATCCCGGAGACACGCGCATCACACGCATCGCAATCGGAGGCGACGACTGAAGACCGGGACGCCTGGTTGAACACGTTCGAGAGCGCCCCTCAAGGAGGAACAGATCGTGAAAATAACGAGCCCATATTCGACGATCTTGACGTAGATCGGCGTCCCTCGTTCTGATATGGGAGATAATTCGGTTCACCGGACCAGCGTCGTCGGCACGTCCGTCTGGCGCACGACGGCCTCGGCGACGCTGCCGAGGAGGAGCCGTGAGAGTCCCTCCCGCCCGTGGGTGCCGAGAACGACGTGATCGAACCCGCCCGAGTCGGTGTACTCGACGAGTCGGCGATCCGTCTCGCCCATGAGGAAAGTGACCGAGAGCTCGCGTCCGTCGGCGACCTCGCGGATCGTCTCGAACACCGTCTGCGCCATGTCGTCCCCGACGCCGTCGAGTTCGTCGAGGTCGGCGTCGTACACCTCGTTCACGTCGGCCGGGAGCATATCGATCTCCGGGTACGCGACGTGCACCGCAGTAATATCGGCGTCGGGGAAGGTGTCGAGCGCGAACGCGAGCGCTTCGCGGCTCAGCGGCGAATCGTCCATCGCGACGAGAATACGTGTGACCATGTCTGCGGTTCGTCGGGCGACGATATGAAACCGGTGGCGGATTTCGTCCGGGAGACACACTGAAGTACTGCGCTTCGAGAGGATCCGTATGGTTCGGACCGACCGCGTCGCGGACGAGACCGCACACACCGGCGAGGGGCCGCTCTGGCACCCGGCGGAGCGGCTGCTCTACTGGGTCGACATCCCGGCTGGGCGACTGTACCAGTACGATCCAGAGTCCGGCTCCAACGAGATTGCCTACGAGACCGGCGGCGACCCGCTCGGCGGATACACGGTCGAGGCCGACGGCGCCCTTCTCCTGTTCACGCACGGCGCGATCGAGCGATGGGTTCCGGGCACCTCAGAGGCGAAACAGGTGGCGAGCGTCGACGCCGACACGCGATTCAACGACGTCATCGCCGATCCCGAAGGGCGGGTGTTCGCGGGGACGATGCCGGGCGACGAACGACTCGGCGACCTCTACCGAATCGACGCCGACGGCTCCGTTCGGGTCGTCGAAACGGGCCTCGACATCCCGAACGGTATGGGCTTTTCCGGCGACGCCACCACGTTCTATCTCACGGAGTCTGAGGCCCGACGGATATACGCGTACGACTACGACTACGCCACGGGCGAACTAACGAACCGCCGCACCTTCGTCGAGACGCCGCCCGGCGACGGCGTCCCGGACGGGATGACCGTCGACGCCGACGATCACGTCTGGTCGGCGCGTTGGGACGGCGGGCGGGCCGTCCGCTACGACCCGACCGGGCAGTCCGTCGCCGAGATCTCGCTGCCGGCGCGGAAGGTCGCCTCTCTCACGTTCGCTGGCCCCTCACGGGACGTGATGTACCTGACGACCGCGCTGAGCGACTCGAACCGCTCGATCGAGGGCGACGGCGCGGGCGCGCTGTTCCGAGCGACGGGCCTCGCGACCGGTGGTCGATCGGAGTTCCGGTCTCGGATCGCGGTGGAGTGACGGTCCGGTCCGTCGGGGCTCGGTCGAGACGCCCTCGGCTTCGCCGTCGTCGTTTTATATACTCCCGACTAACGCAACGCATGGAGACGACGCGCCAGCGAATCGCCGAGACGCTCCGTGAAGCGCCGGCGACCGCGAGCGACATCGGGGAGTCGTTATCGCTGCCGACGCCCGTCGTGTACGAGCACTTGGAGCACGTCTCGCGGTCGGTCGACGGCGACGGCGAGTTCCTCGTCGCCCCGCCGACGTGCCGCGACTGCGGCTTCGACGGCTTCGACGACCCCGTCAACGAGCCGTCTCGGTGTCCGGAGTGCAAGAGCGAGCGAATCGAGGAGCCGGCGTTCGTGATCCGCTGAGCGTCGCCCGGCTATTCGAACGCAGTTACAGCTCGTCCAGCAGCGTCGCCGCGGCGGCCGCGGAGGATCCCGGGCCGCGGGCGGTGATCAGGTCACCGTCGACGGTGACGCTGGTGTCGGCGTCGAGCTCGGCGTCCCAGTCGGCGCCAGCGAGGACGACCTCGTCTTCGACCCAGTACGGGAGCTTCCGACCGTCCGGCATCACGTCGTGGTCGTCGACGATGCCCTCCTCCCACGCGTTCGGGAAGCCGGTGACCGAGCGACCCTCGACGAGCGGCGTCCCGTCGGCCTCGCGGGTGAACGCTAAGATTCCGACCGCGTGACAGACGACGAGCGCGACGCCGTCGTCCCCGGCGACCGCGTCGAGCAGGAGCTGGCGCGCGTGTCGGTCCTGATTCACGTCCCAGACGGTGCCGTGTCCGCCGGGGACTACGACCGCGTCGTAGCCGTCGGCGCTCACGGTCGCGAGCGGCTCCGGATCGTTGAGTCCGGGATGCGTCTCGTCGACCTCGCGGAGCTCCGCGGCTCGGTCCTCGCCGCCCGCGGCGTCCGGCTCCAGCGACCGCTCGTCGACGACCGGCGGCGAACCCGACGGCGTCGTAATCGTCACGTCGACGCCCTCCGCTTCGAGCGTCGTCAGCGGCTCGATGCACTCTTCGGCCCAGTACCCCTCCTCGCTCACGACGAACAGCGCGCTACTCATGTGTAGTCTATCGTTCGCGGTCCCGACGGAAAAGACGTCCGCGCCCGGCAGCGACGAGGGCGGGCGCGGGGTTTATAACCGCCGTTGCGTCGGAGTGCCCTACTCGTCGCCCTTCGCGTCGACGATGACGACCTCGCCGTCCTCGACGGTGACGTTGATCAGCGTCTTCACGTTGTAGTCGGTCTCGTCGAGCTCGTTCGCACCGGCCTTCTTGATCACGGCGACGACGTCGACGACCTCCGCGCCGACCTCGTTGGTGAGCGCGTCGAGGATCGCCTTCATCGTGCCGCCCGTCGAGAGCACGTCGTCGAGGACGAGGACGCGGTCGCCCTCCTCGACATCATTTATATACATCTCCGACTCGGAGTAGCCGGTCTCCTGGAACAGCGGCACCTCGCCGTCGAGGCCGTACTGCCGCTTGCGGATGACGACGAGCGGGATGTCCGTCATCAAAGAGAGCGCGGTGGAGATGTGGATGCCCATCGCCGCGGGCGTGACGATCTTGTCGACGTTCTCCAGCTCCGCCTTCCGGATGATCCGGATGACGATCTCCCGGAGGAGCTCCGGTTTGAGCATGGGAACGCCGTCGCTGATCGGGTGGACGAAGTACTGGTACTCGCCTTTCTCGATGATCGGCGCGTCGAGGAGCGACTGCCGCAACTGGTCCATGTCGCCGGTACTCGGGCGGATTAATAAAGCGTGGCGGTTACGCCGTCCGGTGTGGACCGGTGGCACGGGACGAACCGAGCGTCAAGGCGACTCTTTCGGGCTGCCCGCGAGCCACACCCCGTCCGATACCGAGCCCCAGTCCGTCTACTCGAACTCGGGCTCGCGCTTCTCGAGGAACGCCGCCATCCCCTCCCGCTGGTCGTGGGTTCCGAAGAGGCCGGACCACGCGCGGCGCTCCAGAGCGAGCCCGCTTCGCTGTGTCCCGTCGTGGACCGCGTTCAGCGCCTCCTTCGCGGCGCGAGTCGCGAACGCCGGCTTCGCGGCGAGTTCCGCGGCCAGTTCGTCGAGCCGCTCGTCGAACGCGTCGTCGTCGACGACCTCGCCGACGAACCCGATCTCGGCGGCCTCCGCCCCGTCGATCCGCTCGCCCAAAAAGACGAGCCGCTTCGCCGTCTCGTCGCCGACGAGCCGGGAGAGCCGTTGGGTGCCGCCCCAGCCCGGGATGATTCCGAGGTCGATCTCCGTCTGGCCGAGCACCGCGCTCTCGGCGGCGACCCGGAGGTCACAGGCGAGCGCCAGCTCGCAGCCGCCCCCGAACGCGTAGCCGTCGATCGCGGCGACCGTGGGGGCCGGAAACGACTCGAGAGCATCGGCGACCCGGTGGCCCAGTTCGGCGTACGCCTGCGCCTCCGGTGTCGATAGCTCGACCATGTAGGAGATGTCCGCGCCCGCGACGAACGCGTCGTCACCCGCGCCGGCGATAACGAGCGCGCGGGCGCCAGCCGCCTCGGCCTCCGCGAGCGCCTCCTCGATCGCTTCGAGCGTGTCGACGGTGAGCGCGTTGAGCTGTTCCGGGCGGGTGACGGTGAGCGTCGTCACACCGGTCTCGGTATCGACGTCGAGCGTGATCGTGTCCCACGACATACCGGCCCGTCTCGCGGAGGCGTGAAAACCGTTCGGCAGGCGGAACTCGAACGAGCGAGGAGCCGAACCAACGGGCGGTGGGAGCGCTCAGATCTCCTCGCGGCTGTCGATCTCGCTGTAGATGAACCACGCGGCGGTGTAGGCGCCGATGAAAAGCAGGTAGCCGACCACGAGCCCCACGAGCTGTCGGGAGCCGATTCCGCCCGGGAGCGTCCGCGAGAGGATACCCAGCGCCACGCCGAACACGACGAGCGAGAACAGCCCGGAGAGGGCGTACACGCCGAGATCGGAGGTGAGTCGTTCGCGCACGGTCACAGTATCATCGCCCGTTTATATACCAGCACCGGTCCGTTCCCGCCGAGACGCATCGCGTACACAGCGCGGTCGTTGCCGCGGATACCGCGCGGTCGTTGCGCGGATTGCAACCCCTATATGCCCTCGGCCATACGGACGGGTATGAACGGAAACCGGTTCGGACGGCTCTTCCAGCTGACGACGTACGGCGAGAGCCACGGCGACGCGATGGGCGTGACCGTCTCCGGCGTGCCCGCCGGGGTCGAGCTCGACGAGGAAGCCATTCAGGCGCACCTCGACCGGCGCAAGCCGGGCCAGTCGATGATCACGACTTCCCGGGGCGAGCCCGACGAGGTCGTCGTCAACTCCGGCGTGCAGGACGGGTACACCACCGGCACGCCGATCGGCATGGTGATCCAAAACAAGGACGCGCGCTCCGGCAAGTACGAGCCGTACGTCACCGCCCCGCGCCCCTCGCACGGCGATTACACCTACTCCGCGAAGTTCGGCACGCGCAACTGGGGGGGCGGCGGGCGCTCCTCCGCGCGCGAGACGGTGAACTGGGTCGCCGCCGGCGCGGTCGCCGAGCAGGTCCTCGCCGCCTCCGAGCACGACGTCGAGATCAAAGCGCACGTGAACCGAATCGGCGACGTCGAGGCCGACGGCGTGAGCTTCGAGCAGATCCTCGAGCACTCGGAAGAGAACGACGTGCGATGTGCTGACCCCGAAGCTGCCGCCGAGATGCAGGAGCTGATCGAGGAGTATCAGGAGGCGGGCGACTCGATCGGCGGCTCCATCTACTTCGAGTGTCGCGGCGTCCCGCGCGGGCTCGGCGCGCCGCGTTTCGACAGCTTCCCGGCGCGGCTCGGTCAGGCGATGTTCTCGATTCCGGCCACTACGGGCGTCGAGTACGGACTCGGAACGGACGCGACCGACGTGACCGGCAGCGATCGCAACGAGGACTGGACGTTCGACGACGGCGAGTCGTTCGAGCACGTCGCAAGCGAGGCGGGCGACCCGGTCCCCGTCGGCAACGACCACGGCGGGCTCCAGGGCGGGATCACGACCGGGGAGCCGATCTACGGCGAGGCGACGTGGCACGCGCCGACCTCGATCCCCAAGAAACAGCGCTCGGCCGACTGGGAGACGGGCGAGGAGAAGGAGGTCCAAGTAGTGGGGCGGCACGACCCCGTCCTCCCGCCGCGCGCGGTGCCCGTCGTCGAGGCGATGCTCTACTGCACCGTCCTCGACTTCATGCTGCTTGCCGGACGTATCAACCCGGATCGGGTCGACGGCCGCCCGGGACAGTACGACACCGACTACCACCCGAGCAACCCGGACAACGAGTAGCGACCTCCAGTCGTTCGGGCTGTCGTCACTCCCCCGGCGACCACTCGCAGGCGTCGCCCGCGGTCAGGTCGTTTTCATCGACGTGCGCGGAGAGACACGCGTAGTTGCAGAAATACGCTGGCGACCCGCAGTCGTCGTCGCAGTCGCGCACGCAGATCGGGTCGTGGTCGAAGATCGGCGATCCGCAGTAGGCGCACGCCTCGTCGGCTTCGGGCGTCGATACGGTGGTGGACACGCCCGGAACTTCGGGAGTGACCGTAGAAAGGTTTCCGCGGGTCTGCGCGGCTCACACCACGAGGAGTTCGTCGACGGCGATCACGACCACGAATCCGAGCAAAAACGCGAGGGTCGCGGCGTCGGCGTGCCCGTGGCCGTGTGAGGAGGGAATCAGCTCTCGGAAGACCACCGCGAGCATCGCGCCGGCGGCGAACCCGGAAGCGATCGGGAACAGTCCGGCCGCGACGGACACGAGCAGGAAGCCGAAGACGCCGGCGGCGACCTGCGGCACGAGCCCGGAGAGCGCGGTGTAGACGAACACCTTCGCGTTCGACATCCCCGTCTCGCCCATGGGAACGGCGAACGCGAATCCGTCCGGGACGTTCTGGAGGCCGATAACGACCGCGAGCAGCAGCGCGACCTCCTCTAACCCCGACGCGAAGGCGACGCCGATCGCCAGTCCCTCCGGGGCGTTGTGTAAGGTGATCGCGCCGCCGATAAGCAGGGCCTTGCGGAGCACCGAGTCCGGGTCATCGATGGGCGCGGTCGGGTCGCCGAGGGCGGCGTCTGGAACGGACTCGTCGGATCGGTCGTCCACCGTCGCGGCCGCAACCGGATCGGCGGGGAGAGACATCGCTGCCGCATCGTCACCCGTTGCGCCCCCCTCCGGGAACCACTCGCGAAACTCGGCGTGGAGGTGGGGGATGGCGTAGTTGCCGCCGAGTAGCACCAATCCGCCGATGGCGAGGCCGCCCATCACCGCGGCGAGGGTCCCCTCTTCCATCCCCGGGAGGATCAGGCCGAAGACGCTGGCGGCGACCATCAGTCCGGCCGCGAGCCCCAGTGCGGCGTCGTAGACTCGGTGGGTGACGCGCGCCCGAACGAACACGGGAAGCGCCCCGAGGCCGGTCGCGAGTCCGGCCACGCCGGTGACGGTAACCACCGTGAGGAGGTCGGTCATGAGCCGAGGTTCCGTCCGATCACACATAAAAACGGGCACCGGCGGCGAGCGAGGCGGTCAGCGCGTGACGACCCGCCGCAGAGTATCGCCGTACACCGCGATGACAACTGCGAGCGTCGCCAGCGCCCCGACCGGAAGCACGGCGAGCCAGCCCGTGGTGACACCGACGCCGAACCGCGTCGCGAGGCCGACGGAGACCCACAGACTGGCGACCGACGCGAGCGCCAGCAGACCGCCGGTGACGCGGCGGTCCTCGCGGCCGAACGCGACCCCACCGGTCGCGCTGGCAGTCGCCAAAAGGTGAAAGCCGATCGCGAGCGGCCACGCTCGGATCGACGCTGGCAGCGAGCCGAACGCCCGGGGCTGGTCGCGGAAGTACGCCCACACCGGATAGCCGTCGACGCCGAGTCCCGGTCCGGGCGAGCCCGTGTTCAGGAACCCCCAGAGGCTGACGACCGTCAGGCTGCCGTCCGCGGGAACCACCGCCATCGGGACCGCGAGCAGCGCGACGACGAGGAGCCAGCCGCGGCGACTGCTGACGGCCGCCGGACGTGCGACGGGGCCGGGTTGCTCGCCTCGCTCCGCCGGCACCTCGGACATATCCTCGTCTCGGCCCCCTGCGCTCAAGTATCTCCCGACGCCAGCGCGAGCCCCAGTGCCACCGACGCAACGCTCTTTGAGCCGGGGGTCGCTTGATGGGGTATGCGAGTCACCGTCATCGGCAGCGGCTACGTGGGAACCACGCTCGCGGCCTGCCTCGCGGACGTGGGCCACGACGTCACCGCTGTCGACATCGATTCCGATGTGGTCGCGGCGCTGAACGAGGGTCGCGCGGCGATCCACGAGCCGGGCCTCGACGACCTACTGGCCGAGCACGCGGGTAATCGACTGCGAGCGACCACCGAGTACGACAGCGTCCCCGACGCCGACGTGACGTTCCTCGCGATCGGCACGCCCTCCCGCGGGGACGGGAGCATCGATCTCGGACCGCTGACCGCGGCCGCGGAGATGACCGGCGAGGCGCTCGCCGAGGAGAACGATTCCTCGCCCGCGGACACGGGCGACCGCCACCTCGTCGTCGTCAAGAGCACGATCACGCCGCCCGGCGTCGCCGAGGTTCGCGACGCGCTTCTTACGGGCGCGGGCGGGGCCGCCGTCCGCGTCGAGCTCGCGACGAACCCGGAGTTCCTCCGAGAGGGCTCCGCAGTCCACGACTTCCAGCACCCGGACAAACTCGTCTTCGGGACCGAGTCCGAGTGGGCCACGGGCCGGTTGGAGGCGCTGTACGAGCCGCTTCTCAGTGCGATCGGTGGGGACGTTCCGGTCGTCCGGACCGACCCCGAAACGGCGATGATGATCAAATACGCGAACAACGCCGCTCTCGCGTCGAAAATATCGCTGGCGAACGACCTCGGGAACATCTGCAAGCAGTTCGGTATCGACGCCTACGAGGTGATGGACGCGGTCGGACTCGATGACCGTATCGGGGCGAAATTCCTGCGCTCGGGGGTGGGATACGGCGGATCTTGTTTTCCAAAAGACGTCGACGCCATCCGCGCCGCGGCCCGCGAGGCCGGTTACGAGCCGGCGCTGCTCGACGCGACCGTCGCGGTCAACGACGGGCAGCCGGAGCGCATGCTCGGCCTGCTCGACGACCACGCCGACGTGGCCGGGAAGCGCGTCGCGGTGCTCGGGCTGGCGTTTAAACCCGGCACCGACGACATCCGCAACTCTCGGGCGACCCCCGTGATCGAGGGGCTCCAGGCGCGCGGCGCGGAGGTGGTCGGGTACGACCCCGTTGCGACCGCGAACATGCGCGAGCGCTTCCCGGACGTCGAGTACGCGGAGTCGGCCCCGGCGGCGCTCGACGGTGCGAGCGCGGCGCTCGTGGTGACGGACTGGGACGAGTTCGCGGCGTTGGACGACGACTTCGACGCGATGGCCGATCCGGTCGTGATCGACGGTCGCCGGATCATCGAGCGCCGCGAGGGGCTGGTGTACGAGGGACTCACCTGGTGACGAGGGCGTCGCCTGTGGCGGTGTGCCACGTGTCCGCGACGAAGGATCCCATGTCATTTATATAACTCGAACTGCATTCCGATGCATGGCAGCCCTCCAAGCCCTCCGGCCCGCAGCCAGCGGCGTCGCTCGCAACCCGATACTGATCGCTATCACCGCGCTGTACGGGCTCGCACAGCTCCCGAACCTGCTCATTCAACCGACGCGACCCCTGCTCGCGTCGCTGATTTCGCTCGCCATGACGGGCCTGTTGCTCGTCGTGCTCCCCTTTTTTCAAGGCGGTATGCTCGCCATGGCCAGCGAGGCGATTCGCGGAGAGACGACCCTTTCGACGCTCGTCGCCGAAGGGAAAGCCAACTACGTCTCGCTGCTGCTCGCGTACTTCGTGCTGTTGGCGATCAACCTCATATTCGGCCTGATCACCTTTTTCGGCATATTCATCGCGGTCCTCGGCACCTCGTTCGGCGCGGCCTCCGGCCCCGGCGGATTCGGTGACCCGACGTCCGGCGCCGGTAGCGTCCCGGGCGGGCTGACCCTGCTGACCGTCCTCGGGATCGTCGCCACCGGGCTTGCGCTCGTCTACTTCTTGATCACGTTCTTCATCCAGTTTTACGCTCACGCGATCGTCTTGGACGACCGGGAACTGGTCGATGGATTCCGCCGAAGCGTCGGGGTCGTTCGCTCGAACCTCCTCAGTGCGCTCGGTTACACTATCCTACTCGTTATCGGCAGTGCGCTGCTGGGCACGCTCGCCGCCGCGGCGTCGTTCGCCGTCGGGCCGCAGCCGCCGGGAAGTCCGATCGCCGAGCTGATTCCGTTCGACCCCACGACCGCGACGGCCGTCGTCGGCGCGATCGGGTACGTCGTCCTGACCGGGCTGTTCGGCGCGTTCTACGCGACGTACTCGGTCGCGTTTTACGAGTCGATTCGGCCGGAGACCGATCCGGTCTGAGGGCCACCGCCACCGCCGCCACCACCACCACCACCACCACCGCCAGCACCGCCGCCACCGCCACCGCCGCCACCGCCGCCACCGCCAGCACCGCCGCCACCGCCAGCACCGCCATCCCTAATCCGCCGCAGACCCTCCGATCGGTATGAACACGCAGGACGGCGGCCACTACGACGCCGCGGTCGATGCGCTGGCCGCTCGGGAGTACGAGACGGCCGGGGATCGGTACACTCGGGGCGGTCGCCGGGTACTCGCCGATCCGCGTCCGGATCTGGATCCGTTCGAGCCCGACGAGAAGGGCTGGACCGGACAGGGGCTCCAGCAGCTGCTGATGGCCGCGGTGGCGTACCGCGTTGCCGGCGCGGACCGTCGAGCCACCCAGCGCGCCGTCGAAGGGATCGCCGCGACGCGCGACTTCCAGCGGGTGCTCGACGCCCCCGGACAGGGTGCCTGCCTCGCGGAGTTCGTCGCCGACTTCCGGGTCGCCGGGGAGCTCGAGGGTCCCGAGAAAGCGTACGACGACGCCGCAGAGCGCTACGCGGTTGTCGGCGACGAGGTCGACTCGCCCCAGGCGCTGGCGACGACCCCGCTGTTCGGCGCCGCGGCCGCGACGATCAAACAGGTCGCTCGCGGGCAGGCGAACGGCGAGATCGCGGTCACGTGGGAGGACCTCCACGGTCCGGACCCCTCGCAAGCGGGCGACTTCCTCGCGCATCGCGCCCGATACAAAAAACAGCGCTTCGCGGGGCTCGTTGCGGGAGCGATCGCCGACGGTCACCTCGCGGCCCCGCGCGGGACCACGGAGTACGGCAACGAGACGCGTCGCTGTCCGGCGTGCGGCTCGAACGACGTCAACTGGGCCGGAACCGACGTGCTCTGTATGCGGTGTTCGACGCCGACAGAGGAAGTTTAAGAGAGGGGACCAAACCTCCTCACCGAACACACGATGTCGTCCTCCATCCGCGCGACCCTCGGGCCCCTCCGTCCGGCGAACCGTCTCGATTCGGACCAGCAGCTACGCGCCCGTCTGCTGATCGCGACCGGCTTAGTCGTCCTGCTCCCGTTCGCGTTCGTCTACACGTTCGTGTTTCTGATCAACACGGTCGGCCTCCCGCTGTTGGAGTGGGCGAACGAGCGCCCGTACACCGGCGAGGTGTACGTCGACCCGGTCGCTCTCGCGATCGTCGTGCTCGGCGGGCTCGCGGTGCAGTACCGGTACGGCCCCGGGAGCGTTCTGCGCTCGATCGGTGGGCGGCACGTGTCACCCGACGAGTACCCCGAACTCCACGCCGCAGTCACTCGGATCGCGGCCCAGGCCGATGCCCCGAAGCCGGACGTGGCGGTCGCGCGGACGGAGCTACCGAACGCGTTCGCGGTCGGAACCCCCGGAAACGGGACCGTCGTCGTCACGACCGCGCTCTTGGAGCGGCTCGACGAGGAGGAACGAGACGCCGTGGTAGCCCACGAGCTCGCGCATCTGAAGAACCGCGACGCGAGCCTGATGACCGTGGCGTGGGTGCTCCCGACGATCACCTACTACCTCGCGGTGCTCGCCTCTTACGTCCTCTACGGGCTGTTCAAGTTCCTTCAGTTCGGCGGCGGCCGGTCGGGCGGAAATCGGGACGGCCGCGCGCTCGCGATCGGGCTCGTCGTGATCACGGTGAGCGCGCTCCTCACCTTGACCGTCTCGGCGATGTTCTGGTTCGGGAGCGTCCTGATCCACCGGGTGCTCTCGCGGTACCGGGAGTACGCCGCCGACCGCGCGGCCGCCGAGATCACGGGATCGCCGGCGGCGCTCGCGAGCGCGCTGGAGACGCTCGACGAATCGATGCCCGAGGTTCCGGAGCGGGACCTCCGCGAGTTCGACGGCGGTGCGGAGGCGCTGTACATCGCGCCCCTAGAGGGCCGAGCCTTCGGCGACAAGGAACTGGTGAGCACGGACGTGTTTCCGGAGACGCACCCGCCGACCCGGAAGCGAATCGCGCGGCTCCGCGAGATGGCGAGTGAGACCGCGGGTGAGACCGCGTGACCGGGCGAGAACGACGCTCGGAACTCTCGCGACGCCGACTCCTCTCGGCGGCAGTGAGTGGGGCGGTCGGCGGCCTCGCCGGGTGCGGCTACCGCCCCGGCGGCGGCGACCTCGCGTGGGAGTCGTCGATCGGACCCGACGGACTTCACAGGACCGGGCCGCCGCGGTTCGCGGTCACGTCAGATCGGCTCTTCGCCGTCCGGAACCAGTCGGGACTCACCTACGACTTCGGAACCAGTACGTGGCAAGACGTCGAGAACGCGTCCGTGACCGCGGTCGACGAGTCGGGGGAGACCCGGCTCGCCGCGGAGACGGAACGACAGGCGGTCGCCCCGCCAGCGGTCACCGAGGAATTGCTGTTCGTCCCCGTCGAGGGCGGTCGAATCACCGCGATCGACCGCGGTACGGCGGGGATCGACCCCAACGCGCGGAGGACCACCGGCGGCACCAGCGGTGACGGAGCCGAAAGCGACGAAGCCGAAGGCGACGACGTTCGCTGGCAGGTCGACGGGATCGCGACCGCCGATGACGGAACGGCGGACTCCCCGGGAATCGACGGCGTCCGCGCGAGCGGCCGACTCGCTGTCGCGATCGCGGGACCGGAACTGATCGCTCTCGACGCCGAGACGGGCGATCGAGCCTTTCAGGTCCCTGAGGCGTGGCCGGACCGTGCCGGCGCGTCCGACCGTGTCGCGGTCGACGGCGGAAACGTGTGGGCCGCGATCGTCAGTGAGAGCGACGGCCGGTCTGGCGGCGAGTCAGAGGGGGCGACACCCGTCCTCACCCGGTTCGGCCCGTCCGGCGAGCGCCGCGCGGAGCGACCGGTCTCAGTGGACATCAGCTGGCTCGTCCGGGTGGGGGAGACGCTCGTCGCCGGGAGCGCCGCGGCGGGAACCGTGATCGGATTCGACCCGAACCTCGATCGGCGCTTCTCGCTGTCGGTGCCGGCGCCGAGGGACCGGCCACCGGTCGTCGAAGGGGACCGCGAGAAGGGGTCCGCCCGGCAACGACTCTATCTCCGCCGGGGCGGGACGGTCAGGGCGCTCGACGTCGGAGACGGGGACACCGCGTGGAAGCGCACCGATCTACCCGCCCACCAGAGGGTCGCCGTCGACTCGAACGGGGTCTACGCAGTCGGGTCACGAGCGATCCTCGCCGTCGGTGTCGACGGGGAAGACCGCTGGCGGGCGCCGCTCCCCGAGGGCGTCACCGTCGACGAACTGTTCGCGGTCGGCGGTCGCCTAGTCGCCTTCGACGACGGGGAACTGTACGGGTTTCACGCGACGCCGGGCGAGCGGTGGTCGCTGATCGGGTAGGTGCGACGACGCGTCCTCGACTGTTACACGCTCAACAGACTGTCGCCGTCGAAGTCGCCGTCGTGCTCGACGTCCATCAGGTCGAGGATCGTCGGCGCCACGTCGAAGAGGTTCGATCCCTCGACGTCGAGGTCGGGATCGGTGGCGTACAAAAGCGAGTTCTCGAACTTGTGCATCCCGTTGCGGGGCCCCTCGGCGAAGACGGCGTCTTTCCCGCCGAAGCCGGACTTCAGGTCGAAGCCGTCCGCGGGGATGACGACGAGGTCGGGCGCGATATCGTCGTGGTCGCCGTCGAAGACCGTCTCGCCTTTCACGATCCGCTTGCACACCTCGCGGCCGTCGGGACCGGTGAGCGATTCGAGGTCGGCGATGAGTTCCTCGCGGACGGCCTCGTACTCGGACTCGGGGACGACGCCGTCGGGCTCGCGGCCCTCTAGGTTGAGGTAGAAGCGTCCTGGGATGAGCGAGTAGGCGCGCGCGTCGTCGCCGATGTCGGCGAGGGAGTCGGGTTCGTCGTCAGCGTCGGTCTCGTAGGAGAGCCACCCCCCGTCGGCGAGCCACTGGTTGCAGTTCACCTCCCACTCCAGTCGGGTGAAGCCGTGATCGGAGGCGACGACGAGGGTCGTGTCGCCGTCGAGCGAGTCGCGAATCTCGCCGATGTACTCGTCGAGGGCCCGATAGAACTCCAGGAACTCCGCCTTGTACTCGCCGTCGGTCGCGTAGTCGCCGAACAGGAAGTGATTCACGCGGTCGGTGCTCATGAAGACGCCGAAAAACAGGTCCCAGTCGTCTTCGGCGAGGTAGTGAGTGAACACGTCGTGGCGGGCGTCGAGGGTCGCGTGGGCGTTCTCGATGAAGTCGGTCTTGTCGTCGTCGTGGCCGAGCTTGGCGTTCACGTCGATCCGGTAGTCGCGGTCTTCGAGGACCCGCTGGACGGACTCGTCGCTCGACGCCTGCTCGATAGACGGCGAGAGGAACCCGGAGACCTGTCGCTGGATCCGCGTCGACGGCGGGAACGTCACGGGGACGTTGAGGACCGTCGCGTCCCGGCCGTCGTCGGTGACGCGGTCCCACAGGCGGGTCGCCTTCACGTGGCTCCCCATCGGGACGTACGTGTCGTAGGAGTCGGTCTCGCGGTCCTGAAAGCCGTACACGCCGGTCGAACCGGGGTTCACGCCGGTGGTGAGGCTCGGCCAGCAGGCGCTCGACTCGGGAGGCACGATGCTCTCCAGTCGACCGGCCGCCCCGTCCTCGGCGATCGCGGTGAGGTTCTCGAACACGTCGGGGTGATCCTGCACGAGGTCATACGGTACGCCGTCGATGCCGAGGAAGACGACGCGCTCCGCGTCGTCGCCGCGCAGCCGATCGAACAGTCCCATGGGTGAGGTGTCCGGGCGAGGCGGCATATTCCTTCTGTTCCGAGGGGTTGCGGAGCGAGTGAGGGCTCTCGGATGCAGAAGGCATATTTCCTTCCGCGTCGACACTTCGGCCGTATGAGCGAGGATTTCCCGGCGAGCGTCGATGTCGACTACGCCGACGGTGAGGGAGAGGACCCCTCCGACTACCCGTCGCTGCAACACAAAATCGAAAAGGCAATCGAGGTGACCCGGCAGGGCCTCGAACAGTACGAGAACCCCGCGGTCATGTGGACCGGCGGCAAAGACTCCACGCTGACGCTGTATTTCATCAACCAGGTGGCCGAGAAGTTCGGCTACGAGAAGCCGACCGCCGTGTTCATCGACCACTTCCAGCACTTCGACGACATCACCGACTTCGTCGAGCACTGGGCCGACGAGTGGGAGATCGAGCTCGTGTACGCCCGCAACGAAGACGTGGGCGCGTACGTCGAGGAACGCGGGTTAGAGCCGGGCGACGATATCCCGGTCGCTGCGTTGAACGAGCAGAACCGGCACCACATCCGCGACATCTTGGAGTACGAGGAGGACACCTTCCCGTTCCTCCTCGACACGTACGTCGGGAACCACCTGCTGAAGACGGTCGCGCTCAACAACGCCCTCGAAGAGTACGACATCGACGGTGTCATCTCCGGGGTGCGCTGGGACGAACAGGAGGCCCGGGCCGACGAGACGTTCTTCTCGCCGCGCCACGATCCCGACCTGTTCCCGCCGCACGACCGTATTCAGCCAATCCTACAGTTCGCCGAGCGCGACGTGTGGGACGCCTTCTGGAACTACGTCGTCCCGGACACGGTCGACGCCTTCCCCGACGAGGGGTACGTCCCGCAGTCCGACGACGATCTCCCGGAGGGCGTCGAGCGAGAGGACGTGCCGATCTCGCCGAAGTACTTCGCCGGGTTCCGCTCGCTCGGCAGCGAGGTCAGTACGGAAAAAACGACCGAGGAGCCCGCGTGGCTCCAGGACTTGGAGGACACCACGGAGCGCGCCGGCCGCGCACAGGACAAGGAGGACCTGATGGAACGGCTGCGCGATCTGGGGTACATGTAGCGGTCGCCGGGAATTCAATTCGTTTTGACCGATACCCGCCGCGGGCATTGTACGTGAAAGCAGGCGTGCAGTCGCTTCAGTGAAATAGATATTTCGACGGGCACACACGGTAGAGCCGAGATACTCGGCGATCGATGCGGACGCGAGATCGCATTCGACGACGGTCAGTACGCGGAAACGCTATTCCGCGCAGGAGACGGCGTTCCGCAGGTCCGATCCGACGCCGTACCCGTCGCGGCGTCGATAGGTTGTACGGTGCTTAACGGAATTCAGGTGCTTGATTACCTTGTCTACTCCCTGTGAGTCTCCGGTACCCAATGTCCGCTCACAAGACGTCCGTTCACGGCCCACCAATGACCGGTCTCGCACTCGCGCGACGGTGAGGGACCGCCTTCGGGCCCTCCTCGACGGGATCATTCCGAGCGGTTCGATGCTCGATCGGACTGTTCAGAGCGGAATCTGGGCCACCGCGATCAAGGTATCGAGTCGGCTCCTCCAGATACTGATGCTGATCATTCTCGCGCGGGTGCTAGCGCCGCGGCAGTTCGGGCTCATGGGCATCGCGCTGGTGTCGCTGAGCGCGACGCGGAACTTCTCGAAGATCGGTCTCAAGACGGCGCTCATTCAGCAGAAAAACGAGAACGTCGACGAGTACCTAGACACGGCGTGGTGTCTCGAGGCGGGTCGAGGCGTCTTGATCTTCGCCGTGCTGTTCGTCGCCGCGCCGTTCATCGGTGACCTCTTCGGTGAGCCGAGCGCGGTTCCGCTGATACGAGTCATCGGGCTCGGTCCGCTGCTGTTCGGGCTTCGAAACCCGGGTATCATCTACTTCCGGAAGGACCTCGAATTCCACAAGGAGTTCGTCTATCAGGTCAGCGGGGGCATCGTCCAGTTCGTCGTCGGCGTCGGATACGTGCTGATCTCCCCGACCGTCTGGGCGCTCGTGTTCGCGTACGTTTCCGCGGACGCGTTCAAGTTCGGTCTCTCGTACGTCATCCACAACTACCGACCGTGGCCGTCCTTCGACGTCTCCATCGCCCGAGAGCTGATCAACTACGGGAAGTGGATCACCGCGTCCTCGATTCTCTACTTCCTGTACAGCGAGGGCGACGACGCCTTCGTCGGCTGGTTCCTGTCAGCGACGGCGCTCGGCTTCTACCAGTACGCCTACCGCATCGCCGACACGCCGTCCTCGGAGGTGTCCGAGATCCTCGCCAGCGTCAGCTTCCCCGCCTACTCGAAGCTCCAAGACAACCCGGCCGAACTGCGCCAGGCCCTGCTCGCGACGACGCGGGTCACGGGGTTCATCACGATCCCGATGGCGGTCGGGATCGCGCTCGTGGCGCCGAGTTTCGTGCCGGTCGTCCTCGGAGACGACTGGATACCGATGATCCGGATCATGCAGCTGCTGGCGCTGTACGGCATGTTCCACTCGATCACTCGCAACTTCGGCTCGGTCTGGAAGGCGCTCGACCGACCGGACCTCCTCGCGAAGCTCGCCGCGCTGCGCGTCGCCTGTATTGCCATCCTGATCTGGCCGGCAGCCGCGCGGTTCGGCATCGAGGGCGTCGGCCTCGTCGTCGTCGGGGTGTACGCGTTTCCGATGCTCCCGCTCGATGTGTACGTCGTCTCGAAGCTCACGGACACTCGCCCGGTTGAGTTCTACCGAGAGTGGTTCTACCCGCTCGTCGGTGCCATCGTCATGTTCGCGTCCCTCTGGCAGCTGCGCGGGCTGATGGACGTGACTCCCCTGGTCGAACTAATCGTCTTGGTTCCCGCAGGCGTCGTCGTCTACACGGCTGTCGCCCTCCTGTTAGCGCGGGTCTCACCGTGGAAGATCGAAAACGACATCCGGTCTATCGCCGGCAGCCTCTCGTGAACTACGCTGATCCGCCACGGGACGCGTCAGGGCCAGTCGCTCACTCCAGGTACCCGAGGTCCTCGAGTTGGGACTCCAGGCCCCGCGACAGCTCTTCGGGGTCGGAATCGTCGATTTCCTCGGGGTCAGAGAGACGCGCCTCTCGGCCGTCCATCATCTCAGCAAACCGCGACAACAGCGGCTCTCGGTCTTCTGAGACGGGATTTCCGTCCGGGGCGAACAGGAACTCGCGCCCGTCGTCGGCCCTGACGTACCGGTGTTCGCCGTCCGTGAGGACCCGCCATCGGGTGGTCGGTTCGCTGGTCCGGCCCGTGTGCGGAACGTAGTCCTCGACGAGTGCCCCTTCGTCTCCGCTCAGTGCGACGGCCGGTGACATGTTCGGATTGGAGATGAGGTCGAACAGCCCCGTCAGCTCTGCCGGGTCGTCGAGCCGCTCGGCGGTCTCCTGTCCGGGTCGTTTCACGATCAGCGGAACGTCGGTGTTGACCGAGCGAGTGGAGTGGGGCGGGATCTCGTCGCGGTCGTGGTCCCCGAGGTTCTTCCCGTGGTCGGCGACGACGACGATGAGCGAATCGTCGTAGGTCCCCGTCGCTTTCATCGTCGACAGTAGCTCGCCGAGCTTCCGGTCCTGGTACCGGAGGCTGGCGTCGTAGAACTCCAACACGCGCCGTCGTCGCTCCGGGGGTAAGTCGGCCTTCCCGAGGACGTACGCCAGCAGCTTCGTGTTCAACAGTCGCGGCTCGATCGGCCCGGGCGGCGAGAGTCCGAGCTCCTCGAACGCCTCGGTGGGCGGGAAGTAGGGGCTGTGGGCTTCCATCAGGTTCAGAAACGTGAACGCCGGCGATTCGTCGGCGGCGGTCGCTCGCATCCACCGCGTCGCCCGCTCGACGAGGTTCGACGTGAACAGCCGCCGTTTCAAGAGGAACACCGGCTGACGAGCCCCCTGTGCGAGCACCGTGTGTGCGGCCGAGTACAGTCTGTCGCGCGTCGAGTTGATGTCGGTGTCCCCGTCGACGCCGATCTCGAGGTCCCACTCCACGTACTCGTCGAACCCTCTGTCGATTCCCGACAGCTGCCCGACCCAGGGGTTGTTCGAGAAGCCGGCGGTCCGGTACCCGTCCGCCGAGAGCCGTTCTGTGAGCGTCTCGACGGAGTCAGGCAGCCTGAGCGACACGTCCGAGAAGCCGTTCGTGACGCCGTGCTCGCTCGGGAAGCGGCCGGTGAACATCGCGCAGTGTGACGGGAGCGTCCACGGCGCGGGGGTGTAGGCGTTCTCGAACAGCGTCGCCTCCTCGGCGAGTCGATCGAGGTTGGGAGTCGTCGGACGGTCGTGGCCGTACGCGGAGGTCCGGTCACGGCGGACGGAATCGAGGATGACGAATAAGACAGTCGGATCCTGCATGTCTCTCGCGTCGGTTCGCGCCCGTTTCGTTATGGAGTAGTTGACCCGGTTATTGTCGGGTCGACCGGGCGAGCACACGAGTCACGTGCCGCCAGTCATCGGTAGCTGCGGCGTACGAAAACCGGTCACGAACGCCGCGTGCGTTGGCTCCGATCCGGGCTCTCTGATCTGGGTCCGTCAGGAGGTCCTCGACCGCCGTCGCGACGCCGTCGACCGTGAGGGGGTCGTCGATCCGTCCGTTCCAGCCGTCGACGACGAGATCGCCCACGTTGCCGACGGCGGGCGTCACCGGGACCGTCCCGCTCGCCATCGCCTCGATCAGCGTCAGCGGAAGCGCGTCTCGCTCGGACGTCAACACGAACACGGAAGCGTCTGCGTACCACGGAATCGGGTCCTCGATCCAGCCGGGCGTCTCGAGCGTTCCCTCGAGGTCGTGTTCGGCGATCCGCTCTCGGACCGCCGTCGAGAGCGGGCCGTCACCGATCATCACGGCCCGCAGCGAGGGATCTCCCTCCGCGACCGCCGCGACCACGTCGACGAACAACAGCGGCCGTTTCTCCGCCGTCATCCGACCGACCCACACGAGGTCGTATCGGCGGTCCCGGTCGGGTTCCGCGTCGGTGAACCGGTCGATGTCGACGGGATTGGCGAGGATGGCGGTCCTGTGCCACGGGACACCGACCGACCGGTGGAGCTGTCGCCTGTGCGTGGGTCCGGGGACGGTCACCGCGTCGAACCGACGCATGAGCCAGCGGACCGGTCGACCGTACCACGCCCGAGCGTGGACGTCGATGTCACGGCCGATGATCCCGAGATGCGAGGGGATCCCGTTGTACTTCGCGGCGAGGAGTCCAAGACAACCGTGCGGAAACAACGAGATCGTCACGACGGCGTCGTACTCCCCTCTCACGGACTCGACGGCGGTCAGAACGGTCATTAAGAACAGATCGAGGAGCCGGTAGCCGGTCGACGGCGGCGCGACCTGTCGGAAGCCGTCCACCTCCGGATCGGTACTGGTACAGACGAGCGTCGTCGACTCAACGGCGTCTGCCAGCGGCTTTACGTGGCGCGTTATCTTCTCGACGTTCGTCGGCCCGTACACGAAGAGCACTCGCTCGACCGACCGCTCCTCCTCGGTCGCGCTTGCTTCCGAATCCCATCGAGAGTTCGATTCGTTCTGCCAAGAGTCAGACCCGTAGACATCCTCTGCTGTTGTCATTATCGACGTATCCCTCCACTCCGACGGGGGGTAGGGCGGCCGTCGACGCCGAGCACTCCGTATCCCCTGTCTCGCAGCTCCGCCGAGAGATGCCAACCGATGAACCCGGCGGCGCCGGTGACGAGCACGACGTCGTCGTGGTCTTTCATCGGCGGAGTTCAAGCCGACGCAACGTATCGTTATAGCCCTGTTACCCGCTCGAACGTGTCGCGCGACTTCGCACCGAGGTCGAACTGCCACCGACCGGGGCAGTGGCGAACGGCCTCTCGAACCCGGTCTGTCTGCCGTCGAGTGCCGTTTCTGAGCCAGTGCGATCCGATACGCACGTGTTAATCACGCGTTACTACCTCGTTAATACCGCTCTAACAGCTCGAAGAAGAGCGACTCGGAAGTGTGAACTGAATAGACTGTGCTCGCTGTTCTACTGATTTTGTGTGACTTTCATATACTTTGAAATATATAATTAACGATACATTTATAGCGGTTAGTATGAACCTACTACTTGCATGGCACGCAAGCTGGTACGCGAGGACAGCGACAGCGACAGCAACGGGTCTGTCGAAAACGACGAACTGGACGGAGAGAACAGCGGCGGCGGGGCCGCCGGGCGGATGATAAACAGGCGCGATTACGTGAAGCTGAGTGCGGTGACGACGGGTGCGGTTCTGGCTTCGTCCGGATTGGGGTCGGCCGCGGCCGAACGGCGCGGGATCCGGTTCGATCGCGTGGTGAACGCGGTCGACGACCTCGGGATGGACCCCAACGGGAACGACTCCATCGACGGGGCGTTACGCAACGCCTACGAGACTGGAACGCTTATCGAATTCCCGACGGGAACCTACCGAATCGACAACGAGGCACCCATCTCTGGGTCGAAATCTCGGTTCGGCATGCTGGGGCTCGGCGACTCTCACCGAGACGTCCAGTTCACGTTCCCGAACGCCGCATCGTCGGACGGCTACTGGGGGTTCCGCCAATACGGCGGAACGGACGTGTTGTACGAGAATTTCTCGATCCAGCTCACCGACGACATGGAGACGAGCGTCTCGATCCAGTTCGACGTGAACGACAACGGGCTGGCGATCGACCTCGAATGGCTCGGATTCATCCCGGCGCAGAACGAGTCTAACGGGTCGTTGCTCCGAATGAACGTCGACCGCTCTCGCGGTGCGACGACGGACGGCGTGAATATCGCCCGTCGGGTCACGTTCGGGAAGCAGGGCAGCTACCTCGGCGGCCACCGGAGTTCCACGAACACGACGCCGGGCTCGACGTTCATGCGTCACAGCCCGGATCACATCGGCGAGTTGCGCTTAGAGGACGTCCACTTCGAGCAGTGCGGGCACAACGCGATGCGCTCGACGAACAACGACGGGGTAGTCACGGTCAAAGGCGGGTACTTCCTGAACTGCGACGTGTCGAGCCTCCGCTTCCAAGGCGGCGATCACCCGACGAAAACCTCGGTGATCGACGGCGCTCACATCGAAAAGGACCACTCCAAGCTCAACGATACCGGCGGTACTGAGCCCCATCAAGCGATGGGAATCCACGTCGACAGCCGCGTCGGGAACTCGGGGCTGATCATCCGCAACTGTGATATCGAATATAAAGACATCTCGGTCGCGCCCGACAACGCCGGATCGCTCTGGGGAGCCATTCGTCTCACGAACACCGGGAACAGTAACCCGGGCGGGCTGACGATCGAAAACACTCGGATCTATAACGAGACTCTCGCACCGAACCTGTGGTTCCAGAGTGTCAACTCCGGCGCCGACCAGCCTAACGAGGTCGTCTTGGACGGTGTTCACGTCACCTCGACGTCGACTCGGTCGGATATTATCGACTCGTTGGTCCACTTCGAGAAGGACCGAGACGGGTCTCGAATCGTAAACTCGTGTTTCCACGCGCCGAACGGCGACGTCGACGCGATCGTGTTCGAGGGCTGTGATGACGTCGTCGTCGAAGACTCGAACATCAACGTCACCGGAGAGGCCGTCCAGCTGACGAACTCGACGGGCAACGTCCGGAACGTCACCCACGACGACAGCTGTCCCCTCCCGAACGGCTCGGGCGGGGACTCGTCCGACGAGGAGACGGGCGACGACGATACGGACGGTGACGACTCGAGTGGCGATGACTCGACCGACGATTCCGCGGACGGCGGTGACTCCACTGACGCCGAGTGGCACTCGTTCGTGATCGACGGCATCGATAGGGACACCCGCAACGACTACGAGTTCATCGTTGAGGGCGACGCGCGCGAAAACACCGAACTGAGCGAGTACGGCACCGTCAACACGGTCGAGACGCTCGACGACGGCACCGTCCGAGTCGCCGGCGCGATCTACTCCGGTGTCGACGCGTTCGACTACGCCGGCAGCATCGTGAGCTACTCCGCGGGCGACGACATCAGATTCGAGCGGGACGGCGAGGAGATCTCCCGCGACCAGGTCGTCGACGGCGAGTCCGACACCGACGACTCGACTGACGGGGACTCGACGGACGATACCAGCGACGACGACTCGACCAGCGACGACGACTCGACCAGCGATGACCCGACCGATGATGACTCGACCAGCGATGACTCGACCGACGATGACTCGACCGACGATTCCACTGACGACGGCGACTCCGCGGACGGCAAGTGGCACTCGTTCGTGATCGACGGCATTGACAACAGCACGTACGCCAGCTACGAGTTCATCGTAGAGGGCGACGCGCGCGAAAACACCGAGCTGAGCGAGTACGGCACCGTCAGCACGGTCGAAACGCTCGACGACGGTACCGTCCGGGTCGCCGGGAGGATCCGCGGCGGCGTCGACGCGTTCGACTACATTGGTAGCATCGTGAGCTACACCTCCGGAGAGGACGTGCGATTCGAGCGGGACGGCGAGGAGATCTCCCGCGACCAAGTCGTCGACGGCGAATCCGGCACCGACGACTCGACGGACGACACGAGCGACGACGACTCCACCGGTGACGACTCGACCGACGATGACTCGACCGACGATGACTCGACCGACGATTCCGCGGACGACGGCGACTCCGCGGACGGCAAGTGGCACTCGTTCGTGATCGACGGCATTGACAACAGCACGTACGCCAGCTACGAGTTCATCGTAGAGGGCGACGCGCGCGAAAACACCGAACTGAGCGAGTACGGTACCGTCAGCACGGTCGAGACGCTCGACGACGGTACCGTCCGGGTCGCCGGGAGGATCCGCGGCGGCGTCGACGCGTTCGACTACGTCGGTAGCATCGTGAGCTACTCCGCGGGCGACGACGTCCGATTCGAGCGGGACGGCGAGGAGATCGCCCGCGACCAAGTCGTCGACCTCGAGTACGAACACGCCCTTCGGGTCGCTGGCACCGGACCGAAGTCCACCTACGAGTTCACCGTCGACGGGGAGATCGTTGCCGACCCGACCTGCGAAACGGAGTGCGCCGACTCGGTCTCTGGGAACAGCGCCACCGGCGAAGTGTCCTCAGAGAGCGTAACGTTCCTGTTCAACGGCGAGATCGCCGAGTTCTCTCTGGACGGTGGAGCCGCGGTCTACCTCGACGGGAGACAAGTCGACGACGAACGCCTCGGAGGCGACGACGATCCGTTCCTCACCAACTGGCTCACTGTCGACGGATTGGAGAACGAGACCTCCTACCAGTTCTCCGTCTCGGGGAGCCTTCACAAATCGCCGGACCTCGGCTCGACCGAGGCCGACGACGTGATAAGTGGTGGCATGGTCATCGGATCCGTGGCCGACGACGTCGACGGCTACCGCTTCAGCGGCGAGGTGACGATGATGCGCGTCCAGGGGACCGCGGACCTCCAGTTCGACGAGGAGTAACCGCGCTCCCACCCTGCGGCCGAACGAGACGCGACGGAACCGCGTCCGAATAGCCTCTGTGGGCTGTTATTTGGCAGCGATACCAGCGTTGTCGGACGATCCGGCGCTATCGTACCTGAGTCGCCACATCACCCCCGGCCGATACGTGGTTGTCAGTTCGCCTTACTAAAGGCCGACCCGCTCAGCTTCCGCTTTAGTCGACTCGCCGGCTTGAACGTGAACGGGCCGCCGACGGCCAGACAGAGGTAGAGATACGTCTTCGGGTCGAACGGGTAGTACGCGAGCGACACGAGGAGATACTTGATCGCGTCTCGGTAGTAGCCGTTCGAGAGCCCTGAGAACCCGAGCGTTCGTGAGAGTCCCCCGATGAACTGTCGCTCGCCTAGTGGTCCCTGCTCCGCGGCGAACTCGCGGTGCTTCGCGATGAACCTCGGGTACGACACGTCCCGCTTCTGTTCGAAATCGTCGCTGATGCGGCCGCCCGCGTCGATCCGGCGTTCGACGAGAACGGACCTATCCGAGGCGAACGTACTGTGTTTCGCCAGTCGGAGATACCACTCTCGGTCCTGCCAGCTCGGGAGCGACTCGTCGAGCAGGCCCGCCCGCGAGATCGCGTCCGCCCGGACCATGACGCGCGAAAACGATCCGACGATGCCGCCTCTGAGGAGCGCTTTGACACCGTCTCCCTCGACTGACGACCGTTTCACGCCGATCTGCGTTCCGTTCTCGTCGACGATCCGACTGCCCGCCGTGACCACTCCGAGGTCGTCCGGCCCCTGCTCGAACCGGCGAACCTGTCTGGCGGTCTTCTCCGGGAGCCATCGATCGTCGTCGTCGAGGAACGCGACGAAGGCGCCGTCGGCCTGGCGGAGCCCGGTGTTCCGGGCCGCGTTCGCGCCCTGATTCTCGTCGTGGCGAACGCATCGCACGGTCGAAACGGAGTCCGTGTCCACGCTACTCAGGGTTTCGGCCGCGGGCTCGGGCGAGTTGTCGTCGACCACGATCAGTTCGATGGACGGATAGGTCTGTTCGCAGACACTGTGTACCGCCCGTTCGAGGTACTCCGGGCGACCGTATGTCGGGATAATGGCACTCACCAACGGCGCCCCGCTCCCGAACTGATCGTCGGTCGTCGTCACTGCTCGTGCAGTGGACTGTAGAGCGCTTAGTTAGTTCCGTATTTATCTGGGAGGCACAGTCTAACAATACGTTTAGCTACCCTAGGGAACCAAATGGCGCACCTGAGCCGGAGACAGGCCCTCGGAGCCATCACGGCAGGTTTCGTCGCACTCAGCGGCTGTAACGACATCGACGACGATACGGAGGACCCAGGTGTTCCGGAACCCGATGAGGAAACCAGCAACGTTGATCCGGACGTGTACGACATCGAATTCGACCGCGTCGTGAACGCGGTCGACGACCTCGGTATGGACCCGTCCGGCGAGGACCCGATCGACGACGCGTTGGCCGAGGCGTTCGAAACGGGGACCCGTATCGAATTCCCTCCCGGCGACTATACCGTCGCCGAGGAGGCGGCGACCGACCCGCCGCATAACCCGTCGCGGTTCGGTATCGTCGGGCTCGGCGATTCACACAGGGACGTCCAGTTCCACTTCCCCAACGCTGCCGACGAGGAGGGATTCTGGTTCGTGTATCAGAAGGGCGGAGAGGACGTCGTCCTAGCCAACTTCTCCATCCAACTGACGGACGACAAACGCACGTCCGTCTCCATTCTGCTGGACGCCAACGATAACGGAATCGCCGTCGACCTCGAATGGCTCGGTTTCATTCCTTCACAGGCCGAATCGGCCGGGTCCTTGCTCCGGATGAACGTTGACAGTGAAAACGGTGCGACGACCGAGGGCGTCAGTATCGCTCGCCGGATCACGATGGGGAGACAGGGCAGTTACCTCGGAGGTCACAGATCGTCGACGAACGATACGCCCGGCACCACGTTTATGCGCCATCAGCCGACGCACGTCGGCGAGTTGCGCTTAGAGGACGTCCACTTCGAGCAGTGCGGGCACAACGCGATGCGCTCGACGAACAACGACGGGGTAGTCACGGTCAAAGGCGGGTACTTCCTGAACTGCGACGTGTCGAGCCTCCGCTTCCAAGGCGGTGACCACCCGACGAAAACGTCGGTCATCGACGGGGCGCACGTCGAGCAGGACCACTCCAAGCTCAACGAAACCGGCGGAACCGAACCGCATCAAGCTGCTGGCATCGTGATCGACACCCGCAAGGGAAACTCGGGGTTGATAATCCGAAACTGCGATCTCATTTATAAAGACATCTCGGTTACGCCTGACAACGCCGGCTCACTGTGGGGAATGATCAGGTGTACGAACACAGTCAAGAGTAATCCCGGCGGATTCACCGTTCGGAACTGTCGAATTCGAAACGACACGAAGGCGCCGACCCTCTGGATTCAGTCCAGCCAACCCGGAGCCAAGGAACCGCGAGGTGTCACGTTAGAGAATCTCGACGTGAGGGTCACCGCCGAGGAACACACCCGGAACTCCGTCTGCGAAATACATGCCAACCGAGACGGATCAAGAGTCTCGAACTGTTGTATTCAGGCTCTCAACGGAACTCTCAACGGAGTCACGATCACCAACTGTCTCGACGTGCTCGTCGAGAATTCGAACATCGATGTCAGCGGAGACGCCGTTCAGTTGGTTGATAGTGTAGGTGACGCCTTGAATATCAACGTCGAACGTTTCTGTGGCGACACCTAGGCGGAGCAGCGATCCGGGTCGTCCCAGTGAGCGTCGAATACTGCAGTCGTAGTTGTGAGATGTGAAACACCACGATAGCTCTCGACGGCTCTGTTAAAATCCTATTCTTCAAGTATAATCGAATATGGACGAACAGGACAAGAGCCCGGGAAACACCTACTAGCCGACGAGGGAATCGAGATTCTGATGCCGAGACGTGGCGCCGTTGTCGAATACGAGAAAGACGATAGCATCGGGGCGTATAGGCCGAGTGTCTGGCGTGTGAGGACGTAGTGGCGCCGAGGTGACGAGCGTCTATTCTTCGAGGGTCACGTCGCCGTCTGCGGTGGCAGTAACAGTGTACCCACAGTAGGCGAACGTCACTGTGCCGCCCATTGAATTCCCACCGGTGAATAGCGAGTCCAAGGCGTCGGAGTCGATCACGTCGTATAGCTGCTCGGGTAGTTCAGTAGGGTCGCCATCCATTTCCTTGGCAACAGCCTCAATTACGGCAGTACTCAACGCATTGTTTGATGATGTGGGTGACGACGGACACATGTGTAGATGGGTGTGCGACTGCGTTTATATCGGTGACGAAGACTATCGTCCGCTTCGCCGCTCACTCGGCACGGTTGGACGCTAAAAATTCGAGTCGCGGGCGAATCTCATCGAATTGCGGCCCCTTGAGGATTTCAGTCGTGTCTTCGTCGCATTTGATGTACTCATAATCTTCGAGTTTGAGCAGGTGTGAGTGATACATCGCTACTTGTACTTCCTGCTCGGCGTCGGTCGGCACTGGTTACCCTGTGGATGATTCAACCGTCACGTCCCGTGGATTCACGTGATCTTACGCGGCGTCTTCGCCGACATCCCTTTCGCGAATCAGAAAAGTAGTATACGCTAACTGTGGTGCATATTTATTCACCACATTCTTTATTTGTTTCTAACTAGTAATATTACAGAATGGATCTATATCGTCGTCTCCCGGTCGTGAGGTATGAAACAGTCTGTCAAACGGCTGGATGCGTGGGGGATTAGCTGTGACTGGGGATTCAGTTACGTCTCGTGAGGCGAGACAGCAACTGTACGATATTGTTCGGCAGGATATCCCATTCAAACAGAAGGGACGTGAGGCACTCGCACTCGGTGCGGAGTATTTACAGGCAGATAACGGCCATCTCACTCGTATCGATCAGGAAACAGACCACTGGGAAGCGACCGTGAGTACTGACCCAGATAGCGGAGCGTTTCCCACGGGATTGGAACTTGACCTCGGAGCGACGTATTGCCGACGCACGCTTGATTCGGACTCGCAAATCGCTCTTCACGATGCGTCAAATCAAGGATGGGAAACAGACATCGCATTCGAATCACACGGCCTCAATTGTTATCTCGGAACCACCCTCGTTGTTGATGGAGAGTCATACGGAACCGTCTGTTTCGTGGCAGACGAACCGCGGCAAGAATCGTTTAGCAATGAGGAGACGATGTTCGCGGAACTCATCGCCAGACTCCTCGAACGCGAACTCGAACGGGAACAACACGAGGCCACCCTCACGCAATATGCAAACCTCGCGCTTGTTCTCAACCGAGTTCTCCGACACAATCTCCGAAATGACATGTGTATTATTCGGGGATATACACAGCTCATGGCTGAACGGCTGGATCACGACAGCTATGGAGACACGGTGTTGAAAAACATCGACAATCTCATCGAGCTTACGGAAAAAGCTCGGGAGCTTGACGAAATCGTCGCTGCAGATCACGAACGAGAGACAGCGAATGTGGTTTCGCTCGTCGAAGATGTCGTGAACGGTGTTTGTCAGGACTATCCGAACGCGGCAGTGAGTATCGAATCCGAATCGGAAATTACGGTGGGGCTCCTCCCGAGTTGTGAACGCGCGCTCCGAGAACTGCTTGAGAACGCTGCGAAACACAGCGGGACGCACCCACAGATTACCGTCGCTATCGAAACTGTTCCGAACGCCGTTGAGATACACATCGGAGATAACGGACCCGGACTCGATGACGAAGAGGCAGAAGTGCTCGAAACAGGGGCAGAAACTCCACTTACTCACGGCAGTGGATTGGGACTCTGGCTGACTCACTGGATCATCTCGAATCACGATGGAGAGATCACCGCTTTATTTTCTGAAGCGGGGACAACGATGACCGTTTCAATCCCACGGAGAGCCGCAACGAATCCACAAGAGCGGTTGGCGAAACTCACTCGTGCTCGTGACCAGTACGAAGCCACGTTTGAGGAGTCTCTCGACGCGATGCTGCTCGTAAACGATGATGCACGAGTGGTTGATGCGAACCCTGCTGCAGAACA
Source organism: Halorubrum marinum (assembly GCF_048381195.1). Classification (NCBI taxonomy): domain Archaea; kingdom Methanobacteriati; phylum Methanobacteriota; class Halobacteria; order Halobacteriales; family Haloferacaceae; genus Halorubrum; species Halorubrum marinum. The sequence goes on along the minus strand of NZ_JBLWMM010000004.1, from coordinate 50,692 downwards.
CGTGTACGGCGTGAACCAGCGGGCATTACTGGGTCGGCATCTCTCGGAGTTCATTCCAGTAGAAGTTGATTTCGATACCGCCTGGAGAGAGTTTCAGCAGAGTGGTGTTGACCGGGACAGAATCCCGATCGACGGCGGTGATGGGGTAACCCGGCAGATCGAATACTCCGCGGTAACAGATATTGTGCCCGGCGAACATCTCATCATCAGTCATGATGTTACCGACCGCGTCCAACGAAAGAAAGAATTCAGGGAGATGACCGAGCGACTCGAAACAATCATCGACATCTCTCCAGCCCTGATTATTGCGCTGGATGCGGACGGACGAATCGAGCTGTGGAACAAGACCGCTGAAACCGTATTTGGGTGCGATGCAGAGTCCGTCGTTGGTGATCAGATTCAGGATCTCAGGCTACACACCGATGCTCAAGAAACTGAGTTCGAAACGCAGTTCAAGCGTGTGCTTGGCGGAGCGACGCTCAAAAACTACGAAATCCGGCGGAACACGAAGGACGACAGCCGTATTCGGTTGAGCCTCTCAGCAGCACCGATTCGGGACCGTTCAGGAGTGATCACGGGTGCAATAGCTGTCGCCAAAGACATCACTGAATACGTCTAGTGTCCTTCTGTTGGGGACTACCTCTGTATCTACCAGGGAGTTTCCAACAGAAGTAGGGGAGATAGAGACCTACTATGGTCTGTACATTCCCTGTACTGACCGACCCGAGTTCGGATATCTCCCTTGTTTCGGGTTCAACAGAGCCCTCTAAACCCGTTTGTTGTCGATGAACCGCGACTATCGTGTGAAACGGGTCCGTCCTCCGTCATCCGCGGTCACCGCTATCGGCCGACAGTCGCGGCGCTTCCGCGAACGATGAAGGCCGACGGACGAGAATCTCCCCGTGATTTCGATCCGTATTGAACGGGTTTATCAGTAATTCCCCCTCCGGAGTTGTCGCGAGAAACGCGTAGGCGTTCGCGGTCGGGATCGCAGGCACCATCGCACCGAGCGTGGATGACCGCCCGAGAGTGAGCGGTTGGTACCATCGCTCGTATCCGGACCGCCGCGAGGCGGCAACCACCTGAACCGAGCCGGTGCGAGTTCTGTCGGTCCCAGGCCCGGTGCTGTCCGTTCCCGTTGTTGCTGCAGTCGAAAACACCACCCACGTCGTTCCGTCCGCTCGAATCGTCTCCGCGTAGAACACCGGCGCGTCCACGGTCCCGACGACCTCCGGAACGGGCTGTTCTGCTGGCGTCTCGTCGGCGGGCGGAATCTCCTCACGCGGGAGGCGAAGGATCTCGATCCGCGGGGCGTACGCGCAGTCCATGCCCCACAGTACCGAGTCCGGCGTGAACGCCAGTTCGACGGCCCGCCAGGTCTGGCTTCCCGTGCCGACAGCCCGAAACTCGCCGTCCACGAACCGCCCGATCGCGCTCTCGTCGTCGGTATCGCCCGTGGTCCCCCAGAGCGAACCGGTGTAGGGATCGCGAAACACCCCGTGGAAGTGTCTCACGTCGGACCGACGCGCGAACGTCGACCAGCGTCGCCCGTCCTCGCTGACCAGCACCTTCGCCGCCTCGCCGCCGAGCGGGTACTCGGCGAGGTAGATGCGACCGCCGTGACGACAGACGGCCGTCGGGAGCACCCCCATCGGGCCGGACGACTCGGGAAGTCGATGGACCGGCCGCCACGTCCGTCCGCGGTCGGTCGACCGGAACACGTCGTTTCCGACGGTCGCCAGCAGCCGATCGTCTCCGATCGGCCAGAGGTTCGTCGTCGTGACCGATCCGGTGACGCGGTCGAGCACCGCCCTAGCGACGGGCGCGTCGGAGAGCCGAGCGACGGCGTCCGACGCCGGGATCGATCCGAGCTGCTCGAACCCGCGAGTCCGACTCCACGTACCGGTCGCCAGTCCGCGCGTCGCGTGGACGACCCCGTCCCCGATGCCGCCGAGTTTCAGTCCGGTCATCCGGTCTCGCCCACCGTCGTTTCGTTATTTCGCGGCGTAACGTAGTAGAGATCAAACTCGCCGTTGTCGTGGACGTGGTGGACTCCGGCCTGACTGCCGATCGACTCCAGTGTCGGCTCCGAGTAGCGGAGCTCTCGATACGCGGTCACCTCCCGGTCGACGTCGGACCTTGATACGGGTAGATATCTGACCTCGTCCGCCCCTCCCGCGAGTAGCAACCGGAGTTCGTCGTCTCCTCTGGTGGTCGTATCCGTACTAACCGCGGGGCGGCTGTACAGTCCGACGCCCGGAACTAAGGCGTCGAACTCCCGGCCCGGGCCTCGCCGAATGCCGCTCCACTGGATATCCTCGCCGCGGTACTCGATCGCCGTCTCGTACCCGCTCATGTGCTGGTCGCTCACGTGGTTTGAGGCGTTGTAGATGTACGGGGACGCGAAGACGGTCAGCAGCGACAACGCCAGCGCGACGGCCAGGAGTCCGAGCGCGAGTGGCTTGGCCGCGCTCAACCATCGGCCCGCCGGAATCAGCGCCCCGATACGATGAATCATGACGGCGCCGAGAACGACGACGAACACCATCGCGAACCCGTAGTGCCTGAAAAAGAGATGAGAAACCGGACCCATAAAATGCGCCACGAAGAACGGGCCGAGAACGAGGCCCGCCAGCCCGAAGTAGGTGACGACGGACCGACCCTTGCGTTCGATCTCATCGGACCGTGTGCGTCGATCGGTATCGCCGAGGGGACGCTGAAGCGACACCACGACCGCGAGGACTCCGAGCGACGCGTACACCGCCGGCACTAAAAAGAGCTTCACGAACAGCTCCAGGAGAGTCGCCTCGACCGACCGCGCCGAGTCGACCTGGCTCCCGACGTTCCCGCCACCGGCCTGTGCCGCGCCGAAGAGGGTGTCGTACGTCGCGAACAGGACTCGTTCACCGACGCCGAACACCCGGCCGAACTGGAGCACCCATGCCACCCAACAGACGGCGAGGAGAATGAACACGCCGTAGACCGGGCGGAGCTCCGAGACGGACAGATCGAAGCGGTTCCGGAGGACCAGGTGTAACGCCACGAGAGTTCCGAGGAGGATAACGACGTTTAACGCGAGCTGCGGATGGGTGAGCACCAGAACGAGTCCGAGAATCGCAACCACGATATTCCACGCGCCGATGCGTCCGATCACCGGTCCGTTCTTGGGTCTGCTCGTGAGGTGTTTCACCAGCGCGTACAAGAACACCGGGAAAAACAACATCGCCATCGAATACGCGTGGAAGTACAGCCCGCTGCTGATCTGGTTCACCGGTAACACCATGAACCCGGAAAACGCCGCGATAACGGTCAGGCGACGATCCTCGAAGAGCGCCTTCGCAGCGAGCGGGATGAAGGTCACGTGGAGCGCGAAGTACAGCGCCGCAAAGAGGACCATTCCGCGCTCGATGGGGAGTCCCATCGAATCGGTCAACAGGACGGTCGTGCTGTGTCCGCCGGGATAAAACAGATCGCCGAACCGCATCTGCTCCGCCATCAGATCGGCGGCCCAGCCGAGGTGGGTCATCGAATCGCCGCGACCGTAGAACCGGTAACTGCGAATGACCGGGAGTGAGCCGATCGCGATGGCGGTCAGCGCTCCGAGCCCCACCGCCACTCCGGCGACCCGGTCGCGACACGACGCCAGCGTGACTGTCGCCGCAGAGAGAAAGCCGATCGAGGCACCGATCCAGAAGATCAGCGGCGTCCCGGCATACACCGACACCTCGTAGCCCGTCGGCGGCGACCGCCACGCGACAACCGTGCCGATGGCGACGGCGGCGAACCCGACAGAGAGGAGTAGCTTCCGCCACACCTCACCCGAGTTGCCACGGCTCGGTCCCGCATGTATGCCCATTGAGCGCACCTCGGAGTTCGACGGGGATTGTTATCGACGTGTTAATCGCGTCAGTGCGGCTCGAATGACGACTCGCGTCGGTCCGATTCGGTCGGCCCGTTCGGATGCCGCTCAGCATCGATTCACCGAGACCGTTCGACCTCGTTGGTCACGTCTCGCAGATCGGGATGATCCGCGTACCGGCCCAAGCCAGCCGCCGTGGCGTTTCCGCCGTGTCGGCGAACGGCTTCGCGGACGTGCTGCCACTCCTCGTGTCTCGCAAGCACGTTAACGGGGACCTCCGCAACACCGACCAACTTCGCTATCGCCAGCCGGTGAAATCCCTCGGCCAGGTACGTCTCCCCGTCTCTCGCGATCAGAACCAAGGGTTCGAGCGAGTGGAGGTGTCGAAACCGACTCTGCCGTCCATCGAAGTCGGGAGCGTCGTGGACGGCTTCGTAATTGGGGCGGTATCCGTTCGTGCGTATGTCCTCGTAGAGCTTCTCCACGTACTCCAGGCGGTTCTCGTCGTCGTTCGCTATCGAGTGTTTTCGCTGCTGATAGTACACCGTGTCCTTCCAGTCGTACCCCTCCTCGAACCGCTGTTTGAGCCCCTGATAGTGTGTCGACGAGCGAATTGGCCGGCAGTTCTGCGCGGCGTCCCAGTGACCGCTCTCGATTCTCCCGAGCCCCCAGTTCGTCCCGATCTCCTCGTTGAACTGTTCGATGTCGTTCGTCTCGACGTGAATCACGGTATACGGGTCCGCGACCGCGTCGTATCGGAGTCGCTGCGCGCGATACCGCGCCGCGGTGACCATCTTAAATAGCGCGTCGCTGCGAAAGACGGTCTTTGCCTGTTTGACTGCCGATCGACAGACCGGACGTACTCCCTCCCTCTGGTACTTTTCGGCCGCCCTTTTCACCAATCCAGGGGTATTCATGATCTCATATCGGTCCGTCTCGTCCAAGTAATACCCTCGCTACGGACCGTAATCCGTATTTAACCGACCGAAGTGCGATGTCTGCGACGTGTCTCAGCCGATTCGAGTGGTGGCTTCCGAACCTTCGACTTCTCTCTCGGACGCGGGTCCGCCACCCGATCGGCTGACCGACCGTCGAAGCAGACGCCCCTGTCCTCGAAACAGACGCCGTTGCTCCCGAAACGACGCCCCTCGTCCGTCGGTTATGTTGGACCATGATCCGTGTGCCGGTCGTTCACGTACTCCGACAGCGCCAGACACATCCACGCCTGACTCCAGCGAATGTAGGGAGTCTCGTCGACCCCCATCCGCCCGACTCGACGGTAGAAGTACCCCTCAGGGTCGTACAACCAGTCCAACGTCCACGCGAGGACGGTACGGGCGAGCGCGGCGTCGTCCGGATCGCCTCTCTGGGTGAACGTTATGAGCGCCTGTGCGGCGGCGTGAACGTCGTAGGGGCGTGACTGGTCGTCCTCGAACCTCGGCGCGCCGTCGGCCTCGAAGTGATTCTCCCGGTGGAATTCCATCCCCCGTTCGTACGCCTCTCGGGCGGGGTGATCGGCGGCTTGATCTCGGGCGTACTCGCTGAGACTCTCGAGGACGAACCCGGTGTGGAAGTTGTCGTACCCGAGATGCGAGTCCGACGCCGGCACGGAGTAGCGCCACCCGCCGTCGTCCGTCTGGGCGTCGACGACGAACTCGAACAGGTCACGCGCCCGCTCGACCAGCGCGTCGTCATCGACCTCGGTGCCGACGCGCCACAGGAGGTCGGCCGCGAGCGCGTTCGCGTTGACGGCCACGTACGAGTCGTACGGCGTGTACGTCAGCACGTCGTGGCCGTTGACGGACTCGGTTCCGATGTCCTCGACGAGAAACGCGGTCGCGTCGCGAGCGAGTTCGAGCGAGCGCTCCGATCCCGTTAGCTCGTGGTGGCGGAGGAAGGGTCTGGCACAGAACACGGTGACGACCCCGCACGGGTGGTTCGCCGGGAGGAAGAACTTGGTCGAGTTCTGCCAGTCGAAGTTGTACCCCCACGAGGACCGTTCGAACGCGGGCGAACGGTTTTCGACGAGCCAGTCGAGGAGCCGTTCGGCCGCCTCGAGCGCGGCATCGGACCCCGTCCGCTCGTAGTGATTCAAATACGCGCTGGCGAACAGTCCGATCCCCTTCGGGTTCCGCTCCTCGGGAACGCCCAGGTACGGTCTGAGATTCACCGGGAAAGCACGGACGCCGTGGATGGACAGCAGTCTGAGGAGCCAGTGTCTCGACACCGCAGAGAGGAGCGGACTGTTCAGTCCGTCGTAGGGATCGTAGCCGGCGTAGTCGCGGTCGAACGCCCACGCGAGCGCGTTTTCGAGGACGACGTTCGGATCGTAGCCAGCGACGGTTCGGGTGTCCCCGTCCGCGTCTCGGACCACGTGTACCACGTCGCTCGAGACGGGCGCGGACGGTTCCTCCGACCCGTCGTGGACACTCAGAGCGGTTTCCGTCGGCTCGTCCCAATCGGTGATACCGTCAGCGCCCGTCTCGCGTGCGTCCTGACCCATCTCGTGTGGGGGTGCAACCGACCCCAATAAGTTATGAACTCGTTTCCTCGGATCCGCTCTCGATCAGGCCTCGTGCCGATTCGCTATCGATCGCCGATTCGCTACCGATTAGCGCCTGCCGAAGTCGGTCGCGCGATCGGGCCCGGAAGCGAATCGAGCGCCGGATTCTCGGGGTTCTCGATCAGCGCCCGAACCAGCGACGCCGCCTCCTCGCGGACGCGGGACGACCGCTCCCGATCCGGAGCTCGCTTGTCCGTCCCGACCGACGCGAGATACGAGGCGATCTCTTCCGGGTCACGCGAGTGAACGAGCATGTCGTCCTCGACCATCGATCTGTCCACCGAGAGGAGCCGATCCGGGAAGAACGAGACCGCCGGCTTCCCCATACACGCGGCCTCTCTGGCCATCGTTCCCGACCCGGTGAGGACACCGTCCGAGTGCCACGCGAGCTGAAGCCCGTCGAGCGCTCCGTCGGGAACGAACATGCGATCCTCGTCGTACGGCTCCGCGTGTGGCCGATCACCCGGCCTGCGCGGCAGGTACACGACGTTCGTGCCCCTCGCCGCGAGCGACTCTAGGATCGAGGGGACGAGCGACCGCTCCTCGTCGACGTAGGCCGCACCGAGCGCCTCGGGGCGAACCACCACGTAGTTCTCGAACGGAAGCGCGTCCGTGAACGACGGGTCGGGCTCGAAGTTCGCGACGTACACGTCCTCCTTGTAGCCGTCGTACGTGTGGATCCGCTCCGGGTCCGCGCCCCACCGCGTCAGCTCCGACTGCTGGAACGCCGCCGGAACGACGTGGTGTGTCGCTGCCGATCTGAATCGACAGAACGCGCGTTCGACGAGCGGCGCGTCGACGTACGCGGTGATGTCGTTGTCGGTGAAGTGGATCGACGGAATTCCTCTCGCCCGCGACGCGAGCACGCACATCGCGTTGCGGGCCGACAGAGAGACGTCTGTCTTCGGAGCTTGGACGGACAGCTGGACCGTCCGAAGCGGGACCGCCGCCGTCCGGAGAGCGACGTTGTCGAAGTCGCGCCCGAGCGGTTCGAAGTCGAACCCGGACTCGCGCGCGAGAGCCATGGTCTCGGTTTTCCGCCTCACGGTCGTCCGGAAGGCGATGTCCGACATCCCCTCGAGCAGTCCGCGGAAAAAGAACGGATGCGACGGACTGATCAGATCGAGCCACGCCGTCGTCCCGTTCATACTCTCTCCGTCGACGCGTCCCCGCCGAGGCTCCAGCTGGCGCTCTCGGCGGGCCGCTCGCCCGCTCGGAGCCCTCCCACAGCGGATCCGGTGTGGCGCCGATCGCCCGGCGTGCTCGCCGCAGGTAGCGGTTCGGATCGTTCTAGCGGTTCGGATCGTTCGGCCGTGTCTCGGCGTTCGGTCTCGTCCATCAGGTGGCTCCGTCGGGCCGTAGATTCGACCAAGTCATACCCGTTACAGTGGCCATGTGGTCTTTGTTATGAACGGCTTCATGACCGATACGACGGGTAGATCGGCGTCGCCAGCGGGCCTGCGGCCGGACCCGTCGCTGGTCAGTTCCCGCCGGATCTGACGTCCGTCCAGACGTGAACGGAGCGGTACGCGGTCTCGGGCGTCGGATTCGCCGGCAGCTCGTCCAAGTACAGGAGGAACCTGAGCCGAACGTTCTCGCCCGTCAGCGACGGTGCGGCCGTGTGCGTCTCGATCGCGGTCTCGCCGGGTTGGAGCGTCACGGTGAATCCGCCCGCCTCTTGGGCCGCCGTGACCGTCCCACCCTGAAGCCGTTCGAACCGCATGACGACGTGGTACTCCGTCGTCGTTCGCTCCTTGTTCTCTAGTAACACCGCCGTCTCCGCGGTCTCTCCGACCGCGAGGTCGTCCGGGTAGCCGTCCGTGACGAACTCGCCGTTCTGTTCGGTGCCGACGGCGAACTCGGTGTACGTCGCGCCCGGCTGTGGCGCGGCGAACGCGATCCCGACCGCGCTCACCGCGAGGAGCACGCTGACGGCGAGCACGACGTTGACCGTGGCGGTCCTCGACGACTCGTCGTAAACCGCCGCCGACGCCCGGTCGATCCACCGCTCGATGGGAACCTCGTGGCGGACGCTCTCGGGGAGTCGGGACCGTTGAACCCCGCCGAGAATGACCATGACGGCCGAGAGCCCGGCCGCGACGAGGATCACCGGTCCCGCGACTCTCCCGAGCACCGCGTCGAAGACGAACGCGAAAAGCGGGAGCAGGGCGGCGCTCAGCCCCACAGAGAGCGCGGCGCGCTCGACGAGGCCGAGCCGCGACACCTCGGCCCTCTCCGTGGTGTACCGGGGAAACGAGAGCCCGCCTCCGGCTCGGTCGTCGCTCGGGCGGCCCGGAAACAGCACCGTCGTGAGCGCGTATCCGGGGAAGAACAGGAGAACGGGTGCCACCACGAGTATCTGAATGATCGACGGTAGCGAAATCTCTTGAAGCAGTACCACTACGGCGACGTAGCCGAGAACCGCGACGATATCCCACGAGAGCACTCGTCCGGATGGCGTTCCGTTCATTTGTGTGTCCGACCGCTCCTGGCAACCCGATTATCTCCAAACCTCTAGCGAGTGGTTCGGCGAGTGACTCCCCGTACTCTGCGACCGGAGGGTCGGATACTCGGATCTGCGCGTGAACCGGTGGTTGATATCCGGTATCGTGTGGGCTGGCTTCGTTATGTAGGTCTTATTCGACCTCGCGTCCTCCGGAAACGTTCAGCGCGTACGCGTCACGCGTCCGCTCGGCAATCTCGTCCCAGTCCCATCGACGCGCCGCCTCCTCGTTCCGCCGTCCCATCTCGACCAGCCGCTCCCGGTCGTCGAGTGCCCGGTCGAGCGCGGTTCGAAGCCCCTCCGGATCCCAGGGGTCGTACAGCAGGCCGCCGTCCGGCGCTATCAGCCTCGGGAGACACCCCATCGACGGGGCGATGACGGCGCGGCCGAACGTCATCGCGAGAATCGCGCTGCCGGAGGTGAGCACCGAGTCGAACGGCAACACCACCGCGTCCGCTGCGCGCATGTACAGCTGAATCTCGTCGGCGGGGACGTACTGGAGGACGGTGTGTATCCGGTCGTCGCCCGCGCTGGCCGCGCGGACGCGCCGCTCGATGTCATCGTTCCACGGGTTCCCGACGACGAGGAGTCGCGCGTCCTTCGGAATCGATTTGAACGTCTCCGCGAGCCGCGGAACGTTCTTGTACGGTCGTATCAGCCCGAAAAAGCACAAGACCGGCACGTCGGGCGGCAGACCGAGTCGCTCCCGGGCGGTCGACTCGGACACGTCGCTCTCGTAGACGCCCGCGAAGTTCCCGTGGTCGACGACGCGGATCCGGTCTGCGACCCGGTCCGGGAGCCGGTAGGCGTCCGCGACCGAACGCCCGGCGGCTTCGCAGTGGACGACGAGCCTGTCGACGAGGCGCGCGACCGCACCCCTCACGAGGCGTTCGCTCCGCGGCGCGGCGCGTTCGTGGTCGAGGAGGTTGTGGACCGTCCACACGAGGCGAGCGCCCAGCACGCGCAAGACGACGAGTTCGAGACAGAGTCGGACGCCGAGCAACAGCGCCAGCGGTGCCGGAAACCGGCGATTCGTGATGACGAAGCGGTGGAGCCAGTGGATGTGGAAGACGTCCGGAACTCCGTTCGCCCGCACGGCTGAGAGCAGCGGAAGCGCCCCGTTACTGTCCACGGGAGTCACGTCGACTTCGCGGTCGTCGAGCGCCGCGATCAACTCCGACTGATACGGGTTTGAGTCGGTGTAATCCGGACACATCAGCACCGTGATCCGGCCGGGATCGGCGTCGCTCATCGACATCGGAGGATCCGGCTGGCGCCGCCCGAACTCGTATTCCGGACGATGGGTCTCGCAACCTTGATCGGCGATCCTCTCCGCGACAGCGATCTTGCCCCCATCAGGTGTCTCCCGACGCGAGGTCGACCCCGGGTATCGGTCGGTGAGCGGTCGCTGGTTCGGTCATCACACGAGAGATGAGGCGAATGTCAGGTATTGTTATGTGGATCTAAACGGACCGAGAGGCTGATTCGGGCCAGCGGTCAGATATGGGTAGCAGTCGCCGCCGTATTGGCTCTGAATCGCGAGGTGACCCGAATTTAACACCTTCTTACTCAAGTATGGGAGACTCGAAAAAATCACCGTGGATTTTCAACACCAACGCATCGACGACAACCCTCCGTGCGGTCGTCTCGGGTTCTGTCTTACCCCGGATCTCACCGGTAACGGTCGGCCGGACGTGTTGGTCGGCGGTATGGGATCGACGAAACCGGTCGACGTGTTCGGCAAGGAGATCAAACTCCGACTCCTCCCGGTCGTCGGCTCGTTGATCAAACGGCTCGAATACAACGTGTTCTGGTACGAGAACCCCGGGTGGGAGCGCCACGACGTCGCACAGGCCCCCGGACTTTCGGTCGGCGCCTCGATCGGGGACATCGACGGAGACGGGAGTCAGGAACTCGTCGTCGGACAGAATAACAGATCGGAGCTCTACTGGTTCGATATCCCGCCGAACCCGCGGCAGCCGTGGGAGAGACACCTGATCACCGACGACTTTCGGAAGTACCACGACACGGCGATCGCCGACGTCGACGACGACGGCGACCCGGAGGTCGTGATCCTCTCACAGCGGAGCGAAACGGTGTGCTACTACGACGTGCCGCCGGATCCGATGGTCTCGCCGTGGCCCGATTCCTCTCGACACGTGGTCGCGGACGGTCTGAACGTAGAAGGGGTCGCCGTCACGGACCTCGACGGCGACGGGACCACCGAGCTCGTGGCCGGACCGAACGTGTTTCGACGGGACGGTTCGACCGGCGACTGGGACCGCGAACGCCTCGGCGACGACTGGGAGTGGACCCGGGTCGCCGTCGCGGACCTCGACGGCGACGCGGAGCGCGAGATCGCGTTGACGGAGGGCGATCTCCCGTACCACGGGGACAGACGGGGTCGCGTGGGCGTCTTCGACCCGCCGAACTGGTCCGTGACGACGCTCGACGACGACCTCTATAACCCGCACACGCTCCAGATCGCGGACTTCGACGACGACGGTCGCCCTGACCTGCTCGTCGCCGAGATGGAAACGGACGGGACCGACCAGCCGCGGATGTTCGTTTACCGGAACACCGACGAGGGATTCGATCGCGTCGAGATCGACCGCGGCGTCGCGACGCACGAGGCCAAGGCCGTCGACCTCACCGGCGACGGCTCGATCGACGTCGTCGGCAAGTCGTACGGCCCCGACTGCCACGTCGACGTCTGGTACCGCCAGGAGTGACCGCGAGCATTTTAACACCCGGGCGGGCGACCGTTCTCGCATGACCGGAGATCCCGTTACCGCGGTGATCCTCGCCGCGGGCGAGGGCCGCCGCCTGGAGCCGCTGACGAATCGGCGACCCAAGCCGATGGTTCCCGTCGCGAACCGCCCCCTGCTGGAACACGTCGTCGAGGCCGTCGCCGCGGCCGGTATCGACCGCATCGCGCTCGTCGTCGGCTACCGACAGGAACGCATCAGGAACCACTTCGGCGACGGCGACGACTGGGGCGTGGCGGTCGAGTACGTCGAGCAGCCGACCCAACTCGGCACGGGCCACGCCGTGTTGCAGGCCGAATCGGTCGTCGACGGGTCCTTCGTCGTGCTGAACGGCGACCGGGTCGTTGACCCGTCGATCGTTGCTCGCGTGCTCGATCTGGCTCGCGGGGGCGCTGCCCCTGCGATGGCGGTGACGACGGCGGACCGCCCGCGCGAGTACGGGGTCGTGAGCCTCGACGGCGACCGCGTGACCGACATCGACGAGAAGCCCGAGGGGCCGGTGACGACGAACCGGATCAACGCCGGCGTGTACGGCTTTTCGCCCGCCGTCTTCGACGCGATTCGGGAGACGCATACGACGGGAGAACTGGCGCTCACGTCGACGCTCGACCGCCTCGCGAGCGAGGATACGGTGACCGCGGTCACGTACGACGGCCGCTGGCTCGACGTGTCGAACCTGTGGGACCTGCTGGCCGTCAACGCGGCGCTGGTGGACCGAGCGGTCGCTGACCGCGGCGACGGGGTCGCGGCGGAAGACGGCGCGGGTCCGGACGTCGGCCCGTCGGTCGTCGTCGCCGACGACGTGGCGGTCGCTGAGACCGTCCGCGTCGGCCCCAACGTCACGATCGGCGGGAACACGGCGGTGGGGAGCAATGCCACGATCGAGCCGGGGGCGGTCGTCGAGAACGCGGTCGTCTTCCCGGACGCCGTGATCGGTGCCGGCGCGGTCGTGCGCGACGCGATCGTCGCGGGCAACGCGCGGGTCGGCCCGAACGCGACTGTCGCGGGCGAACCGGCGACCGTGGTGGTCGGCGACGTGGTGCACCGAGACGTGGACCTCGGCGGCGTGGTCGGCGATAACACGGTCGTCGGTAGCGGGGCGACGCTGACCGACGGCGCGGTCGTCGGCGACGACGTGCGGACCGACGCGGGGGTCGTGATCGACGGGCGCGTCGAGTCGGGCGCGGTCGTCCGGAGGGGATAACCATGTGCGGAATCATCGGCTACGTCGGCGCGGGCGTTACGAGGGGCGCGGGCGAGGACGCGGACGAGGAGACCGGCGGCGATCGACTCGCTGTCGGCGACGTGATCCACCAGGGGCTTCGCAACTTGGAGTACCGCGGCTACGACTCCGCGGGCGTCGCGCTCGTCGGCGAGACGAGCGGGCTCACGGTCGCGAAGCGCTCGGGCGAAGTCGACGGACTGACCGTGCCCGAGGTGCCGGACGCGGCCCACGGTATCGGTCACACGCGGTGGAGCACGCACGGGCCGCCGACGGACGCCAACGCGCATCCGCACACGGACTGCGTCGGCGACGTCGCGGTCGTCCACAACGGGATCGTCGAGAACCACGAGACGCTCAAAGCGGAGCTGTCGGACCACGCGTTCACGAGCGACACCGACACGGAGGTCATCCCGCACCTGTTGGAGGAGGAACTGTCGGGTGAGACGGAGGCGTCGGCTGCTGACGACGGTGGCGACGCCGAGTCCGACCTGCTCGCCGCGGTGCAGCGCGTCGAGGACAGACTGGAGGGGAGCTACGCGATCTGCGCGGTGCGGGAGGGCGACGACCGGATCGTCGTCGCGCGACGGGGGAGCCCGCTCGTGTTGGGTCGCGGCGAGGACGCCTCGTTCGTCGCCAGCGACGTGACGGCCTTCCTCGAACACACCCGTGACGTGACGTACTTGGAGGACGGCGACGTGGCCGCGATCGCGCCCGGGAGCGTCGATATCTTCGCCGACGGGGAGCCGGTCGAACGCGAGATCGAGACGGTGACGTGGGAGGCGAACGCCGCCGAGAAGGGCGGCTACGACCACTACATGCGCAAGGAGATCCACGAGCAGCCCGAGGCGCTTCGGCAGACGCTCGCGGGACGGCTGGACGTCGACGCCGGGGACGTCGATCTGGACGTCTCGTTCCCGCCCGGCTTCCTCGCCGATTTAGAGGAGATCCGGATCGTCGCCTGCGGCACCTCCTACTACGCGGGGCGGTACGCGGCGCGGCTCTTCGAGGAGTACGCGGGCGTCCGGACGACCGTCGAGATCGCCAGCGAGTACGAGTTCGGCGCGGGACGCACGCCCGACCGGACGCTGGTGGTCGCGGTGACCCAGAGCGGGGAGACCGCGGACACGCTCGGGGCGGTCCGCCGGGCGAACGCCGCGGGCGCGCGGACGTTCGCCGTGACGAACACCCTTGGAAGCACGGTGACGCGAGAGGTCGACGGGACGGCGTTTATCAGGGCGGGGCCGGAGATCGGCGTCGCCGCGACGAAGACGTTCGCCTCGCAGGTGGCGACGCTCGCGATGCTCTCGGTGGCCGTCGGGCGGGACCGCGGGGCCTTGGCGGCCGCCGACGCCCGGACCGTACTGGAGGACCTGCGCGGGCTGCCGGGCGCGGTCCAGCAGGTGCTCGACGAGGAGGCGGCCGTCAGGGAGGCCGCACGCGAGTACCGAGACAGCGAGGCGTTCTTCTTCGTCGGGCGGGCGCTGGGCGTGCCCGTCGCCTTAGAGGGCGCGCTGAAGCTCAAGGAGATCTCCTACGACCACGCCGAGGGGTTCGCCGCGGGCGAGCTCAAGCACGGCCCGCTCGCGTTGGTGACGCCCGACACGCCCGTGCTCGCGGTGTTGACGGAAGGCGGCCGCGCTCGCGAGACGATGAACAACGTCACCGAGGCGCAAACGCGCGGTGCGCCCGCGCTCGGGTGTGTGACCGCGGGGAGCGAGTTCGACACGCTGGACGTCGCCTTCGAGGTGCCCGACGTCGGCGTCGTCGAACCGCTGGTGGCGAACGTCTACCTGCAGCTGTTCGCGTATCACGTCGCTAACGAGAAGGGGCGTCCGATCGACAAGCCGCGGAACCTGGCGAAGAGCGTGACGGTTGAGTAGACGGGTCTCGAGAGCGCGGTCGGCTACTCCTCGTCGGGTCGTCCGTTCGAGAGGCGCCTCCGGATCTCCGTGCAGTCGGCGCCGTCAGGAGTCGCGCCACTTGCGGCCGCACTCGACGCAGGTGAACAGCCGGACCTCGTAGGATCCGCCCGGCTTCGGCAGCATCTCGTAGGCGGCCCGGTCGCTGTCGCAGTCGTCCGCCGGACAGGGCTCCCGTATCGTCTCGGTGGAGCCCCGGGTCGCGTCGGCCACGGCGGGTGCCCCGTCGTCCCGCTGTCCGTCTCGGGTCGCCATCGCCGCTTCCGCTTGCGAGTCCCGCGGCCCCTCGTGCTCACAGGAGCGACACACCCACCTATCGCCCTCCGTGTGCATCATCGACCCGCACTCGTCACAGAATTGCATACACCACAGGAGTACACGATCGTCGGATATATGTGTTAACTTCCGATCGGTCTATCTCTCCGCTTTCGTGTTCGTTCGGTATGAGGTGTGGGGCAAACCGCTCTGTCACCGGCGACTGTCCCAACCCGGTTGGATACCGCTGAGAATCCGTTCAACTAGGCCGTCGGATCGTGGAACGCGGTCGACGCCCGGACTGCATCCGAGGAGTTGGGCGGGCCACTGGGAGCGGTCCAGCAGGTGGGCGAGGAGACGCCGACGTACCGTTCGCGCTGGTCGGCGGTGTCGACGAGCGCGGTCTCAATAATCATTCGAAGATGCCTGGTGAGCAGTTGCGCTATCGTTGTCCCTCTTGAGGGTCAGACGCTCAATCGTCAACCACGGCTTCGTTTACTTCTCCTTCCGCGTCATAGTCCTCCTCGGCCAGTTCGTCGAGTCGGTCCTCGGCGCGGTCGCGGTCCTCGGGGAAGCCCACGTCGATTCTCCATCCGTCCAGCCGGATCGCGTCGATGGTACGTCCGGACTGGATGAGGAGATCGATCGCGTCGGGGAGCTCGTACTCGCCGCGGTCGGAGGGCTGCACGAGGTGACAGGCGTGGAAGATCGCGGGGGTGAACGTGTAGAAGCCCGTCATGACGAGGTTACTCGGCGGGTCGTCGGGCTTCTCGACGACTTCAGTTATTTCGCCGTACTCGTTGGTGTCGAGGACGCCGTAGCGGGAGGCGTCCTCGTAGGGCACCTCCTCGACGAGGAAGGCGGCGTCCGCGCGGTCCTCTTTCTGGCGACTGGCGACGTCGTCGAGGTTACCCCGGAACACGTTGTCGCCGAGCATCAGCATGAAGTCGCCGTCGATGTGCGGTTCGGCCTGGAGGATGGCGTGGGCGAGGCCGAGCTGCTCGCGCTGGTGGGTGTAGGTGATCGGCGTCTCTCGGTACTCGTCGCCGTAGCGGTCGATGATCTGCTCGGCCTTGTAGCCGACGACGACGATAAGCTCGCTCGCACCGGCATCGATGAGGTTGTTAAACACGTCCTCGATGAGCGGCGTGCCGTTGACCTCGACGAGCACTTTGGGTTTGTCGTCCGTGAGCGGTCGGAGGCGCGTGCCTTTGCCCGCGGCGAGTACGACTGCTTGCATGGATAGGCGGTATCGGCGGGGTGGGAAATACTTTGTGAGCGGAATATTGATTCAAAGATGGCACTGAAGCGATGGGCGAACAGGATCGATTTCCTCTCCCGATAGTAGGATAACTACTCGAAAAGGGGCGGCCAGCCAGAACGCGTGTCTTGGCCTGTTTCGAGACGCACCAAAGAGTATAACCGGGGGACAGAAGTAGAGCCACTCGATACGTTCAATGTCGACTGGGGACAATCTCCATGTGCTTCATCTTACCACCTCCAAGGAGATATTCTTCACACAGCAAATCGAGACGCTAGAAGAGAAGGATGTCAACTGCACGGTACTTGTGGTGCCGGGTGCCGAGCAGATAGATGGTGATCTGGGTCGAACACGTGGGATCAAAGAGTATCTCCAGTTTGTCCCAGAGGTTCGTCGGGAGCTCCGTCGCGGGGACTACGATCTGATCCACGCAAACTATGGGCTCACGGCACCGTACGCGATAACACAGTTCCAGTTGCCGGTAGTGTTGACGCTCTGGGGATCAGACGTGATAGGGTTCGATGGATTGGTGACGAAAGCCTGTGCGTGGCGAGCCGACGCGGTCACGGTTCGCAGCGAGGAGATGCGGGAAATGTTGGGGCGTGAGGACGCCCATATCATTCCGAGCGGCATCGATTTGACACGATTCTACCCGGCCGATCGGACCGAAGCGCGTGAGCGCGTTGGATGGGATATTGAGGGAATACATGTGTTGTTCCCGTACTCACCGGACTACGAGCGGAAGAACTACCCACTGGCGAAACGGGTGGTCGAGCAAACAGAGTCGAAGCTGGGTGACACAATTACACTCCACACGATTTCGGGCGTACCGCACAAGGAAGTTGTGCACTACATCAACGCAGCGGATGCGGTCTTATTGACGTCAGATCACGAAGGATCGCCGAACACGGTGAAAGAAGCGATGGCGTGTAATGTGCCCGTCATATCAACTGACGTTGGCGACGTTCACGAGCGACTAAAGGACATCACCCTCTCCGGGGTCGGTACGACTGAACAAGACCTTGTTGGCCATCTACACCGTGTCCTTGAGAGTGGGAGCCGATCAGATGCCCGTGAAATTGTTCGTGAGGTGAGCTGGGACCGGATTGGCGATCGACTTCTCGAAATCTATACCGAAGCGTCACAGTAATCAACAAGGCCGGTCAAAAACGTGGGGTGGGTACCGATCGGAGGCATCGACCTCAATATAGGAAGCAAATGGCGGTCAGTTGGTGTCTTTGCTCGAAATATCACCCACCAATACG
Organism: Halorubrum marinum; assembly: GCF_048381195.1. Classification (NCBI taxonomy): domain Archaea; kingdom Methanobacteriati; phylum Methanobacteriota; class Halobacteria; order Halobacteriales; family Haloferacaceae; genus Halorubrum; species Halorubrum marinum. The sequence goes on along the minus strand of NZ_JBLWMM010000004.1, from coordinate 33,074 downwards.
TTGGCAGACGATTAGCTGTCGAGAGATGTATCCGCGGTTGCATCTGACGAGTCCACTTCCTCCCGCAACACGTCCCGCTTCGTGAGCCCGTAGGCGTACCCGAGTCCCACCGCGGCCGTGAACAAAAGAATCGCGACGATCCGCTTCACTTCCGCGAGTGACGGTCCAAACACGGCCCGCTTCATGCGACTCGGAATCCGGTTGATCGCCAGATCCCTCAAATACGCACTTTCATTCCCCTGTGCCCCGGGATACAGCAGCTCCATCACGCGCTTTGAGAACCCCTGCCAGAACGACCGAAACACTAACCACCGGAACTCGCCCCGATAGTCGAACAGGGTGTGATGAACAACCGCATCCGCGACGTACACGACGCCCTGCCCGTACTCCTCGCGAATCCGTATCCCCACGGGCGCCTCGTGCGCCTGGATGTGCCGGTCGCCTTTCCGACCCGTGTTCACGTCGTAGCCGCCGACGTCGAGGAACACGTCCCGCTTGTACGACACGTTCGAGCCGTACCCGTTCCGTATCTCCTCGCCGTCTTTGGCAAAGCCCAGCTCCGTACAGCCGACGAGCCAGTAGAACTCCTCGGGGAAGAAGTCGGGCTTCTCCGTCTGCCAGTTGGGGGCGACGTATCCCGCCACCGCGACCGCACCTGTCTCCTCGTACGTCTCGACGTGCTTTTCGATCCAGTCCTGCTCCGCGACCCCGTCGTCGTCGATGAACGCGACGATCTCACCGGAGGCCAACTCTGCGCCCTTTGTCCGACTGTAAGAAATCCCGCGATTTTCGTCGTTGTCGTGGATGACAATGTCCTCTCGTGTTCCGTACTCGGAAACAACCCGATCATACACTTCTGGGTTTCCGTCAATTACAAGCACAAGCTCAATCGATTCGTGCGTCTGCGCGAGGACGCTATCGACCGCCTCCATGAAGACGTCGTACCGATCCATCGTGTAGGTGCAAACGACGACGGAGACTTTCATCCGTGTAACTAATTTTGAGTAGTTCGAATAAGCGTTTCTACCGACAAACCGATCTGCGCCTACCGTGACGGAAGGGATACATCTAAACGGACAACTCGTAATATGTACCCGATGGTCGCATTAACGGAACGGAATTTCACAGCTCGTGCGAAATATCTTTATGACATCGCACAACGCTCTGTGGGGCCGCTGTCCGGTGATCGCTGTCTGATGATCGGTGCAGGTAGTGGCCACAACACGGAAATATTTGGCGAAGGTTATGAAGAGGTTCACGCACTCGATATCGGCCCTCAAGACTACCCGAATATTGTCGATCATAGTCTTATCGCTGACGGGACACAACTCCCCTACGAAGACGATTCGTTTGAGCTCTGTGCGGCAATTAGCGTCGTTGAGCATGTTTTGCCGCCAGCAAACCGAGATAGACTTGTAAACGAGATGGTTCGCTGCACGAAGCCCGGTGGAACTGTGTTTCTTCAGGTCCCAAACGGTCAGTTCCCTCTTGAACTCCACACCGGTCTGCCGTTTATCCACTGGCTCCCCGGTGGCAAACAACTTGCAATTAGGCGAGGACACACAACGTTAAAGCAAGTTCATATCCCATCACGATCCCAGCTTGAGAAGTGGGTGCGTGATGCCGGTGCTGAAATCATCACGTCGAAAGGTATCACATATCCAAAAGAGGCAATTCCGAAGTATCATTCAGCATATGAAATTTTGAAAAATTTCGGAGCGTTCCGTCTGTTCCCCTTTGGTTACGTTATTGTTGGACGGGTGCCCTAACGCCCACGTATATCGTCTCAGACGCGAGTCTCAGACACGGAACTAAGGACTTTCGCTGCCTCTGGATGGTGAGTATATGACAAGGCTTATGCGCATTTTCCAAAATGATTCTAGATAATGAGCGAACGGAGTTCCTCCACTGGAGGGCCATCTCGATCGGTGTTGGCCAAAATTGAACAGTGGTATCATATCCCTGTTCTTGTAGTACTTGTTACATTCATGTTCTGGACACGAGTCCAGAACTATGGCGAGTTCATTCGAGGAGATGACGTATACTTTCGTGGAAACGATGCGTGGTATCATTATCGCGAAACCTCGTACGTTCTCGAACACTTTCCCTATTCTATGCCGTTTGATCCCTGGTCGGGATTCCCGTATGGCGTGTTTCAGGGGGTCTTTGGGACGCTTTTTGATCGGATCAGTGCGGTTCTGATTTTTGCCCTTTCTCCATTGTTCGGAGGCGAAGATCCCGCGATGCGGGTCATGTTAATTATCGCACCGCTATTTGGTGCTGCAGTTGCTATTCCGACATACCTTATCGCTCGACGCTTCGTCGGCAGAATGTGTGCCGTCTCCGCAGTCATTGTGCTCGCCCTGCTCCCCGGCACATTCTTCAGCTACACCCTCGTGGGCTTCTTCGATCACCACGCCGGTGAGATCCTCTTCCAAGCAGTCGCCGTCTTCGCGTTCCTCGTCGCCTTCGCGGTCGCCGAACGGGAGGCCCCAGTCTGGGAACTATTCGTTGACCGCGACTGGGTCGCGCTCAAGCGTCCTTCACTCTACGCTGCCGCGGCCGGCGTCGCACTCGGCCTCTACATGTGGACGTGGCAGCCCGGCGTACTCATGGTCGGGTTCACGGGTATTTTCCTTGCGGTCAAGATTACGAGCGACGTATTCCACGACCGAAGCCCCGAACCGATCGCTTTCGCTGGGGCGGTCTCGATGACGGTCGCGGGACTGATGCAAGTTATCCCGCTTGACGAGTTCTCGTTCGGTGTCACGGGATACTCACTCACGCAAGTTGTTCTCCCGCTGGGCGTCGCACTCGGTTCCGTCTTCCTCGCGTGGCTCGCCCGCCAGTGGGAATCGCGAGACCGTGACGTCTCAACCTATCCGCCAGCTGTCGGTGGGATGATAGCGGCCTCGGCTGGCGTCGTCTGGCTTGCTATCCCGTCGTTATGGTCGACTATCACTGATAATCTTCTCCGCACAGTCGGATTCTCAGCGGGTGCCGCTACTCGCACCATCGGTGAAGCCAGTCCACCGCTCCAAAATACGGCCTTCGCCGACTTCGTGCTCTCGCAGTACGGCCTCGCCTTCTTCCTCGCGCTGTTCGCGGTGCTCATCATCGTGGCGCGCCCGCTGTGGCGCTCTAACGACGCCAGTCACACCGCCTACGGCGGCGTCGCGCTCGCGATCATCGCCTCCGTCTACGCGCTGCCCGGCCTCTACGACGCCATAGGAAGTATCGTCGGCGTGAGCTGGCAGGTGGTGGGGCTCGTGCTCGCCGCGGGCCTCCTCGTCGGCGCGACGTTCCTCGTCGAGTACGACACCGAGGAGCTGTACTTCGTCGTGTGGGCGGCGTTCATCGCGAGCGCCGCGTTCACCCAGGTTCGCTTCAACTACTACCTCGCCGTCGTCGTCGCGGTCGGCGCGGCGTACTTCCTCCAGCTCGCGCTCGACGTCCTCTCGCTCCCCTCGCTCTCGAACGCCCGCGACGTCGAGGGCTGGCAGGTGATGGGCGCGCTCGCCGTGGTCCTCATCCTCCTCGTCCCGCTGGTCGCCATGGCGACCCCCGTCTGGGCGGCGGGCGCGGGCACCGGCCCCGGAAACGTCGTCGAGTGGGACGAGAGCCTCCAGTGGATGAACGACGAGACCCCGCACCCGGGCGAACTCGAAGGCGCGGACAACCCGATGGAGCTGTACGGCACCTACGAGCGTCCCGCTGACGACGACTTCGACTACCCCGAGGGCGCGTACGGCGTGCAGTCGTGGTGGGACTACGGCCACTGGATCACCACCCGCGCCGAGCGGATCCCGAACGCCAACCCCTTCCAGCAGAACGCGCGCGCCGCGGCGGACTACCTCCTCGCGCCGAGCGAGGACGAGGCCGCCGACGTGCTCGCGAGCCAGAGCGACGAGGGGGCGGACACCCGCTACGTGATGGTCGACCGCCAGATGGCCTCGCCGAACTCGAAGTTCGGCGCGCCCGTCACGTTCTACTCCGGCGACGAGACGCGCGAGGACTTCAACCGCGTCATCTATCAGGAAACGGAGCAGGGCGGCTTCCAGACGTTGACGCAGGTGAACACCCAGCGCTACCACGAGAGCCAGATGATCCGGCTGTACGAGCACTACGGCAGCGCGGTCGACCCCGAACCGGTCGTCGTGAGCCCAGACCGGCGGACCGCCCAGACCGCGGGCGGCGAATCGATCGAGATCGAGGTGCTCCCGGCCGATCCCTCGAACCTCGTGCAGGAGTTCGACACGATGGACGAGGCCGAGGCCTACGTCGACGAGAACCCCGGTTCGCAGATCGGCGGCGTCGGCGCGCTCCCCGAGGAGCGCGTCGAGGCCCTCGAAGGCTACCGGCTCGTCCACGCGACGGAGGCGCAGGGTCAGTCGCCATCGGCGTTCCAGGTGAGCCTGGTCCAGCAACTCGGCCTCGACGTCGAGCGGATCTTCGGCGAGGGGACGCTCGCGGCGTTCCAGGACGACTGGGTGAAGACGTTCGAGCGCGTCCCCGGCGCGACGGTCGAGGGCTCGGGCGCGGAGCCCGGCCAGGAGGTCGAAGCGACCGTCGAGATGGAGAAACCCTCCGGCGAGACGTTCGAGTACACGCAGTACGCCGAGGCCGACGCGAACGGGAACTTCGAGTTCACGCTCCCGTACTCGACGACCGGGTACGACGAGTTCGGCCCCGAAGACGGGTACACGAACACGAGCGTTCGCGCGACGGGCGAGTACGAGGTCGCCACCGAGCCGTCGACCGACGACGACCTCACCACGACCCAGCGCGTCGGCGAGCTCGCGGTCACCGAGGGACAGGTGCTCGGCGTCGACGACGCTCCGGCCACCGTCGAGCTCGACGAGGCGGTCATCGACTGCCCCGCCGGCGACCCCGACTGCCCGGCCGACGACGAGGGTACCGGAACCGAGGACGGGAGCGACACTGGCGGGAACGACGACGGCGACGACGGCGACGACACCGCCAACGAGACGGACTCGCTGGTCGCCGCTGACCCGGTAGTCGCGAGCGCAACCGCCATCGACGGCGCGGGCGCGTAACGCACCGATAGTCACATGACCGACCTCCGAGATTGGGTGGCGGTGTATCTGAAGGGGATCGCCATGGGGTGCGCCGACGCGGTCCCCGGCGTCTCGGGCGGCACCATCGCGCTCATTCTCGGGATCTACGAGCGGCTGATCGCGGCCGTCACGGCGATCGACCCGGACCGCATCGCGCGCGTGCTCGCCGGCGTTCGGCCCGAGAACCTCCCCGACGCGCGCGCCGCGTTCCACGAGACCGACGGCGCGTTTCTCGCCGTGCTGCTCGCCGGGATCGGCACCGCGGTTGTCGTCGTGTTGAGCGGCGTCAGCTATCTCCTCGCGACGCGGCCGGTCGCGACGTACGGGTTCTTCTTCGGGCTCATCGCCGCCAGCGCGGCGGTCCTCCTCGGCGACGTCGAGCTCGACACGCCCCGCCGCAAGGGGGCGGCGTTCACCGGCTTCACGGTGGCGTTTCTCGCGTCCGGATACGCTTCGACCGCCCTGTCGAGCTCCCTACCGGTTATCTTCGTCGCTGGCGCAGTCGCGGTCAGCGCGATGATCCTCCCCGGCGTCTCCGGCTCACTCCTCTTGGTCGTGCTCGGACAGTACGAGTACATGTCCGGGACCGTGAGTCGGTTCGTCGACGGGCTCGCGGCGCTGGCGCTCGGTAACGGAGTCGAGGGGCTCGTCGAGACGGTCCCACCGGTCGTCACGTTCCTCGGAGGCGGCGTCGTCGGCGTGTTCACGATCGCCCACGCCGTGAAGTACGCCCTCTCGCGGGCGCGGGCGGCGACGATCGCCTTCCTCGTGAGCCTGATCGTCGGTGCGCTCCGGGCCCCCCTCGTCGAGGTATCGATTCGGCTAGGGGAGAGTGGCGAGACGTGGGAGGCGGCCGCGCCACGGTTCGCGCTCGCGGCGGTCGCCGGCGCGGCGGTCGTGCTCGTCTTAGAGCGATACTCCGGTGCTATCGAGTATTAAGAGGGTACTGAGTGCGTCCGGTTCGCTCGCTTCGCCGTCGCCTGCCCCGCCCAAACCCTATTGAGAACGCGGCTCCAATCGCGACCGTGACAACCACCAACCGCGAGTGGATCCTCGCCGAGCGACCGCGAGGCGAACCGGATCCGGGCTGCTTCGACCTCCGCGAGACCACGGTTCCCGACCCGGGTCCTGGAGAACTCCTCGTCCGAACCCGATTCCTCTCCGTCGACCCGTACATGCGCGGCCGGATGCGCGACGCGGAGTCGTACGCCGAGCCGTGGGACGTGGGCGACGCCCTCAAAGGCGGCGTCGTCGGCGAGGTCGTCGAGAGCGTAAGCGACGTCTACGACGCGGGCGACCTCGTCACGGGCGAGGGGACGTGGAGCGACTACGCCGTCCTCGACGCCGACGACGTAGCCCCTGTCGATCCGAGCGTCGCACCGCCGGAAGCCCACCTCGGCGCGCTCGGGATGCCGGGACGGACCGCCTACTTCGGCCTGCTGGAGATCGGAGAGCCGAAACCCGGTGACACGGTCGTCGTCTCGGGCGCCGCGGGCGCGGTCGGTTCGGTCGTCGGCCAGATCGCCAAACGAAACGGCTGCCGCGTGGTCGGTTTCGCGGGCTCCGACGAGAAGACGGCGTGGCTCACCGAAGACCTCGGCTTCGACGCCGCGATCAACTACAAGACGACCGACGACTACCACGCCGCGCTCGATTCGGCCGCGCCCGACGGCGTGGACGTCTACTTCGACAACGTCGGCGGCCCCATCACCGACGCCGTGTTCACCGAACTGAACCTCGACGCGCGCGTCGCCGTCTGCGGGCAGATCGCCCACTACAACGCCGAGGAGGTCCCGACCGGCCCGCGGAAGCTCCCGGGGCTGATTCCGGTGCGCGCCCGGGTGGAGGGATTGCTCGTGACCGACTTCGCGTCTCGGTTCGGCGAAGCCAGCGAGCGACTCGGTCGGTGGGTCGCGAGCGGCGAACTCGACCACCGGGAGACGATCGTGGAGGGGTTAGCGAACGCTCCCGACGCGTTCCTCGGGCTGTTCGACGGCGACAACATCGGCAAGCAAGTGGTGCGGGTGTCGACTGCGAACGAAGAGTAGCGAATCGGCGACCCGGACTCAGATCGCCGGTCCGAGTGATCCGAGCGCCTCGGCCTCGTCGATCGCCGCCGCCAGCTCGACGGTGGCCTCGCCGAGCGTCGCGAGACGCTCGCGGACCGTCTCCTCGACGAGTTCGTTCTCTTCGAAGTGGTCGGCGGTCGCGTACGCGGCACCGCCGACCGTGTGCGCGCCGAAAAAGGCGAACGCCGGGCGGAGCTCCTGGTCGACGGCGAGGAAGTGATGGTCGGTCGCGCCGGTCGCGAGGAGCCCGACCGCCGCGTTCTCGAAGGGCGCGACGTCGCCCTGCCACTGCCCGCGCGGCACCATGTCGAGCAAGTTCTTGAGCGCGCCCGAGTACGACCCGCGGTAGACGGGCGTCCCGACGACGTAGGCGTCGGCCTCGACGATCAGATCGAGCGCGTCGGCGGTGTCACCCTCGTAGTTGTCGACGCCGCGCCCGTCCGCGGTCGCGAGGTCGTAGTCGGCGAGGTGGAGTAGTTCGGTCTCCGCGTCGTGCGCGGCGGCGGCCGCGTCGAGCGCGAGTTCGACGGCGGTCCGCGTTCGGGAGTCGACGGAGACGCTGCCGACGATCCCGAGAAGCGTTCGGTCGGCCATTACCGGGCCACCTTCGCGCCGCCGATCGTTTCGATCTCGTCGACGGCGTCGACAGCTTCGGGGTCGAGCGGGTCGGCCGCCTCGACCGCCGGGATGATCGTCTCGCCGAAGCGTTCCAGTTCCTCGCCGAAGTCGAGAAAGCCCGTGAGAACGACGTCAATCCCGATCGCGTCGAGCTTCCGGACGCGTTCGACGATCTGCTCGTCGGTCCCGATAAGCCCCGTTTTGAAGCCGTCGTTGTACTGGACGAGGTCCTCGAACTCGGAGTCGGCCCACATCCCGTCGCCCTCCGCGGACGACTGACCGGCCTGTTTCACCTGCTCTTTGAACGCGTCGACGGCCTCGTCGGTGGCGCTTTCGATGATTCCTTCCAAGACCGCCTTGGCCTCGGACTCGGTGTCGCGCTGGATGACGAACGCGTTCGCGGCGAACCGCGGCGGCTCCGTGTCGAACGCCTCGGCGTACGCCTCGACGTCGTCGATGACGGCGCGGATCTCCTGGAGGCTCCCGCCGTTGATAAAGAGGACGTCCGAGTGTTTCGCGGCCATCTCCCGGGCCGCCTGCGAGTTGCCGCCCTGGAACACCCGCGGGTACGGGTCCTGAACGGGTTTGGGTTCGAGCGGGGCGCCCTCGAAACCGTCGATGTCCTTGCCGATCGTGTAAAACCGGCCGTCGTACGTCGCTCGATCCTCGGTCCACAGCGTTTTCAGTACCTGAATGAACTCCGACGAGCGGGCGTACCGCTCGTCGTGTTCGAGCCACGGCTGGCCGAATCCCGTGAACTCGCCTTTGAACCAGCCGGAGACGACGTTGATGGAGAACCGCCCGTCGCTGATGCGGTCGGCGGTCGCGATGAAGTTCGCGAGCGGGCCGGGCTCCCACAGCCCCGGGTGGACCGCGCCGATGACGTGCAGGTCGTCGGTCTGCGCCGCGAGCGCGTTCGCGATCGCCAGCGCCTCCAGCTGTTTGTCCGCGCCGTAGCTACCGAAGAAGCGGGCCTGCGCCAGCGCGTACTCGAAGCCGACCGACTCCGCCGTGCGGGCGAGATCGAGGTTGTAGTCGTACGTCCAGTCCGTCTCCGTCTCCCAGTCCGAAACGACCAGCCCGCCGCTGACGTTCGGGACCCAGTACGCGAACTCGGTATCCATACCCGTGCGTCGTCCCGTACCCGTTTAATCCGGTTCACAACGGCCATCCCTGACGGTGTTCCGCGATAGCGGCCGGGTTTGTGCACGTGCCCGGACTCCGGTAACAATTGACCGGAGCTCGGTTCGATCGCAGCCGCTCTTCGCTCATCCGGCGGAGGGCGTCCGTCTCGGCGGTGTCGACGATACACCTATAGCCTCGCACAAAATGTCATTCGGTATGAACGCATTACGATGGGCCGCGGTCGCCCTGGTCGGGGTCGTCATCGTCGGCGTCGCCGCGTACGCGGTCTTCGCCGGGGTGCTGATCGGATCCGACGTGGCGTCGTACTCGTCCGACGGCGTCACCGTGTCGGACCTCGAGTACGAGGACACCCTCGATCGGGCAGCGGCTGCCGGATACGCGGTCGAGCGCGTCGGGTCGAGCGGATTCCATCCGGAGGGCATCGACGAGCTCGACGCCGAACTCGGACCGGAGTACGAGGCGTTCAGAGTCGTCTTCGACCACTCGGAGACGAAGCGGCTGTGGGCGACCTTTTACGCAGCCGAGGGGGTCACCGTCGTGACGTTCTTTGCAGACGACAATCGCGGCGAGTTCACCGTCGACGACCTCCCGCCGGACGAGTGGATCGTCGACCGGCTCACGCTGCTGTTCGAGATGGACGAGGCCACCGCGGAGAGCTACGTCGAGGAAGTAAAAGAGGACGTCCGCACCGGCGATCCCAGCGAGCCGGGTGCGAGCACGCCGAGCATCAGGGTCGAGGAACCGGTCGATTTCCGGAGCGTTTACGACGAGCTACCCACCCGCGCGACGACGGTCAACGAGAGCTCTTCGCCCGGGTCCGGCTGGCACGTTCGCGAGTACTACGCGGCGGACGAGAAACTCGGTAGCATCGAGTTCGTCCTCTCGCGGGCGACCGTCACGCACGAAGCGGACGGGTACACCTACCGCGTGCACCTCGATTACCACGGCGGCGTCGAGGTCGACGCGCAGACGCGCGCGTACCGGTCGTTCGAGGAGGAGGACGTTCGCGCGGTCTTCCGGCAGATGTTCGAGGAGATGGGGATTCCGCCGGAGACGGTCGATCACTTACAACTCGAGTATCGTGGGAGCGTGTGGTAAGGAGGGTTCTCTCGCTCGGTCTGTGCCGCTCGTGGGCTCCAATCGGCCTGCTCTTCGCTCACTTCGTTCGAGGCAGCATGCGCGGGACTAGATTTGACCGGAACCAGACGTGCTCGCTTCGCTGCGCGCGTCTGGTAGGACTCGAACCGCCCTTGCTCTGTCGTCGCTACGCTCCTCAGTGCGCGGGACAGGATTCGAACCTGCGGAGGTCTACACCATAGCGTCCTAAGCGCTACGCCTTTGGCCTGGCTCGGCAACCCGCGCGCGACTGAGGGTAGACGCAACCGAGTCAAGAACCTAACGGACCGGCGACGGCGACATATCACGAATGCGGCGACGTATGCCAGTCAGCGGCCGCTTATAAACGGCCGTGAGCGGCCCACGCGGGGCCGCCGGCGCTACGCGCCGGCCGTCAGAGAGGCCTTCGGTCCCTCGCTGGAATCAGTCGCCCGGAGCAACACGTAGGGCGACTGCCGGGCTGGGGAGGCGTGAGGGGGAGTTGCGGCACGGGACGAGGCTCAAAGGGACAGCCGCGACGACTCGCAGTCGGGCTTCGGATGTGTTCACCGACGGTCCACTGTCGACGGGTTATGCTGGATCGGCGGAGGCGCCGGCGGCGTCCATCACGGCCTCTCCGAGTTATAAACAATACTCGCAGTCGCAGTACGCCTCACACACCGGGTTCGCGCAGTCGGCCCCCCGGGCCGAACAGCGCTCTCTCCCGTGCCGAATCAACAGCACGTGTAGCGGATAGATCAGTTCGTCGGGGACGATCCCGTCGAGGCGGTCGTGGGCGGCCTGATTCGACGCGGACTCCGGCACCAGCCCGAACCGTTTCGAGACGCGCTCAACGTGGGTGTCGACGGCCATCGTCGGCTTCCCGAAGTGAAAGTTCAACACGACGCTCGCGGTCTTCGGCCCGACGCCCTTGATGTCCGTGAGCCACGCCTTCGCCGCGTCCGTATCCACCGCGTCGAGAAACGCCAGCGAGTACGCCCCGCCGGTCTCCTCGCGGATCGCGGCGAGCGCGCGCTGAATGCGCGCCGCCTTCTGGTTCGCGAGCCCCGCGACGCGAATCGTTTCCTCCAGTTCGTCGTGGTCCGCCGCTTCGATGGCCGCGAAGTCGTCGTAGCGGTCGAACAGCGCCGCCGCCGCCCGACTCGTGTTCGCGTCGGCGACGTTCTGTGAGAGGATCGTCGTCACCAGCTGCCGGACGCCCTCGCCGGGTTCGGCGGTCGGATCCGCGCCGTGTTCGGCCGCTCGGTCCACCGGCTCGTACAGGTCCACGAGAGCGTCGTGAAGCTCGCGAACGCGGGTCTCGGTCCACGCCTGCGTCGACATACCAGCGGTAGGGGCGCGGACGACTTGAGAGCGGCGACCACGGCGAAGCGAGCGGGCCGACGTCCGCGCCGACTTTTTATACCGGTGGGCGCTACGAACGAGTATGTATCGGGCGAGCGATCGCGTCGACAACGCCGCGTGGATCGACCGGCTCGACGACGCCTGCGCGGCGCTCGATCTCGACGACGAGACGCTCTCGACCGCGACGGATCTGTTCCTCTCGCGCGCGCCTGACACCGAAGACGGCAAGCGGGTCGCCGCGGCCGGGAGCCTCTACGCCGCCGCCCTCATCCGCGGACAGGAGCGCTCGCAGTCCGCGATCGCCGACGCGATGGACGTCTCTCGGCTCTCGGTGCAGAAGCGCTGGAAGCCCATCCTCGAAGACGCCGGCTTCACGCCGCCGACGTGGTGAGCGACGGAACGATCCCCGTCGCCCGCCGCGACCGACTACTTCGGCGTCGCCACCACGCCGAGGTGATCCTCGTGGAACCGGTCTAGTCGCTGCGTCTCCAGGACCTCGTACTCCGCTCGAAGCCCGTCGAGCGACCGCTCGAACACTGCCGTCGGATCCGCCGTCACGTCCTCGCTGCGCGCCTTGATCGCGAGCACCAAGCGTCCGTCGTCGGCCAGGAACTGCCGATTCCTGACCGCTACCTCCGCCTGCCCGCGAGTCGCCACGTCCTGCACGATGGCGTCGACGTCCGATTCGACGACGTGCGCGTACGTCTCGGGCTTTCGGGCGTCTTTTAAAAGGGGAAAGAGCCGGTCGCGGGGCTCCGCAGCAGTGACTAGGTCACGCGCCGGGCGCGGGGCGAACTCCACCGCGTACGTCGGGCCCGCGAAGTCGGCGACGTGGCTCACCGTCGTTCCGCTCGCGGCCCCGAGGTACAACACCGTCTCGCCGCCCGTGAGGCCGGTGTCGAGTCCGAGTTCGAACATCCCGCCGAGTTTCGAGCGCTCGGGGTCCCACGCGCGCCAGCCGTCCGCGGTCGGCTCGCCGTACACCGGTGATCCCCGGGTTGCCAGCCGCGTTTCGCCGTCGAACTCGCGGCGCTCGACGCCCGCGGGGAGCGCGGGCCCGCTCATCGGTCACCCTCCGGATCTGCTGCAGTGTCGTCCGTCTCGGTATCCGTATCCGTCTCTGCCTCTGCCCGCGCCCGGATCGTTGCCATCCGCTCGCGAAGCTCCTCGTGGAGCGTCTCGCGTCGTTCGCCGGAGTAGTGGTCGACGCGGGCCGCGAGCGTCAGCTTGCCCGCGAGCGCTCGCGAAGCCGAGCCGCGGTCGTCGGGCCGGGTGTTGCGGACGTACTCGTGCGTGTAGATGATCCCGTGTTTCGGCGAGGGCGCGCGTCCGGAGAGGTGCGCGAACAGCGCGTCCTCCGCGCCGAGCACCTGCACCGTTCCCGAGGGCTTCTTCGCGAGCGACTCCAATCCGCCCGCCAACGCGATCAGCCGCGCCGCGAGCTCGGGTCCCGCCATCTCCGCGAGGTTCGGTGCGACGGCGGGCGCGAGCCGGTCGATCGTCTCCGCGAGCGCGTCGCGCTCGGCCGCGAGGTCGACCACGCGCTCCGCGAGCGACACCGCCCGTCGCTCGAGTTCGCCGTCCGGATCCCGGGCGGCGACCGCGCGAGCACCGTCGATTCCCGGCGCCGCGTCGTCGAACAGGCTCCCCGCCCACTCGGCAGCGCGCTCGGCCAGTTCGTTCGCGGTGCGCTCGCAGTCGTCCATCGCCCGCACGGCGTGGACCAGCTGCTGGTCGTCGGCGCGCTCGCGTTCTCGAACCGTCTCGCGCGTCGCGTCCACGGTCGCCGCGTGGAGCCGGTCGTAGTAGTCGTCGCCCGTGTCTGCGAACCCGGCGTCGACCGCGAGCCGCGGCCAGTCTCGCGGTGCGTCGGCCGAACCGGCCGCGATCCGGCGGCGGAGCGACGCCTCGTCGCCGTCGGCCTCCGTGGCGTCCACAGCGAACCACCCGGCGGTCGAGCCCGCGTTCTCGTCCGACGCCCCGTGGGCGTCCGAGGCCGAGTCCCCGTCCGCGTCGGTGTCAGTCATTACGCGTCGCTACTCGGGCCGGTCGTATATGCGTTCCCGAACGAGTCGCTTCGTCCAGTTCGGGACGCGCCGGAGTCCGTTCGGTCCGCGTCGCGCTCCGCTCGAGTCACGTCAGAAGAGACGAGGGCCGGGTGTCGCTCCGGCGCCCTCGGGGTTATTCCGCGGCTGCGGCGGCCGCCGACTCGCCGTCCTCCGCGTCGAGAGCCTCGTCGTCATCGCCGGACCGAAGCGCAGAGAGGAACCCCTCCGGATCGCTCCGGACGTCGGCGAGCGTCGCGCCCGCGAGCCCGCCGAGCGCGCCGCCGGTACTCGCCGCGTTCCGGCTGATCAGTCCGCCGACCGCGGCACCGACCGCAGCGCCGACGGCCGCGTACTTTGCTCTGGAGAGTGCCGATTTGAGTCGAGTTCCCATATTGATATGTTCTCTGGCAACTCACAAAAATCTGTCGTCGGAGGGGGGACGGAAGTCGGTAGGACCGAAGCAGACGAAGCGGAACCTCACTGCACCCACACTCGCTGCACCCACACTCGCTGCACCCACACTCACTGCACCCACACTCACTGCACCCACACTCACTGCAGCCGCTTCGTCGTCTCGACGAGCGGGTGGCGCGCGTAATCGACGATCTCGATATCGGTGATGTCGTAGAGTCCCTCCTTCTCCGCGGTCTTGGCCATTCCGAGGTCGAGCGTGTGGTTCGGAACGATCACGTACGCGTCCATCGTCTCGATGCCCGCCTCGTGAGCGGCCATCACCCGATGGTGCCCGTCGGCGAGGTGGAGCTTCCCGCCGTTGTCGATGACGACGAGCGGCTCCGCGAGCCCGCGCTCTAGCTCGTACTTACGCCCCTCCAACTCGTCGGCGTACACCCGCGCCTGCGTCGGTATGAGGTCGGTGAGCCGGACTTCGCGGCGTTCTTCGGTGAGCGTGACGCCGTGTATCTGTTCGAGAGTCCGCATCAGCTTTCCCACCTTGCTCGGCGTCGCGCGCTCTATCTGCGAGCGGACGACATCGGTGTTTGAGATGATCCCCACGAGGTTATCGGCGTCATCGACGACCGGAAGCCGCTGGATTCCTGATCGGAGGATGACTCTGGCGGCATCGGTCACTTTCATGTCGGGATGCGCGACGATGAGGTCGGTCGACATGACCGTGAACACGGGGGCGTCGTCGTCCACGAGCAACAGATCGGCCGCGGAGACGAATCCCTCGACACGCCGACCTTCCGTCACGGGGAACCCGTTGTGCCCGTCGCTGTCGGCCATCCGCCGCGCGACCGCGGCGACGGTCTCGTCGGGTCCGACGGTCTCGACGTCGCGAGTCATGTACTCGCCGACGGTAGGTTTCCCGCTCATCGGCGGACATAGCGCCCGCCACAGTAAAAAGGGGTGGGAAGGGTGCGGCGTCCGGCGGCCGCATCCCGTCGTCCGTCGTCGAGTCTCACGCTCCGGCACCCAGCGGGTCGAAACCGAACCCCTCGCGCACGACGAACTCCGCGACGTTGACGACGTAGTGGGCGACGATCACGACGAGGAGACTCCCGGTAGAGACGTAAATCGCTGCGAGTGCGAATCCTAACGCCCCCGTCACGACGACACCGAGCCGTCCCTGCGCGCCGTGTCCGAGCCCGAACGCGACCGACGACGCGACAGCGAGGAGCCACGGATCGACCGCGAAACCCATCGCAACCGCTCCGATTAGCGCCCCGCGAAACAGCGCCTCCTCGAAGACGGCGACGATCGGCAGCACGACGCCGAGAAGCACCCCCCACCCGCGAGCGTCGTCCGGGGCCATCGCCTCGCGAAGGCGTTCCGAGGTCGACACGCCGACCCGCGCGCCGAGCGCCGCAGCGACCTCGTTGCCAGCGTAAAGGACGGAGCCGGCGGCTGCGCCCAGCGCGACAGCCGCGGAGACCGGAAGCGGGTCGCCAGCCCCGAGCCCGAACGCGGCCGCCGGGACTCCGGTCCACCACGCGATCGCGACGAGTACCGAGAGCGCGAACAGCTGTGAGAGCGCGGCGTTCGCGAGGAGCGCCTCCGTGGTGAGGACGGGCCGCTCGGGGGAAGGGAATCCGGGTTCTGCGGCCCCTTCGGCGAAGGGTGCCTCGGACTCCTCAGTTCCCTCGGTGGCTGTCGGAGCGTGCTCGACAGCAACGACGGTGTCGTCGGTGTCGTCGGTGCCGTTGGTGCCGTCGATACCGCCACCACCGCGATTATCTCGGTCGCTCTCGCGGTCCGCGACGGCTCCAGTCTCATCGCCAGCGATCGGATCGCTCGTGTCGTGTCCGCGGTCGACGATCCGAGCCTGCTCCAGCAGTTGCTGTGAGCGTCGAGTAAGAAACAGTAACAGCAGCGTCAGGGCGACGGTCGCGGCCGCGAACGTCACCCAATCCGGCATTACTGGAGAATCGAAGTGAGCGGTCGAATCGGTTGAAACCGTTGAACGGCTCGCTTACTGCGGACTCGGGCTGGAGGGGCTGGAGACGCCGCCCTCCTTGAGCGCCGAGCCGGTGATCGATTTGAGTCGGGAGACCAGCGAGTCCTTCTCGGCTTCGCCCTCGAGGGCGATGTCGAGCACCTCGCTGATGTGCGAGACCGGGATGATCTCGATCATGTCCTTGTACTCGTCTTCGATCATCACGTCCTGCTCGTTGGCCTGCGGAATGATGACCCGCGTGCAGCCTGCCTTCGCGGCCGCCTCGATCTTGTGGGTCACGCCGCCGACGGGGAGCACGTCCCCGCGCACCGACAGCGATCCCGTCATCGCGAGGCTCTGGTCGACGCCGACGTTCTCCAGTGCGGAGATGACGGCGGTCGCGACCGTGATGGACGCGGAGTCGCCGTCGACGCCCTGCTGGCCCGCCTGCACGAACTGGATGTGGATGTCCATCTCCGAGATGTTCTCGTCGGAGAACTTCTTGATGATCGCGGAGACGTTCGAGACCGACTCCTGTGCCATCTCCTTCAGCTGTCCCGTGGCGATGACTTCGCCCGGCCCCTGCGAGGGCGCGACCTCGGCCATCACCGGGAGCATGATCCCGGAGTCCTCTCCCATCACGGCGAGGCCGTTGACGCGGCCGACGACGTAGCCGTCGGAGACCTGCAGCTCGTAGTCCTTCCGGCGCTCGATGAAGTCGTCGGCGAGCTGCTGTTCGATGGAGCGAGAACGCCCCTTCGCGGACAGGACGTGTTCGCGGGTGGTCAACTCGGCGTCCTCGCCGCGGGCGATGTCGCCGGCGACGCGGACGAGTCCGCCGAGGTTCCGGAACAAGAGGGTGAGGTGGCCCTTCCGGCCGGAGCGGCGCTTGGCTTCGAGGATGACTTCCTCGATCGCCTCGGCCGAGAACTCCGGCAGGCGACCGTCCTTCGCGACCTCCTGGGCGATGAACCGGACGTACTTCCGCCGCATCTCCGGGGTGTCTTCGATGGTGTCCTCCATGTACACCTCGTAGCCGTAGCCCTTGATCCGCGAGCGCAGCGCCGGGTGCATGTTCTCCATCGCGTCGAGGTTCCCCGCCGCGATCATGACGAAGTCGGTCGGGACGGGCTCGGTCTGGACCATCGCGCCCGAGGAGCGCTCGGACTGGCCCGTGATCGCGAACTCGCCCTCCTGGATCGCCGTCATGAGGTGCTGCTGGCTGCGGATGTCGAGCGTGTTGATCTCGTCGATGAACAGCACGCCCTTGTTCGCCTTGTGGATGGCGCCCGCCTCGACGCGGTCGTGGCTGGGCGTCTCCATCCCGCCGGACTGGAACGGGTCGTGGCGGACGTCGCCGAGCAGCGCGCCGGCGTGCGCGCCCGTGGCGTCGCGGAACGGCGCGGTCTTCGTGTCGCCGTTGTTCACCAGCAGGTTCGGAATCATCGCGTCCGAGCCGCGGTTCAGGTAGCGGAAGACGAGGTAGACGACCCCGGCCGCGATGATGCCGATGAGGATCTGGCCGACGATGATGAGCGCGTAGCCCAACACGACGGCGATGATGATCCACATCAAGAGCGACCGCATCTGGTTGCGCTTGCGCGCCTCCTCGCGGTGTGCGTCGACGATCTGATCGCCCTTCCCGGCGGGGACGGTCCGGACCTTCGGTTTGTTGCCGTCGTCCGGGTTGTGGTAGACCAAGACGTCCTGCAGCTCTTCTTTCGGGAGCAGTTCGGACATCGCCTTCGCGAGCATCGACTTCCCGGTCCCGGGCGAGCCGATCATCATCACGTGGCGGCGCTGCTTGGCCGCCTTGATGATCACGTCGCGAGCGTGCTCCTGCCCGATCACCTGGTCGACGAGGCGGTCGGGGATTTCGAGCTCGGCCGTGGTGTCGATCTTGAGGCCGCCGAGGAGGTCGTCCTCGTCGGGGTCCTCGTCGATCTCCGCGCCCTCGACCTCGACCGAACTGCCGAGGTCGTCGATGCCGCCGTCGTCTATCGGTTCGTCGATGTCGCCATCGTCGCTCAGTTCTGTGACCCCTTCGGGGGCGGCGCCGTGTGCCTCCTCTCCGTTCGGTCCGGGGCTGCCCGGACTCGGCGCGTCGTCGACGACGACCCCGTCGTCCCAGACGTCGTCTGAGTCGTCGGCGCCCTCGACGTCCGAGTTGTCGGCGCCCTCGACGTCCGAGTCGGTGTCGCGCTCGGCGTCCGAGTCGGTGTCGTCGGTGTCGACACCGTCGGAGTCGGCGGCGGGCACGTCGGGGCGGTCACCGTCGCGCTCGCCGGACGCGGGAGTGCCGTCGCCCGAAGCGTCCTCACCGTTCCCCGCCGCGTCGGACGCCCCGGGGCCGGTTTCGTCCGGCGTCTCGGGGTCGTCTGCGGGCGGGTCGTTCGTGTCCTTTTCGTTACTCATAGAATCGGGTATCGCTACGAAAAACGAGGGGTCGGCTACTGATATACTTTCTCCCCGCGGTCGATCGGTCTGGTATTCACGAACCGTGGGATAGAGTGGCCAAGATGTCTGATATCGGCAGACGTGGGTTCCCACTGGGTTTATAAATGATGGTCACGCAACGTGGATCCATGCGCGGGTTCTACATCGGGCGGTACCAGCCGTTCCACAACGGCCACCGACACATGGTCGAAGAGATCGCCTCGGAGGTCGACGAGCTGGTGTTGGGGATCGGCTCCGCCGGCGACTCGCACACCACCAGGAACCCGTTTACCGCGGGCGAGCGCGTCATGATGGTGACGAAGGCCGTCGAGAACATCGATATCACCACGTACGTCGTCCCCATTGAGGACCTCGACCGAAACTCCGTCTGGGTGGGCCACGTCCAGAGCATGGCCCCGCGATTCGATATCGCGTATTCGAACAACCCGCTCGTCGTCAGGCTGTTCGAGGAGGCGGGCGTCGAGGTACGGGGGTCGCCGATGTTCCGTCGGGACGTCCTCGAAGGCACCGAGCTCCGCGAGCGCATGATCCACGGCCACGACTGGGAGGAGCTGGTGCCGGAGACCGTCGCCAACGTCATCGAAGAGGTCGACGGCGTCGAGCGCATCCGCCGGATCGCTGAGACCGACACGAACGCCGACCCTCCGATGGACGCGTAGCCCCTCGGAACCCGCTTTCCCGACAGACACGCACGCCCTCGACGCCCTCGCCCGTACCCCACCGCCTTTTAACCGCCTGCCGTCTTGCAGTACGCGTATGCTCACGCTCACCTCGGACTTCGGCTCGCCGTACCCCGCCGCGATGAAGGGGGTCATCCGCCGACACACGGACGCCGAACTGATCGATGTCGCCCACGATCTCCCGCGTGGCGATCCGCGTGCGGCGGCCTTCTGGCTCCGGTTCGTCCTCCCCGAGTTCCCGCCCGCGGTCCACTGCGCCGTCATCGACCCCGGGGTCGGGACCGACCGCGACGCGCTCGTCGTCCGCGCCGGTACACACGTCATCGTCGCGCCCGATAACGGGCTCGCGATGCCGCCGGCCCGAGCGCTCGCCTCGTCTGCGGACGACGATCAGAACGCCGCCGACCCCGACGTCGAGTCGTTCGTCGTCGAGGTCGAGAATCCCGCGAGCGCGACGTTCCACGGCCGCGACGTGTTCGCGCCGACTGCGGCCCGGATCCACGCGACGCTTGACGACGATCCGGCCGCGCGGACTCCCGATACGGTGGCCGACGCGCTCGCGGCGATGGACGACCTCTCCCCGGCGGCCGACCCCGTCGACCTCGTCTTACCCGACCCGAGCGTCGAGCGCGACGACGAGGGGGACCCGGTGGCCGTCGACGGCGAAGTGCTCGTCATCGACCGCTTCGGCAACGTGATCACGAACGTGCCGGGAGCGTTGCTTCGGGACCGCGACTGGATCCGAGTCAACGGCGAACTCACCCCCGTCGCCGAGACGTTCGGCGCGGTCGGTCCGGGCGAGAAGCTGGTGACCGTCGGGAGCCACGGCTACGTCGAGTGCGACGTCAACGACGGACGCGGCGACGGCGGGTTCGGCCTCCATCCGGGCGACGACGTTCGGCTCGTCACCGACAACGTGAGCCTATAGCGCCGTGGATTCGGTGAAATCCCACTCCTCAGACGCGTCGCAACTGATTCGACCGTTCGTTGCCGATCGTCCGGTGGTCGAGAGCGGGAGTGGGTGAAGTAGATCGGTTCGGTGGTTGTCGGTTCGGTGGTTGTTTATCGATCGGATTCGGGCGTTGCTGTCGGCTGGTCCTCTGTGATCGACGACCCTGCGCTGAAAGCCCCCAAAGCCCCAGCCTCGTCGCGGTCGTTGATAAGCGGCCGCGACTCCCTCGCACCGTCGGTGAGCGGCCTCGAGGTCGCTTACCGGGGCGCGCCACCGCCTCGTCTCTGATAAATAGCTGCCGCACCCGCTCGCAGTTGCGTAACGATGATACCGTCGCCGGTCTGCAACGCTCGCTCCCGCTATCGCCCGCTGTTGTTCCTGTACGGACGGAGTAGCGACACCCAGAAACTACAAGATGATTTATCATTTCCAAAAGGACTTAACACGCTGCTTGGGTATCGTTTGCAATGAGCAGTATAACAGATCAGAGAGACGACCGGGCCGATTCAGTGGTCGAGGTCGAACTCACGGTGCAGAACGAAGTGTATCCGTTCGTTGGCGTGTCCGGACAAGAGCGTTGCCGGGTCGAACTCGCGAATATCGTCCCACGTCAGGAGGCACAGTACGCGGAGTTTTTCAACGTGTTAGGTGCGCCTCCCGCTCGAGTTATGCGCCACGCAGACTCATACGAGACCGTCGAAACCAGACTCCTCAGCGAATACGACGACGGCGGTCTATTCGAATTTATCGTCTCGGGGGATTGTCCCGCGTATCGGCTCGCTGAACTCGGATCGCTCCCCAAAACCGTCGAAGGTGTCGATGGCCGGGGACGCATCGTCGCCGAGATTCCGTTGCGGTACGATCCGCCAGCAGTTACGGAACGATTCCTTGAGGAGTATCCCGATTTCGAACTTGTCGCTAAACGAACGAGAGAGACGCACACGCCGATGGTGACTCCCTCTACAGTCCAGCAGCCAATTCTCGACAGTCTGACTGAGAGACAGCGGAATATCCTGCAGACCGCATTCGAGATGGGGTATTACGAGTGGCCGCGCGACTGCACGGGACAAGACGTTGCTAACGAGTTCGGGATCACCTCCGCTACCTTTTCAGAACACATCTTCGCGGCCGAGCGCAAGATTCTCACGTTCATGTTCGAACACTCCACCAAGTCTCACCCGACGAGAGGGAAATGACCGCGATTCGGAGACCGGCCGAACTGTCACCCCCGTCACGCCCCGTCGTTCAGTCCTGACGAAACAGCAATCCACCCATCTGCGTCAACGGTGACGGTACATCCCTCGTATCTGAACCGTATACGGCCCCCCGTAAACCGGTGTGGCGGTCCGATGAGCTGATCGAGGGCATCTGGATCGATCGCGTCGTAGAGGGGCTGCAACTCGGTCAAATCGGTGTCGATAGCCTCCGAAACGGCTTCCACGACACAGACGGTGGGTGATCTATCAGCGTCACTGGGAATCTTCGAAGTGTACGCGTCCGACGCGACAGCCGTACGCAGATCTTCATCTTCTTCTCGGGGAGAGTCAGGCGGAGTCATGAGGGAGTGATCTGACTGCTACTCGGTGGAAAAAAGCGAGGAAGAGGCTTATGCTACGTCCCTGTCTCTGAAGGGACGGTCTGTGTCTCCGCTACCCGGATCTCCCCGTGAATCCCTTGTACGGACCTGAAACGCGCTACAAACTGCGTATCGATGGACGCCTGACGTCCCGCAGAGCTCGACGCCCTCAGAGCTCGACGCCGGACGGAATCAGGCTCTCGTTGCGGAGGAGGTTCCCCTCGTGGTCGTACACGAGGAACGTGTGCTTCTCGTACGCGACGAGTCGATCCCCCTTGACGTCGATCTCGACGCGGTAGTGAGCGTCCTCGTCACCGGCGACGTCGCGTGCGGCGTGGATAAACGGGAGCACGTCGGTGGCCGTCTCGTTGAGTTCGAGGATGAAATCGCCGGTGTATCGGTTCGTCACGGCTACTACGCCCTCCGGTTCGTCCGCGCTTGCGAGCGGCTCTCGCAACCGGAACGCCACGTCGACCTCGCTCGCGTCGAGGAGGTCGCCGTCGCTCCCGGAGAGGCGATCGTGCAGTAACCCCTCCGGTCCGTGGAAGTCGATACGGACCAAGGGGGGCCCTCGGCTGTCGGCGCCCTCGCCGACACCCTCGACGGTCAGATCGAAGTAGTCACGCCGCATTGCCTACCACATCGTTTGCGACGGGCGCCTATCAACGTAACGGGCGTTCGGAGTGAATACCGGGCACTCGGAGCGACGGCCCGCCGGGTCGGGCGAGTGACGGGCGTCGGGACAACACCCCGGCGCTGTGTCGCTCGTCATCCCCGATGTCGATGCTGATAATCGTCGGGTGGAATTTAAACCACCGCGCCGCATACGGCTCGTATACGACGATGGCGAGTGACGCACGCGGCGATATCGGAGACCACATCGAAGCCCTCCGGCGACGGCTCTCGCGGACGTGGGAGATGCTGCAAGGGTCGGACGTGGACGTGCGTCCGTTTCGCCCCGACGAGGACGGACCGCTCGCGTCGTTCTCGGTCCCAACGGGCGAACGAGAGGTCGACCGGTACTGGGTGAACGCCCCATACGCGTACGTGGTGATCGCCTACGACGACGCCGAGAGCAAACACCGGTACTACGCGGTCGAGCCCGATCTGGACGCGTTCGAGCGCGAGCTCCTCGACCGCGTCGTCGACGACATCCGCGATCCCCTCCTCTACCGCGGAGGGACCGGTCGGACCGACGAGGAGACGCTGCGCTCGGAGCTCGAAGGACTCCTCGAAGCGTACGGCGTCGATGCCGGAATGGACACCTTCTACGCCCTCTTGTACTACCTCTACCGCGATTTCTGCGGCTACGGCAGGATCGACCCCTTGCTCAACGACCGCCGCATCGAGGACATCTCCTGTGACGGCTACGACCTCCCGATCTTCGCGTATCACGAGGAGTACACGGACATCGAGACGAACGTCTCGTTCGCGAAGGCGGCGCTCGACAACTACGTGATCCGACTCGCCCAGCAGTCCGGCCGACACGTCTCCGTCGGCGATCCCATCGTGGAGACGACGCTGCCGGACGGCTCCCGCGCGGAGCTCGCGCTCGGCGAGGAGGTGACGCCCCGCGGGTCCGCGTTCACCATCCGACAGTACGCCGAGGAGCCGTTCACGCCCGTCGACCTCGTCGAGTACGGCACGTTCTCGATCGAGCAGATGGCGTACTTCTGGCTGTGTATCGAGCACAACAAGAGCCTCATCTTCGCGGGCGGGACCGCCTCCGGGAAGACCACCTCGATGAACGCGGTGTCGATGTTCATCCCGCCGCGCGCGAAGGTGCTCACCATCGAGGACACCCGCGAGCTCTCCCTATACCACGACAACTGGCTCTCCTCCGTCACCCGCGAACGACGCTACGAGGGAACGGACATCGACATGTACGACCTGTTGCGCTCCGCGCTTCGCCACCGCCCCGAGTACATCATCGTGGGCGAGGTCCGCGGCGAGGAGGCTATCACTCTCTTCCAGGCGATGAACACCGGCCACACCACGTTCTCGACGATGCACGCCGACTCGATCGAGACGGTGATAAACCGGCTGGAGAACGAGCCGATCAACGTGCCGCGCGCGATGGTCCAGTCGCTCGATATGCTCTCGATCCAGACCCTCACCCGCTCGGGAGACCAGCGCGTGCGTCGCGCGAAGACGATCGGCGAGATCGGCGGGATCGACCAGCGAACCGGCGAGCTCGACTACTCGTCGGCGTTCGAGTGGCGGCCGGAGACGGACGAGTTCCGCCGGAACGACTCCTCGCTATTGGCGGAGATCGCCGACGAACGCGGCTGGTCCAGATCGCAACTTCTCACCGAGTTCCGACGCCGCGAGCGGTTCCTCGAACTCCTTCGGCACCTCGACATCACCGACTACCGGACCTTCACGGCGCTCGTCAACGAGTACTACGCCGACCCTGATCGGGTGATGGACCGGCTCGAAGACCGGGACGAGACGGCAGACGTGAGCGAGGCAGACGATCAGTCGGGCGCGTCCGGTACCGACGGCCGAACGGGCGAACACGACGCAGACGGCCGGACAGATGCGCCCGGCGCGTACGAGGACGTCGGAGCCCGGTGATGCTCGCGTACGTCCCGCTGTTTACCGCGCTCGGCCTCTGTGTGGCGCTCGTGCTCCCGCTCGCCTCTCGGCGCGCGGACCTGCTCGTCGCCCGGCTCGCGCTGACGCTGTTCGGCGACTACGTCGGCAGGGACGGGAGTCGTCGCCAGCGCCAGCGCGACCGGATGCACGCCGCCCACGTGGGCGGCACGCACCGCGAGTACGCCTCGCGGACGATCCTGTACGCCGGCGTGCTCGGCGTCGCCGGAAGCGTCATAGGGGTGTACGCCGCGGGGGCGCTGCTGTCGGCGCTCGATATCGGCGAGGCCGCGATCCGCGAGTCGCTCCCGGCCTCCGTGGGATTCCTCGCGGGCGTCGCCCGGCTCGCCGAGCTCGGTCTGTTCGAGCTGTTTCTCCTGTTGACCGTCGCATCGGCGACGCTCGGGTCCGCGCTCGCCGTCGGCACCTACTACGGCCGATGGGAGGTGTTGAACCAGCGCGCACACGCCCGAGCCGCCGAAATCGACGCCACGCTCCCGCGGACCGTCGCGTTCATGTACGCGCTCTCGCGGTCGGGGATGGCGTTCCCGCGCGTGATGGACACCCTCGCGGAGAACGAGGACGTGTACGGCGAGGCGGCCACGGAGCTGTCGGTCGCGGTTCGGGACATGAACGCGTTCGGCACCGACGCGCTGACCGCGCTCCAGCGCACCGCGCGCCGGACGCCCAGCGAGGACCTGGCCGACTTCGCGGAGAACCTCGCGTCGGTGCTCGGCACCGGCCAGTCGATATCGACGTTTCTCAGCGATCAGTACGAACTCTACCAAGAGGAGGCGGAGTCGAAACAGCAGCAGTACCTCGAACTCCTCTCGACGTTCGCGGAGGCGTACGTCACGGCGCTCGTCGCCGGACCGCTGTTTTTCATCACGATTCTCGTCGTGATCGGCCTCGTCTTGGACGACACGCTACCGCTGTTGCGAGTCGTCGTGTACCTCGGGGTGCCGCTGGCGACGTTCGGCTTCGTCGTCTACGTCGACAGCGTGACGCAGGGCGTCGGCGGAACGGAGACCGCGACCCGATTCGAAGATGACACCGGCGCGGGAGACGATGCCGACGCCGAAAACGGCGCTGACGAGGGAAGCGACGCCGACGGCCGGACCGCCTCGGCGAACGCGGTCGCCGCGGGCGTCCGGCCCGACGGTGGACTCGCAGGCGACACGAGCGATCCGTCCGGACGAGCGGGGGACGCCGACCGATGGGCGGTGAGCCGCGAGCGCCTCGACGCGTACCTGCGCGTCCGCCGCGCCCGCGAGTGGCTCACGTCGCCGGTGGAGAGCGTCCTCGCGGCGCCCCGGACGGTGTTTTTCGTTACGGTCCCGCTCGCGCTGATCGGACTCCTCGTCTTCGCGTTCCCGATCGCGCGCGGGTCGCCGGTCGAGGTGGCGGCGCAGATCGACACGCCCGTCGTCGTCGCGACCGCGCTCGTGCTCGCGAGCTACTCGCTCGTGTACGAGGTACAGAAGCGCCGCATGCGACGCGTCGAGTCCGCGGTGCCCGACTTCCTCGACCGGCTGGCGAGCGTCAACGAGGCGGGCACTTCGGTCGTCGGGAGCGTGCGACGGGTCGCCGACTCGAACCTGGAGGGGCTGACGGCGGATCTCGAACGCACCCGGCGAGACATCGACTGGGGAGCCGACGTCGCCACCGCCCTGTATCGGCTGGAGCGTCGGATCCGGTCGCCGATGGCGTCGCGGGCCGTCGCGCTCATCACGAACGCGATGCGCGCGAGCGGCGACATCGGTCCCGTCCTCCGGATCGCCGCGGACGAGGCGCGAGCGACGTGGGCGCTCCGCCGCGAGCGCAGACAGGTCATGCTGACGTACCTCATCGTGATCTACATCTCCTTTCTCGTCTTCCTCGGGATCATCGCCTCGCTGTCCGTCTCCTTCATCCCCGCCATCGAGGAGGCGGCTGTCTCCGGAACCGGCGGCGGTCTCTCGGGAGCGACGGACGACGGGGTGGCGAGCGGTCCCGGCGGAATCACGGACGGGATCGGCGATATCAACGCGTTCGCCTACGAGCAGCTGTTCTTCCACGCGGCGTCCGTCCAAGCGATCTGTTCCGGGCTCGTCGCCGGACAGCTCGGAGAGGGCTCCGTGCGAGACGGCGTGAAACACGTCGTGATCCTCCTCGGGCTGACGCTCGTCACGTTCGTCGCTATCGGGCTCGTCTAGGCGGGTCGCCGGTGCAGTCTCCCGATATCGAGCCTCACTGCCGCGGGATCCGCGCCGACCGCGGTCACCGGAGCTATATCTGTACGTGCCGAGAGCCGAGTATGGACTTCGAGGGTCGAACATGAACGCCGAGGGTCGAACATGAACGCCGAGGGTCGAACATGAACGCCGAGGGTCGAGCATGAACGACGAGGGCCCCGACGCGTCGACACCGACCGATCTCCGGTCGACGTACGACCGCATCGCCGCCCACTTCTCGAAGACGCGTGAGTACGCGTGGCCTGAAGTGGCGTCGTTCCTGGACGGGAGATCGGCGGACCGCGCGCTCGACCTCGGCTGCGGCAACGGTCGACACACAGAGCTGCTCTCCGAGCGGGCGGAGACGGTCGTCGGCGTCGACGTGAGCCGCGAGCTACTTCGGGAGGCCGCAGTGCGAGCGCGCGAGCGGGGATTCGCCGACGCCGCCGACTTCGTTCACGGGGACGCCGGCGCGCTCCCGATCGCCGATGACTGTGTCGGACTCGCCGTGTACGTCGCGACGCTCCATCACCTCTCGCCGCGGGCGGCGCGGGTCCGAAGCCTGAACGAACTCGCGCGGGCGCTCGCACCCGACGGCGTCGCGTTGGTGAGCGTCTGGAGCACCGCTCACGACCGCTTCGACCGCGTAGAGGGGTTCGACACGACGGTCGACTGGACCCTTCCGGGCGGCGAGACGGTCCCGCGGTATTATCACATCTACTCGCCTGACGAGTTCGACGCGGACCTCGCCGCGAGCCGCCTTGAACCGGTCGACGTCGACGTTTCGAGCGGCAACTGCTACGCGGTAGTCAGCTCCGAGTGAGCGAGCGGCGGCGGTGTCGCGACCCAACACGGAACGTTTATCAAAACAGTTCGGCCTACGTGTAGATGCGCGCCGGTGGTCTAGTGGTAGGACCTGAGCCTTCCAAGCTCATGGCCCGGGTTCAAATCCCGGCCGGCGCATTTCTCGAACGAAGTGAGAGAAATCGCCGACGGATTTGAATCAGAGAGCGAGCGTAGCGAGCGACCGTGGTTCAAATCCCGGCCGGGGCACTCACTTCGTTCGTGCCCAGCCGACCCCCCGCTCGCTTCGCTCGCGGGGGTCCCGGCCGGGGCATACGCTTCTCCGATCGAGCCACTACGCACATACCTGGAACGAACACAAACGACAGAAGCGCTCAAATCCGGATGTGTCCCGTTTATACCGTAGCACGTAATTTCGTGGAGCCACCGAGGGAGACCGCTCAGTCGAGGCGTATTAAACGGCTTCTAACAGGTGTTCTCGATGTCGGTTAACCTGTTTCAGGCACTGTACCGGCGGATTCGTAGTAAATACGCTCTCTGTCATTTCTCTTCGGGCTGCTCATCGAGAGCCGACCGGTTTGAGCCGTTAGCCGGGTCATTTTATTAGAGAATGATATGGTATTTTTGCGTATGGAATACAGGAGCATCACGGACCTCAAAGCCAGCGTTCATCAACTCGCACGGGAACTGTCTGGAACGATCGATCTCGTTGTCGGCATTCCGCGGAGCGGCCTCCTCGCCGCGAACCTGCTGAGCCTTCGACTGGACGTTCCCATGATGAGCGTCGATGGGCTCAAGAACGAACGGGTGTTGATGACGGGAAATCGGTACGGCACCGTCCGGCCGTTCAATGAGTTCGAATCGGCCCTCGTCGTCGACGACTCCGTCCTCTCGGGAACTCAGATGATCGAGACGAAGTCGGAACTCGAGTCCTACGAGTTTCCGTTCGACGTGGAGTACGGAGCCGTATACATCGCACCGTGGGCCGACGAGCACGTCGATCACTGGGCGGAGGTCGTTCCGTCGCCTCGCGTTTTCGAGTGGAACCTGTTCCATCATCCGGCGTTGGAAAACGCCTGCGTGGATATCGACGGCGTTCTCTGTCGGGACCCAACGCCCGCGGAAAACGACGACGGCGAGAATTACCGAGAGTTTCTGTCGACCGTAGCTCCCGAGGTCGTTCCGAACCAACGGATCGGGTGGCTCGTTACTGCCAGACTTGAGAAGTACCGTCCCGAAACTGAAGCGTGGTTAGACGAGCACGGGATCGAATACGACGAACTGGTGATGATGGACGTACCGGACATGGAGACTCGTCGAGAACGCGGCAATCACGCTCAGTTCAAATCCGACGTGTACGACGCCACCGGTGCGGCGCTGTTCATCGAAAGCGACGCCGAACAGGCGGACGAGATCCGCTCTCAGACCGGAAAGCCCGTATTCTGTAACGAATCGAACGAAATGCTTCAGCCCGGACGCGTTCCCGCCTTACGGAACCAGGCCAAAACGGATCTCGAACAGGTGAAAGAGAGCCCGGTCCTGCACCCGGCGCGGGTCGGGGTTCGTCTCTATCACCGACTCCGGCATCAGTTCTGAGACAGCTGATCGGATTTCCGGATCCGGAACTGCCATCAGCTCTTCATTCCGTCTCGTATCGTTCGCAGATTGTGCTGTATCCCCCAGTCGAAGCGACGTTCGAGGAGGAACGCGACGGCCAAGTAGATGACTGCTCCTGCCGGAACGAGCAGTACGAACTCGCCGAGCGACGAGAGGTCGGTAGCGAAGGCGACGTATCGGAGCGTCACAAACATCACGGACGCGGCGATGAACGGGTACGCGTACTCCGAATATATCTGAGCGGGACGAGCTTCGACCAACTGTGCGGCGAGGTAGACGTCGATCGGCAACATCGGGAAGACGTACACTCCGACGACGACGAGGGCCGTTCCCTCTATCCCCCATCTCGCGGTAGCTGGCCAAATGAGGACTGCGATACAGACGATACGAAGTAAGCCGGTTTTGACGATGTAGTCGGGGCGACCCAACGCCTTCCAAACCGCACCGAAGTTTCGCGTGATCGCGTGAAACAGTCCGTACATCGCGAGAATCTGCATCGCGACAATCATCGGGTTCCACTCCGGTCCGAGGACGGCCGGTACGAAACTCGGAGCGACCAACGCGATCCCGAACGACAGCGGGAACGCCATGAACGCCGTCAGCCTCGTCGTTTGCAGCAGCGCGGCGCGGAGATCATCGATATCGTTTTGCAGCCGTGAGTACGCGGGAAACGTGATCTTGGAGATGACTCCGGACACCTCGGAGGCGGGCAGATCCGCGAGGCGGTACGCGTACTGGTAAAACCCGAGCGCTGTGGCGGAGAGGAACCACCCGACGAAGGCGTCGTCACCCTCGCTGTATATAAAGCTGACAATCGAAGCACCGGTGATCCACTTTCCGTAATCGATCAGCTTTCGTGCCACGTCAAGCTCGAAGGCGGGCCACGGCCGGTACCCGTGGAGGACGTAAGACAGCACGAGCTTTACCAGCGTTTTGCTCACCGTCGCGAACACGAGCGCCCAGACCGTCGGCGAGTACACCGCGTAGCCGACCCCGACGACGAACTGTGCCAGGCTTCCGCCCGATTTGAAGATAAAATCCTTGTGGAAGGAAAGGTCCTTTTCGAAGTACACGACACCGGGGTTGCGGACTCCGTACAACAGCGGGATCAGTCCGAGGACACGAATGAGACTCGTCGCCTGCGGCTCGTCGAAGAAGCCAGCGATGTACGGCGCGGCGACGAACAACCCCCCGAAAAGTAGAAATCCACGGGCGATTTCGAGGGACCAGGTTGTGTTGAGATACCGGTCGACGTCCGTGTCCGAGTCCTGGATGAGCGCCGCGTTGATACCGATATCGGTGAATCGACGCGTTGCAGAGAGGGTCAGCAAGGCAATTCCCATCAGTCCGAAATCTCGCGGGGCCAGCAGGCGGGCGAGAACGACGAGCATCAGCACCTGCGACAACCGGACAGCCGCCTTCGTTGCTGAGACCCAAATTCCGCTTTTAACGGTCCGCTGGACCACGGACCCGGTCGGTATCAGCCCATTGATCAGTTCTCGGAGTCGATCCCTCATCGTCCGCGGGTGCTCAACGTCGGACGTGCGAACTCGACGGTACTACGGCGGTTCCCCATCGATCAGACGGGGGACCGAAGCGGGGATTGTTATGCCGCTCGTAACGGCGATGCGAGTTCGCAGGATGATTTCGCTTTCGTTCCGTCGGAAGCGCACGCTCTCAACGGGCTCGAACCGCCGCGGGATCGACCGTCGGATCGGAGGATGTCGCCCCTCCGTCAGCATTCGATCGTCGGGTTTCGGGTCCGCCGCCGTTCAATCGTCGTCGGCCGCCGACCGATCGGCCTCGACCGCGGCGTCTACCTCTTTGCGCGGCCCCCCCGCGTGCCCCTCGTGAGCGATCGCGGTCGCCATGAGCTCGGGCGAAATCGCCGGGACCTCGTCGGGCTCGACGGGGCCGTCGCGGGCGATATCCTCTTTTGAACGCGGGAACTCGCGGATCTCCTTGTGAATCGCGAGACCGGCCTTCGCGCCCTGTCCCATCGCGACCGGCACCTGATTGTGCCCGGGCGTGATGTCGCCGACGGCGAACACGCCGTCCTCGCTGGTGCGACCGTGGTCGTCCACGTCGATCTCGCCGCCCTCCGTCAGGTCGCAGCCGAGTCCCTCCGCGAGCGCGGTGTTGTAGTCGGAGCCGTACATCGGGAAGCCGCCGCGGTACTCGCGCCGGGTTCCGTCCCCGAACTCCAGCGCCTCTAGCCAGCCGGAGTCGGGGTCGTTCTCCACGCCGGTCACCTCCTCGTGGATGATATCGACCGGGTGTGCTTCCAACTGCGCCGCGGTCTCGTCGCTCCACGTCGGCTCCGCGCCGCGAGTCAAGACGTCGACCTCGTCGGTGACGTTCAACATGATCATCGCGACGTGGGCGGCCGCCTCGCCGTGACCCATCACGTACACCGACTCGTCGACGAACATGTACGCGTCACAGTGGAGACAGTAGTGGAGTCCGCGGCCGGTCCGCGGCAGCGGCGGGTCCGGGCGCTTATCGGAGAAGCCCGTGGCGAGCACGACGCGGTCCGCGAGGATCTCGGCGTCGTTCGTCGTCAGGCGGAACCGGTCGGCGTCGGTGCGTTCGACGTCGGTGACGAAGCCGCGCTCGAACGTGCCGCCGTACGACTGTACCTGTTCGAGGCCGGTGGCGAGGAACTCGTTGCCGGAGGTCTCCTCCGTGACACCGATCACGTTGTGGGTGTCGGCCATCATCGCCGCGCGGCCGCCGCCGCGGTCGATCAGCACCGTCTCGTGGCCCAGTCGCGCCCCGTACAGCGCGGTCGTGAGCCCCGCCGGACCGCCGCCGACCACCGCGATCTCGTACTCGTCGTCAGTCGCACTCATTGTGCGTGTTACGGCGTGCGTCGGTTTAAATGGATTCGTGCTGTGCGCGCTTGGCGGCCAGCCACGTCACCGTCGCCACCGCCTCTTTGTTCGGCCGGTCCCCGGAGACTTATGCCGGTCCGTCGCGTGCGCTGTGGCAGTGCCAACCCGACTCGCCGCGGCCGTCGTCCTCCTGGCGGCCGGTATTACCGCCGACGTCTGCTCCACGTACGCCGCGATCGCCGGGAGCGAGTACGTCGAGGGGTCGCCGGTCGGGAGCGCGCTGATCGGTCGCTACGGTCTCGTTCCCGGGATGCTGCTCACCAAGGCGGCCGGGATGGTCGTCATCGGAATCCCCGTCGCCGTCGCGGGCGGCACGCGGCGGCTCGTCGCGACGGTGATGTGCGCCGGGGTCGGGCTCCTCTCACTCGGCGCGGCGGTCAGGAACGTCCTGCTCCTCGTCGGACTGTGGCCGTAGCGGGTCGCCGACTCCCGCCGCTCGCGTGTCACTCGCTCGTCTCTCTTCACTCGCCTTTATAAAGCCGCGCGGCGGTACGTTCGGGAAGTCCGGCGTCGGCGACGGCCTCGCTGACCCGGTCGATATCGTACGCGATTCGGTGGAGTTCGACCTCGCCGGTCTGGGTGTCCAGCACGCCGTATCCCGCGTCCGGATCGCCGTCGCGCGGCTGCCCGACGCTCCCCGGGTTGACGACGATTCCGCCCGCGACCTCCCGTTTTCCTTGGACGTGGGTGTGTCCGAGGACGATTCCGTCGTACTCGCCCATGTGTCGGTCCAAGTTCGAGAACTCCTCCGGGTGGACGTACGCGTCCTCGCGCTCGGCCGCGGGGTGTGAGTGGACGAGCAGGTACCGCCCGCCAGCGAACTCGGTGGTCCGCGGGAGCCCGCGGAGCCACGCGAGTTGGTCGTCGGACAGCGTCGCCTTCGCGTGTTCGAGCCCCGCCTCGGCCATCCGGTTGGCGCGGTAGCGCTCCGGTGTCTCGACGGTGCGGTCGTGGTTGCCGCGGACGGTCATGGTCGCGACCTCGCGCACGCGTTCGACGCACTCGGCGGGCCACGGGTTGTACCCGATCACGTCGCCGGCGCAGACGATCCGGTCGACGGCGGGCATGTCGTCAAGAACGGCTTCGAGCGCGGGCAGATTCGCGTGGACGTCCGAGATGAGCCCCACCTTCATCGGCTCGGTGTAGGGAAGCGAGGCCCGAATAGGTTCGGCCGATACGTGGTTTGGTACGGGATCGAGCGCTTATAAGTGACTGGTGATGATTCTGCGGTGAACACCTCCAAAGCCCCAGCCGCGAGGACGAAGCACGGCGCAGCAAGCACCGCAGCGAAGGAGCGATAGCGACTGAGCGAGGAGCACAGCAAGCCGCGCGAGTCGTCGCGGCAGGGCGAGAGCGGAGCTCTCGCTTGCAACCGGCGCGTAGCGCCGGTGACTGCCCCTTTGAGTCCCACCCGTACCGCACCGCAACCGCACCTCACGCCTCCCCAACCTCGCGGTTCGCGCTCAGAGAGC